>DASUWQ010000183.1:0-9909 GCA_036378375.1 Chthoniobacterales bacterium
CTGCAGCAACAAATCGAGGACGAGGACGACGACGAGCACGAGGACGAAGTACGAGGATCGCTTCCTTTCCGGCCCACTCCATCAGTAATCAGATAATGAGTAATCGGTTGTTCTTCATCGCCGCTGGACTGACTACTGACCTACGGATTACTGATAACTGATCTCTTTACTGCTATGAAAGCTGCTGTTCTTCAGGAAATGGGCCGCTCCCGCCCGTACATCGACTCGAAACCTTTAATCATCGAAGACGTTGCTTTGGAGCCCCCGGGACCGGGCGAGCTTTTACTTCGGATTAAGGCCACCGGGCTCTGCCACTCAGATCTATCCGTGATAAACGGGGATCGGCCGCGACCGGTTCCTATGGTGCTCGGCCATGAGGCAGCTGGTGAAGTGGTTGAATGCGGTTCCGGAGTTACGGATCTCAAACCGGGAGATCAAGTGGTTCTGTCGTTTGTTCCGTCTTGCGGGGCATGTGTCCCTTGCATGGAAGGGCGTCCCGGCTTATGCGAGCCAGCCGCTAAAGCCAATCTAACCGGTACTCTGTTGTCTGGAGCTAAACGGTTATCTCGCCCGAAGGAACCGCTATTTCATCATTTGGGCGTTTCAGCATTTGCGGAGTATGCCGTGGTTTCTCGCCGATCTGCGGTGAAGGTAGATAAGAGCTTGCCAGCCCAAGAGGCGGCGCTCTTCGGTTGCGCGGTGATGACGGGGGTGGGAGCCGTGGTCAATACAGCCAAAGTACCCGCCGGTTGTAACGTGGCCGTGGTCGGACTTGGCGGTGTTGGCTTATGTGCGCTCTTAGCGGCCAATGCGGTGGGTGCCGCAAAGATTGTCGCGATCGATACCAATCCGAGCAAACTGACTGTCGCGACCGCGCTTGGAGCAACCCACACCGTTTTAGCCGGCGCAGATA
Source organism: Chthoniobacterales bacterium (assembly GCA_036378375.1). Classification (GTDB taxonomy): domain Bacteria; phylum Verrucomicrobiota; class Verrucomicrobiia; order Chthoniobacterales; family JAFAMB01; genus JAFAVN01. Next base: position 914 of record DASUWQ010000183.1, read on the forward strand.
CCGTTGCGGAGGTGCGCGATTTAACTGGAGGCGGCGCGGATTTCTCTTTTGAAATGGCGAGCTCGGTGCCCGCCTTGAAGCTCTCTTACGATGTGACCCGAAGAGGCGGTACCACCGTCACGGCGAGCCTGCCTCATCCGACACAACAACTGTCGATTTCACCGGCCCAATTGGTAGCAGAGGAGCGGACGTTGAAAGGGAGTTATGTCGGCTCTTGTGTGCCGGCCCGCGATATCCCGAGGTATATATCTCTTTATCAGCAAGGCAAACTCCCGATTAACAAATTGCTAAGCGAGACCGTAGGCCTGGAAGAGCTCAACGAAGCATTCGATCGCCTCGCGGAGGCAAAGTCCATTAGGCAAGTGATGGTGGTGGCGTAAAGTCGCCGCAAGTCGTGGCTAGCAAAAGTAAGCAGTAAGCGGTAAGCGGTACAGACATCCTCTGACGAGTTTCCCGCCGAACTACTTGCTACTTACTACTTACCTGGGTGCTTCTGCCCGCGACGATGCCCGTCTACAAGCGCAATTCCCATGTCTCGGCCGTAAGTCGCGGGCCGAAGTCTTCATGACTGTTGGTGGTGACGAGCTCGAAACCGGCTTTCTGGTAGATGCCTCGAGCAGCGGTGAGACTACTTTGAGTCCACAGGACGATTTTTTTATAGCCTTTCTCTCTGGCGAAACGGATGCATTCTTCGACCAGGCGTTTGCCGATACCGAGACCGCGGGCAGATGGTTCGACCAGCAGGAGGCGCAATTTGGCGATCTGTTTCGAACTCTTCACTAGGAGGACACAGCCGAGGATTTCGCCGGATCTTTCAGCCACCCAACAGCGCTCGGCGTCGGGATCATAATGCTTCAGGAAATGGGCGGCGATCTCCAGCACTAAGGCTTCAAATGCTTGGTTCAATCCATATTCCTTGCTGTAGAGAATCGCGTGCCGCTGAGCGATCCAGCTGAGATCACCGGTACGATTGGTTCGAATGATGTAGGGCTCATTGATAGCCTTGGAGTCTCCCAAGGTCGCTTGGATCTGCGACATTGCATGCAGGACGCTGGTTTGTTGTGGGTCGGTTAATTCGGCTAACAGCGATCCGGCTTGCTTTTCAGATCGTGACTCGAGTGTACTCATCGCTTTCCTTCCTTTGGGGGTCACTTGAATGAGACGCTGCCGGGCGTCTTGTTCGGCCAACGCTCTTCGGATCAATTGTTGTCTCTCCAGTTTAGCTAGAATCCGGCTGAGATAACCCATATCCAGCCCAAGATTGGCGCTGATCTCGCTGGCGGTAATTTCATCGCGCTGAGTTAACTCGTAGAGCACCCGTCCTTCACCAACGGAAAACTCGCTCTGCAGGTAGCATCTATCCAGGACCCCAATCTTCTGGGTGTAAAACCGGTTGAACCGACGGAACGCAGCGATGCGTGTGTCCGAGCCGGATGAGGTAGGTGCGGAGTCTTTCATAGGGCGAATAGATAGTTGCCATAGTCAACTAATTAGTTGACATAGTCAAGTAAAGCGAGACTGTAGGCCTCAATTTAGCGCTGGGCTGCAACGGATGGGACTTATGAGACCTATGCGACTTATGGGAGTAGGAAAGGAACTACGCGGGTGTCAGGCCCGACGCGTAAGGCGACAGGCGCATAAGTCCCATGTGGCCTATAAGTCCCATCTGTGTTATCCCGAAAGCCACTCTCCTACTGAGCACCCTGCTTTTCCCTGTGGCAGCTCTTAGATTCTAGCTTCTAGCTCTTCCGCACGAGCGGCTGTTGGTGCCGGTTTAGGCTGAAAGGTGAGCTGCGGCACCAATTTCCCCGTACGACCTTGCATAAAAACCAGGAAGTAAAATAGCCCCATCACGAGCTTTTCTTGGAGCGTCCTTGGCGGGTTACCGCCGAGAACGGAGTTAACGATCGCGACCATGTTCACCATTTCTCGCGGATGGAGGAAGATCTCGATAAACTCTTTCGTGTACCAACCCGAAGTGAGCTTGAGGTAAGAACCGAGCCGTTTTTGCACGGCCCGCTCGTATCGTCGATAGGCAATGCCTTTCTTTGCGGGCTTGGCTAACGCTGAGTTGATGGTTTCTCCGGCTTTTTCGCCCGAGTAAATGGCAAGGTAGATACCGCTGCTGAATACCGGGTCGAGAAAGCCGGCGGCATCCCCAGCCAAAATCCATCGCTCTCCGGTGAGTTGGCTCACCGCATAAGAGAAATCCGCGGTGGCAAAGACTGGCATATACCGGGTGGTGTTCTCCACCCATTTCCGGACCTCGGGCTGTTCTTCGATGGTTCGATTGAGCGCCTCCTCAGGAGAGAGCTTGAGCTGGTTGAATCTCGCCAAATCCATCACGACTCCGACGCTTATTTTTCCGTCGGCAATCGGGATTACCCAGAACCACGCATCACTGCCACGAATCATGCGGGTATAACCGTCCTCTGGGTCGTTCGATTTATTGTTTCGTTGATAGTACGAGTAAACGGAAAATTTTTTGAGATGAGGAATCGGTTGCTTGAGGCGAAACCGGTTAGCGAGCAGGCTGCTTCTTCCAGAGCAGTCGATGACATAGGTGGCGCGAGTAGGCGCCGGATTGTTTCTGCAATGGAGCGTCACGCCGTCGGCATCGAACTCCACCGACTCTACCCGGGTTTCTTCTCTAACCTCGCATCCTAAGCTCTGCGCATGCCGCAGCAGGATATCATCGAAAGTCATTCGGTCGATCTGATAGGCGGTTTTCCAACGTGGATTGAGCGCGTTACGGAAGAAGAACTTTGCCCGAGCGCCTCCACAAGCTGAAACGATTTCGCCCCCGTCCTTGCTCAGAAAACCAGCTTGGTCGATCTTCTCTTTGACGCCGATCCTGTGCAATGTGTCCAGACTGGCGGGAATGGTGGATTCACCGACTTGAAAACGGGGAAACTTTTCGCGCTCAAGAATGACGACGCTGCGTCCATATTTAGCCAATACTGATCCAGCAACGCTGCCGGCCGGACCTCCACCGATGATTGCGACATCAAATTGAGAAGACATTCTCAAGGGAGAATAGAGGAGGAGACGGCGGCAGTCGAGGGGCTAACTAGCAATGGGTGAGACGTGAGAAGTGATTGGTGATTGGATTGGAATGGCCACATGAATCCCATTCGTGTCACCGCGCGGGTTCGGGCTTTAGAGTCTAGTGTCCAATAACCCCTGACTCGTTCGTCGTATCTGTGAAAAGCTTATGCAAAAAAAGATAACTCCATTCTTATGGTTCGATGGCAACGCGGAAGAAGCCGCGCACTTTTATGTCTCCATCTTTAAAAACTCTAAGGTCTTGGGCGTCAGTCACTACGGAAAGGAAGCCCCGGGCGATGCCGGGACGGTAATGACGGTGAGTTTTGTGCTGGACGGCGAAGAGTTCATCGCGTTGAACGCGGGACCAACGTACAAATTCACAGAAGCGATCTCATTCTTGGTCAGTTGTGACACTCAAGAAGAGATCGACGAGTTATGGGAAAAGTTATCGGCAGGGGGAGAGCAGCGGGAATGCGGCTGGCTAAAGGACAAATTCGGCCTGTCCTGGCAAATCATTCCTTCGTTGGTCACAAAAATGCTCGGCCAGGGTGACCAAGCCAGAGTTGACCGAGTCACGAAAGCTTTGTGGCAGATGAATAAGCTGGATCTAAAAGTATTGGAGAAAGCCTATCGGGGTGAGGCCTGAGACATTAGAAGTGATCGGTTGTTCGTGTTCCCTGGCTGGTGGGGCGAGGCTCCCGGATAACCTTGCGACTCGAGCGGAGGACTAGAGGTTTGCTGTAGAAGACGGGTGGCTAGCTGATACGCGCGCCGAGCCGGGGAGATGGGCTGCTTCACGGCTCGGCGCGTTTATCGGCCTAACAACAGGATCGGACCGGAGAAAAATCAGCGTCGCTGCTCACCCGTTGCGTTGTTAGGGGAGCCTCGCCCCGCCAATGGTGGTCGCGCCCAACTTCTCACCTCTCACCGATCACTTCTCACACCAGAGTCCGTCCCGCTGCCTGCAGGAACGGTGCGAGCTCCGTGACCAAGTCACCGAAGGTGGAAAAGTCGACTTGCTGCTGCCCGTCGCTCAGGGCTTCGGCGGGGTTTGGATGGACTTCGATCAATAAGCCATCGGCGCCAACCGCGGCGGCGCCACGGCAGAGCACTTTTACTAGATCCGCCCGGCCACAGCCCTGACTTGGGTCAACGATGACGGGTAAATGAGATTCCTTTTTAGCAATGGCGACGGCGGCAAGATCAAGCGTATTCCGGGTATAAGTTTCAAATGTTCGGATACCGCGTTCGCAAAGAAGGACCCGAGAGTTGCCGTTAGCTAAGAGGTATTCAGCGGCAAGCAGCCATTCTTCAATTTTCTGGTTCATGCCGCGCTTCAACAGGACCGGTTTATGCGATTTAGCGCACTCGATCAGTAGCTGGAAATTTTGAGCATTGCGCGCCCCGATTTGTAGGATGTCGGCGGCTTCCGCCACGTGTTCGACATCCCGTTCGCTGAGGACTTCAGTAATGATCTTGAGTCCGGTTTCCTGCCGAGCAAGATCCAAAATGCGTAAACCTTCTTTGCCCAGTCCCTGGAATTCATAGGGAGATGTACGCGGTTTGTAAGCGCCGCCTCGGAGGATACTGGCGCCACGCTTACGTACCGCCCGTGCCGTGGCCAACAACTGGTCTTCGGACTCCACACTGCAAGGACCAGCCATAATCACAAAGTTTTTCCCGCCGACCTTAACTCCGTCCACGTCAACCACGGTATCATTGTCCGCTGATTCCCGACTCACGAGTTTGTATCGTTTTTGGACTCGGAGGACCCGCTCGACCTGAGACAATGCATTCAGTGATTCGAGCGTCTGATGAACGCGCTCATCGCCGATAGCCGCAACGACGGTTTGCAGAGCTCCTCGAATTGGGTGGGGAGTATAGCCCAGTTTTTCTACTTCCTCGATAACAACCTGTATCTCTGGCTCGGTCGAATGCGGCTTAAGAATAACAATCATGCGGAACCGTGCTCTTAGCACGAGACCTGGGTCGTGAGAAGTGAGAAGTGATTGGTGAGACTTGAGAAGTATGCTGCGAGCGAGGTTGAGCGTTGTAGCGAAGCAACCGGTTTTCACGCTGCTGAGCCGCCGAAAAAGCCTTAGAGCTGATTACTGCCGAATCGTCCGAACCACCTCTCACTTCTCATGAATCATGTCTCACTTCTCACGCGTAAGCTTGCCTTGTGCTGCAACGCACCCACCGGTATGATCCTTGCTCCCCCAAAAAATGTCTATGACTGATCCCAAAGGCTTTACGAACCGTGCTCCCAGTCAAAACCCCGTTGGTGGTGTGGATCCCGGCTTCGTTACTGCAGCTAAACCGCAAGAGGTCATTACGGCACCCGCCACCGAAAAACCGACAACCAATCTCATCCGGCATCCACGTTTCTTACCACCGATCGGTTCGCGCGGGTATCATCTGTTGTTGGGGGCCGTTGCCATTCTAATTCTGGGCCCACTGGGTGGCATCACGGCCGCTTTCATGAATTTCTCTCTCGGGTTTTTTGTTGGCGGGCAGGTTTTGGCGGGGATTCTCGGCAGCGCCGTGACCTTCGGGTACGGCTCCCATGGGAAGCATGGGGCAAACTACATTCAGACCATGGCCGCTTCCGTGGCGGGTATGTGCGGAATGGCGGTGTTGGCGCAGGCGATGGTCTGGTTAGGATTACCTGAACCGCCGGCCTGGGAGCTCGTGCTCTATTATCTCTGTATTGGAATGTTCGGTGTCGGGGTGGGAATGCTTTATACGCCGCTTTTGGTCGATCGAATGCAGCTTTTCTTTCCGTCTGGGTCTGCTGTCGCAAATATTCTACGCGCGCTATCCGACAAAGATCTGCTCAAGCGGTCGATCGCGAAGCTGGCAAGCGGAATGGCAGCCGGTTATGCCATCGGAGTATCTTCACTGAATATTCCCTGGTTCACTCAGTTCGGTCTTTCCGCGTCAGGCGTAACGATGCTGGAAAAGGCGGGCATTTCGGCTTCGACTCTGGGTGCAGGCGCGATTGTCGGCGCTCGGATTGCGATTCCGGCCCTGGTAGTTGGGCTTATCGGTATCTGGTCAACCCCTTATCTGATCAGCATCGGGTGGCTGCATCCGGGAGATCCTTTTCGGAAAATTGGTTTCATTATTTCCCTGGGCACAATCCTGGGAGCGGCCATCATCGATATTATCCTGATTCTGATACAAGCCGTTCGCCGATTCATTGAAAAGAGCTCGGAGGCGGTGGCTCCTCAGGAGGACTGGAAACGAGTCAACCAGGTAGGTCTCATGGTTTGGATCTTATTCTGGGGGATCGGCATCGTGGTGGTCGGGAGCCAAGTCCTGCATCAACCTTGGCTTTTTCTAGCAATCGCAGTGCTGCTTTCTTTTCTGTTTGTTCTGGTTAACGGCATTTCCCTGGGTATTTCGGATTGGAATCCGATCTCCAGCGCATTTGTGTTGAGTGTTTTCTTGATGGCGGCATTGGGATTACGCGACCCCGGAGTTGGTCTGTTGGCTGCTTCGATCGTCTTCATTGCGTGTAGTGAAGGCGGCGATATGCAGCAAGATCGCTCGACCGGCTGGCGATTGGGCACTAACCGTGTGATGCAGTTTCGTTACCAAGTTATCGGCATTACGATGGGAGCGATTCTTGCCGTCGTTTTTGCCAAGCTTTTCATGAGCGCGTATCCGATTCTGACCCAGGATCAATTTAGCAATCCGCATCTGCCCGGGGCCGAGAAATGGCAATCCGCGATGACCTATAAATTTGTCGGCGCGCTGAAAGGAATTACGTCGGCTCAACCGCAAGTGATGGATGCGCTGCGACTTGGGGTGGCTTTAGGGCTCGTGATTGAGATTCTTCGCAAGCTCATCAAGAGCCGACCTCAATACAAGCGGTTTGCAGCCGGTTCCCGGACTGGAAAGATAACCGACTTCCTTCTGGATGCTGTTTTTCTCTCGAGTCCATATGCATCCTCTTTAGGCGGGTTTGTGGAACTACCGACGGTGCTTTGGTGGACCGCGGGCGGTGTAGCATCTTCTTTGTACAACGGGCTAATGTCGTTTCTCTCTGCGCGCCGGCCAGCTGCTTCGCGAGATGATCTGGTTTCAAATAGTCCAAACGACATTCTAGGTCACCCGGCCGCGTCCGCCACGACTGCTGCCGCGGAGCTACCGTCGGATATGAGTACGACTTCCCTCATAGGAGGGGGTCTTATCGCAGGAGATTCCTTGGCGGCCCTGACGGTGGGAATCTGGGCGCTGCTGCACACCGTCTTATAGACGGCTCGCCTTAGGCTCGCCGTCGTGAGAGGTGAGAAGTGAGAGGTGAGAAGTGATTAGGTCACGCGGATTACCTCTCACGTCTAACGTCTCACCTCTCACCTCTCACCTCTCACAGCGCGAGCCTAAGGCGAGCGCAGTTGCGGAGGACCCAATCTCGTTCTAGATCTGGGCGTGCAAGATTTTACGGCGGGTGGGATTCACGCGCTCCATGCAGCGTTTGCGTCGTCCGGGGATGAAGAGTTCGATCGGCGGATCCGGGAGTTGTTAGCGGACTGGGGAGTCACGGAATCGCCGGAATTGATCGCAGAAATGATTGTAACGGCACTACGCATGGGCCGGGACGCGGTGCCGGTCGCTGACCTCAAGATGATCAATCGCTCCCTGAAAGAGCTGCGAGCTGCGTCCAAGGTTTTTGCTCCCTACCAGGGAGTGCGCAAGGTCGCGGTCTTCGGGTCTGCCCGGACGGCGTCGACTGCACCCGAATTCATGGCCGCCGAAGAATTTGCTTCGGCAATGCGAAGCGAGGGCTACATGATCGTCACGGGAGGAGGGGACGGTATCATGGGGGCAGCCCAGCGCGGTGCGGGACGCGAGCACAGTTTCGGTCTGAACATTCGTTTACCGTTCGAGCAGCGAGCAAACGAGATCATCGAGGGCGATCCGAAGCTCGTGAATTTTAACTATTTCTTTACGCGGAAACTTAATTTCCTGAAAGAAAGTCATGCCATAACGCTGTTCCCGGGCGGGTTTGGGACGATGGACGAGGGGTTCGAATGCTTGACCCTGATGCAGACGGGCAAGGCTCGGATCATCCCGGTGGTCCTGATTGATAAGCCGGGCGGAAAGTATTGGAAAACGTGGATTGATTTTCTCCATGACCATCTCTTGAAGGAGGGGCTGGTTTCAAAAGATGATTTTCATCTATTTAGTGTGGCGGATGATGTCAGGGCTGCCGTCGAACAAATCGTAGGGTTTTACCGGAATTTTCATTCTTACCGCTGGGTCGGGGAGCAACTGGTGTTCCGGTTGCAGAATCCACTGACTGATCAAGCAGTCGAAGTCTTGAACAAGGAGTTCGCCGACCTCTTTGAGAAGCGACCGCTGATGGTTACAGCCCCCTTGAAAGCCGAGAAGAACGAGCCGGATACCCTCCATTTGCCAAGGCTCACCTGCAGTCCGCACCGCCGGAATTTCGGCCGGTTGCGGCAGTTGATCGATGGGATCAATGGGGCAGACCAACGCTAGGGACAGCTGTGATTGGTGATTAGAGATTTGTGATTGGTGGGAGACCGGGGTTCTGCCTCCGATCAGGGGTTGTCCAGCACAAAGCCTAGGTGCGACGCTATTCTTGCCAATCACTAATCACTAATCACCAATCACCTTTCCCCTACGCCGGGCTATGCCCCGTCTGCTCGAGAATATAATCGTGAATCGTATTCACCGACGCTAGGGCGACTCGAGCGACATCAGAGTTCGGTACCCCAACGCCGAAAGCTTTTTCCATACTGACGACCAGCTGTAAGGCGTCGATCGAATCGAGGCCCAAACCGTCCGGGCCAAAAAGGGGCATGTCGTTAGCGATTTCTTCTTTTGGAGTTCGGAGCATCAGGTTCGTGATCAACATGTCCTTAATTTGCTCCTTAAGTTCGTCTGATGGCATAAATAGGAACTAGCCCGAATGG
>DASUWQ010000184.1:0-39266 GCA_036378375.1 Chthoniobacterales bacterium
GCGGAGAGTCCGTGGAAAACAATGGATCGCGGTGGGCTATAAGGGCATCAGGGGCCGGTCGCGGGAGCCGCCTGCAAAGTACACACCCAGGCAGCAAACGTGGGGTTTCAGGAATGTGCGCGCAAACAGGGTTCGGGCAAAAGCGGCTCCCCTCCAGGGCGCTCGCTATTGAGACTTCGGGCTCGGTTGAGCTTGGCTGGCTCCCTTATCGTCCTTCTTGATCCCCAATAACTCCACTTCGAAAACCAAGGTTGAACCCGGTGCAATATCGTCTCCCTCGCCCTCGTCTCCGTAGGCCAATTCAGGAGGCAGATAAAGTTGCCACTTCGAGCCAACGGGCATCAGCTTCAAGGCTTCCGACCAACCCTTGATCACCTCATTTACTGGAAATGACACTGGACCGCCATTCTTCGCAGAACTATCAAACTCTTTACCGTCGATGAGTGTACCTCGATAATTTACCTCAACAACGTCGGTGTCCTTCGGTTTGTCGCCGTTACCGTTCTTGACTACCTTATATTGCAATCCGTCGGCTAAAGTGGTGACTCCAGGCTCCTTGGAATTCGAATCCAGGAACTTCTTTCCTTCGGCCTTGTTCTTTTCAGCCGTGACCTTGTTGTCCTGTTGCTTCTGTACCATTTGTTCCTCACGCTGCTGAGCCAGCTTTTGTTGGAACGCCTGCATCACTTGTTGCAGTTCAGCATCAGTAAGCGCCTTAGGCTTATTTCCGAGCACATCCGTTATCCCCTGAGTCAAAGCGCTTTGGTTCAGCTCCGCCGGAATCCGCTGGAGGGTTTTACCAATATCGACGCCGATCGTGTAGCTAAGTTTGTCCTTTTCGTCCTTGAACGCGCTACTCGGCGAGGCCTGACCCTCGGCTGGAGACGGGCTGGGCTTGGCGTCTTCTGCGTAGACTCCAGATGCCAACGCCAGAACGGCTATAAGTATAGGGGTCCGTTTCATAAACATCGGAGGAGACTCTACGCAAAGGCTTCAGCCCGCAAGGGGAAAACATTAACAACGCCGTGAACGCGGGGAGCGCACGGGAACGCCGGGAACAATCATCCGATCCGGACCCTCCTGTCTCCTTACTCCGAGCATTCTCGACGCCATTTAAAACGAGCAGGAACGCCACGAATCGACCGTTCCCGGCGCTCCCGTGCGCTCCCGGCGTTCACGGCGTTCCTAATCGCTCTGATCAGAATCGTCGTCCTGATCGTTGTGGTCATTGTTCTCCTTCTCGGAGGATTTTTTCGGAACGTCTTTAAATAATTCTCGGAGCAGATCACCGATCATCGGGGCAGCTTTGCTGCCTCCATGGGCTGGCTCACCTACCGCTCCCTCGTACACGGCAGCAAACGCGTATTGCGGATTATCGGCTGGCGCGAACCCGGCAAACCAAGCAGCGGTTCGTTCTCGCTTTTTCGGCCCCCATTGAGCCGTGCCAGTTTTTCCGGCCACTTTGACGTTGTCCAAGCTTGCCGCACCACCCGTTCCGTTTCCGCTATTCACCGCTCCGAGCATCCCTTCTTTCAACTCTTCTCGAGTGACCTTGCCGAGATTTAAGAGGTCCTTGGCTCGCGGGCTATATGTATACACAACCTCGCCGCTCAAGGTTTGGACCTGTCTGACAATTCTGGATTGAAACAGCGTTCCACCATTGGCCACCGTGGCCATCGCTTGGGCCATCTGCAACGGCGTCACCAAAATGTCTCCCTGACCGATAGAGAAGTTTGCCAGATCACCAGGCAAGAAGTGCCGCTTATACGTAACCTGCATGTACTGGTCGGTCGGGATTCGTCCTTCGGCTTCGCCATTCAGCAAGATCCCGGTGCGCTGTCCGAGCCCCATGCGTTGAGCCCACTGGACCATCGTGGATGCTCCTAACTTCATTCCCAATTGATAAAACCAAGTATCGCAAGATTGCGTTAAAGCTTCCCGAAAATCGAGGTCTCCTGCGTCGCCCTTCTTCCAGTTATGAAAGGTCAGGTTCCCTATGTCCAACGCTCCCGGGCAACCAAACTCGTCGTCTGGTGAAAGTTTGTGGCTCTCAAATGCCGCAATCCCAACAAACACCTTAAAGGTAGAACCCGCTGGATAAGCGGACCGGAACGCTCTGGGCAGAAGTGGAATGTTCGGGTCCGAGTTTAGTTTATCAAACTTCTCCTGCGAAATGACCGGAACAAAATCATTCGGATTGATGGTGGGCCAAGATGCCAACGCCAGCACCTCACCAGTGTGCGGATCGATCACCACGATTGCTCCTCGCTTGCAGCGCTTTTGAAGAATTTTCTCGGCCAATCGCTGCATGTCGAGATCCAGAGTGGTGACTACGTTGTAACCGGGCTCTGGCGCCGCCGCGATGTTTTGCCCGGTCACACGACCGCCCTTGTCGAAGATCAAATGCAGCTGCCCCATTTTTCCCCGGAGTTGATCGTCAAACGTTAACTCAAGGCCATCCCGGCCTTCGCTGTCTGGCCAAAGAAGATCGGCGTTTTGGAGTGCTTTGGTATTGCTGCCGCTGGTTCTACCAGTATAACCGACAACATGTCCGGCCAGCTGGCCCTGCGGATAAAAACGAACATAGGTTGCCCGCAGCGTAAGCCCATCAGGCAACCTCCTTTTTAGGCTCTGTACTTCGGTATCTGGTAGATCGGTAGCGATATCGAACGGAATAACGCCCCGATTCCGGTAATGCTGAATCGCCCCTTCCGTGGTCCAATTGATCGGACGCGAGGTCAATGTTTTCGCGGACGCAACCTGTTGATTGACGTACTGGATAACCTGGTCGTCCGTGAAGTTCAGCGGCGTCGGGAAAACAATACTGAGATTGTAACTAACCCGATTCTGCGCCAGAGGCTGTCCGTTGCGATCAGTGATCTGCCCCCGTGGCGCTGGTATCGACAACGCGTACTCAGCCACTTGTTTTTGGGTCTCCCAACTCGGCTTAATATCCGGCGATTCCCCGGGAGTTGGCCGGAGTTCCTGTGCTCGCGCTGAAGAAACTAAAACGATGCCGGTGAACAGGATCCACTGGCTGGGCAGCAACCTCATCGATCGATTAAGACCACTAGACCATCACTTACGCAATAGGTTTTCTGGTCCTGTCCCACAAATAGCGTGGGCTTTGGCCACGGCGGGCACCGGATCAGTTGGCCGTTTTTCAAGGCGTGATTTTATGAGACAGGAACTAGCGGTTCAAAAAACGCCAAATGGTTTCAGCCAGCTTGTTGCTGATCCCGTCGACGGCTGCGATGTCTTCGATTGCAGCCTTCCGGAGACGTTCCACCGATCCAAACTTCGCTAAGAGAGCTTGTTTCCGGCTATCACTCACACCAGGGCATTCATCGAGAATGCTTTCAGCAATTCTCTTCTTCATTAGCAACTGGTGATAGCCGTTAGCAAATCGGTGGGCCTCGTCCCGTATCCGCTGCAAAAGCTGCAGCGCGCCTGAATCCTCGGGCAGTCGCAGTGGCAGGGGCCGGCTCGGCCGATAAATCTCCTCGAACTCTTTGGCTAAACCAATAATCGGTCGCTCGCTCAGACCGAGTCGCTGCAGTTCCCGGCAAGCCGCAATCAATTGGCCTTTCCCTCCGTCAACGATGATTAAATCCGGGAGACGGACCAATCTTTCGGGGCTGCTCTTGGGCTTCTCCGGCATCTTAACCTCGAGCTCATCCGGAGCGCTTGTCTCGAGCCGGTCGAGAGGGCTTGTCTCGAACCGGTCGAGAGGACCTGTATCGACGCTCTCGAGAGGACCTGCCTCGAGCTCTTCGACTGCCTCAGTCTCGATATTGTCGGGAGAACCTGTCTCGGGCTCGGCGAGAGATTGCGCCCGTCTTACCGCGTCCTCTACCGGCTCTTGATTGAATTCCGATAGATCCGAAGCGATCGCCTTGGTCTCTAACAAAATCCGGGAATAACGCCGGCGAACAACCTCGGCCATACTGGCAAAATCGTCTTGCCCCTCAACGGTTCGAATGCGGTATCGCCGGTAGTTCGATTTGTCCGGCACGCCGTCCTTGAAACAGACCATCGAAGCCACCACATGCGTGGTGGAAATATTCGAGATATCGAAACATTCCATGATCCGCGGCGGTCCTGGAAGCAGTAAAGCATCCGCTAAAGCCTGTAAATCTGCCGCCGGGTCGACCGTGCTGGGAAGCGAGCCCCGCGTAAACCGGCGCGTCGGTTTCGTGGTGCGCCGCAGATCCTCCAACATATTTCGAATCTGAGTCGCTCGCTCAAAATCGAGCTTTTCCGCCGCCGACTTCATCTCCGCTTCGAGTTGCTCCAAGAGTTCCCGGCTTTCGCCGTCTAAAAATTCGCAGGCCTCCAAGACCCGCTGATGATACTCCTCAAGGGAAACCTTCCGTATGCACGGCGCAGAACAGTTTTTGATGATGTGGTCTAAACAGCGCCGATAATCCTGCTCGCCAGGCTCAGGAGATCGGCAGGACCGGATGCCAAATCGTTTTCGCATCCAGCTTAGGGTTGAGCGCAACGCTCCCGCGTGAGCAAAAGGGCCAAAGTAACGACAGCCGTCGTCCTTCTTTAGTCGCGTCAGTTGAAAACGCGGGATCGGATCAGACAGGTTCACTTTTACGAGCAGGAACCGTTTGTCGTCTCGGAAACTGATGTTGTACTTCGGGCGATAGTCCTTGATGAGTTTGCCCTCGAGCAGCAACGCCTCCGGTTCGTTGCGGACCAGATGGATTTCAAAATCCCAGACGCTATCTAGCAAAGCCCGGGTCTTTAAGTCCGCATTCGCTCGCCGAGAAGGCATGAAATGCTGCCCTAGTCGTTTTCGGAGGTCTCTGGCCTTACCCACGTAGATGATCCGATTGAGGCGGTCCTTCATCAGGTAAACGCCAGGCTTATGGGGAACATCCCTAAGCTTCTCAATCAGATCAGATTTTTTCTGTAAGATCGAAGGTTGCATGCGTACTAAGCAGGCGGTCTCGTACCATATCGTCTTTCACCCGATTCGTCGAACAGCGAGCGGGAGGTGTGCCACGGATCTGGCACGCGTTATTCCATGAACACGCTCGTCCTGTTACTGCGTGAGAGGTGAAAAGTGAAAAGCGTGAGGTCTTCGCACCTTGGCAGGCTAGGCAATACGTTGCGCGAAAGTCAATTAGCAGAGTTTTAAATGACAGCATTCCCCACTGTTTTTCCCACCTTTTGGAGCCTATCGAAAACGTAGGCCCCTCTCACCATGTGCCTTTAACCTTTCACTTTTCACTTCTCACGCCGGAAAAGGACGCGGTCTCCTCGGCACGCGGCAGTTTGCCTCACACCGCCCCCTCCTCCGCCCCTAGCGCCTTCCCTTGCACTGAATCCGATCGTGCGGTTTAATAGAGCCCGATCGGCATGAACTCGTTTGTTTTTTTGGCACAGCCCATTCTCGCCCAGATCGCCCAAACTACCCCGACTGGAAACCAGACTCAGGAGACGCTCCTGAGATTATTGCAGGCAGGCGGTTGGGTCATGATTCCGCTAATCGGTGCATCGATTATCACGCTCACTTTGATTCTTGCTTGCTTGTTCACCCTCCGGCGTGGGGCCGTCGTAACGCGCCGGTACATGGAAACGGCGGAGGCCTTGTTACGTAAACGGGATTACGTCGCGTTGATCACTGTCTCAAATCGTCATTCGAGTGCGATCGCCCGGATCACCGCCAAAACACTCGACTTCGCGACCAAGCACCCCTCGGCGCCACCGTCCGCGATTCGAGAAGTGGCGGAGACAGAAGGCACTCGCTTCGGCAGTAGCTTGCACCAAAGAGTCGTTTACTTAGCTGACTTGGCCACCCTAGCTCCCATGCTTGGATTGCTCGGCACCGTGGTCGGTATCATCAACTCGTTCGGTTTGCTGGCGGGAAATACAACGCAATCGCGCCAAGTCATTCTCGCTGGAGGAGTATCTCAAGCCTTGGTCGCGACCGCAGCCGGCCTCATCGTCGGTATAGCCGCGATGGCTTTTTACTCATTGTTTCGAGGAAAAGTTTCTTCGATGATTTCTGACCTGGAAGCCGCCACCACCCATATCGTCAACATCATCGCCACTCAGCGCTCTCGCCGGGTCGAACCTTCGGGAGTTCTGGAAAACGACGATGTCTAAAAAGAAATGAATTTCCGCAACCAGGCCGAGCCTCGCATCCTAGGCTTCATGATCGCCCCGATGGTCGATATTCTATTGGTGATCCTCTGCTTCTTCATCGTCACGTGGAATTTTGCCCTCGCCGAGAACGAACTCGATGTGCGCGTGCCCAGCGCAGCCAAAGCAAACGAGACCCAACCGTACGTCGGTCAAGTGGTGATTAACGTCAAAGCCGATGGTACGGTGATTGTGAACCGCCAACCTAAATCGTCGGCTGAGCTGCTGGATCAGCTAAAAAAACTGTCACAATTGTATCCGGATCAGGCAGTGATCGTGCGAGGCGATGAGGCGGTAGACTACAAGCACATTGTCGAGGTACTGGATATCTGCCGCCAGGCCGATATCTGGAACGTGGCGTTCGCCACGGGCAAACCCGAACAATGAACTAATGCGGAAGTCACCACAAAGCTACAAAGGATACGGAGCTCATAAAACCTTAACCGCAGATGAACACAGATTGACGTGGATGGATTTAGCTTCGGTTCGGTTTCATGATAATGCGGCGCTACGGGTCGCGCCAAGTCGGTCACTTCCTTCTTTCCCAAGCAACCAGAAAAAAGCCGCAGATATCCAGCGATCCGTCAATCTCAAGCGAAGCTCCACGGGATGAACGGAACGACCCAATCTTATCCGCGTAAATCTGCGTTCATCCGCGGTTTCCGGTTTTGCCGTCTTAGCGCCCTTTGTGTCTTTGTGGTGCAATTTGTCATTCGTGCAATCCGCGGGAAGGAGATAAAATGTACGCCCCAATTTTTGGCCGGTTAGTCGCCGGTATAATCTGTGCAGGTCTAGTCGGGCAGACTACCATCGGAATCGCTCAGGAAGTCCGCAGAGCATTACCGGCAACTCCAACCCCGAGTGAGACCGCGGCGCCCAGGGCGGTGCCGGTAAATCCCGGTGAAACCAACGCCCCACGGGCAGTGCCGATAAAGCCATTCCAGACGCCGGCTCCAGGACAATCAATTTTAGATGAACGGATCGATAGCCGCGGCTCCGGATCTCAGAACAACGCGACGTCGAACAATACCACTTCTCGCGGCAGTTCTGCCGAGCCAGACAACCGGACTCGCGACCAAATCGCAAATGATGAAATTCGCCTAGCGCCCGAGGGTGGCACCGAAAACGCCTCAGACCCCGCAAAGGCCCAGCTTGCGATCGCAGACGGGCTATACGCCAGAAAACTTTATGATCTAGCGGCGCCGGAATACGAAAAATTTCTAGGCCGATATCAAGAGGATTCCGGGCGCGCTGCCGCTATGTATCGCTTAGCGGATTGCTATTCCAAGATGGGACAGGAATCGCCGGCCCTGACCACTTATAAGATGTTGCTCAGCGAAGTCCAATCTGGAGAATTCGTCGGCAGTGCCGCCTTCCGTTTGGCATCCCGCGCTTTCGACCAGAAAGATTACGGCAGTGCCGCGAACTTGTACGAAAAAGCGGTCGACAATAGCAAATCGTCCGAGGTCAGGATCACTGCTTTGTACTACCAAGCCAAGAGCCTGGAGCTAATGAACCGAAAAAGCGAGGCTCGCCCAATTTACGACGAGTTGGCTAAAACGGGAGAGAATAACCCGTTTCGGGATGCCGCCCGTCTGTCCGTGGCTTATTTCGCATTGGAAAATGGGCAGAAAGATTCGGCCTACGATCTCTTTCGTAGCCTTGGAACTGACGCGGCCAAGCCGGCCGTTCGAGTAGAAGCGCTGGTTCGCGCCGGTATTCTGGGAGAGGATCTAAAGAAACGAGACGAATCAGAGCAATTGTTCAAAACGGCGATTAGCACGAGCGCCGAAGGAAAATGGAAGCAAATCGCTCAGCTTGAACTCATGAAACTCGAGTACGATGGCGACAAGTTCGCTCAAGTACTTGATACGTACGCCAAGAATTTAAATGCGTTAGGTGAAGAGACTAAACCAAGCGTTTTGTTAATCGTAGCAAACTCGTACCGCCAACTGGGCAAGCAATCTAGAGCGCTCGACTTTTATAATCAGCTAATCCGCCAATATCCAAGTACTCAAGAGGCGGCGGATGGCCGCTACCAACGGCTGGTTGCACTGGATCAATCGAAGGATCCAAGCCTGTCCCGAGAAGTGGACGCCTATCTGGCACTGAATCCGCCGAAGGAGCGAGCCGACAAAGCCACCCTGTTGAAAGCTCAGGCTCTTCTCCAACAAAATCAGTTCGCTCTAGCTGCGAAACTTTACCAGGGACTAACTAACTCATCTCTGCCGGATAGCTATAAACCGGATTGTTTTTACGCCGCCGGCTATGCCTTTAGTCAGGTCCACAATACCTCGGCGGCCATCGAGGCATTCTCCGGGCTACTGGTGGAATATCCCCAGTACAAACTGGCGGTGAAAGCGCTTTTGAAGCGGGCCTTACTCTATCAGGATCAAAAAAATTATTCCGCAGCGCTCACTGATTTTTCCAAGGTCATCGCGCAATATCCGAGCTCGCCAGAATGCGAGACAGCGCTACTAGAAAAAGGACTTACTTTGGGTCAACAGGGCGAGTATCAGCAAATGACGGATACATTCCATGACCTGCTGCAAAAGTATCCTAATAGCTCCGGCGCTGCCCAAGCCAATTTCTGGATAGGTTGGCAAGCCTTTAAGGACAAGCGTTATGAAGAGGCCATTGAATCCCTATCCGCGGCTCGGCAAAAGAATCCCAACGAATATAACGATCGAGTCACCCCTCGTCTGATTTTTTGTTACCAAACGCTAAACCGTCTGGATGATGCTGCCACCGAGGTTTCTAACTACGTACAGCCCGATACGAAGCGCGTCGGCACCGTAGGAGATGCCTGCTCCTGGCTCGGTCAGCGTTACTTCGAGGCGAAACAATACGACAAGTCAGAAAAATTCCTGTCGTTGCTAACCAAGAATACGCCGGCTGACAAAATCGACAAAGTGGATTGGATAACACTCGGCCGAGACCAAACCGAGCTCCAACACTACCCTGAGGCTACCGCATCGATAAGCACTTACCTTCAGTCCGCCACTGATCCTGCGGATCGCGCCAAGGCTTTTGTTACGTTGTCCGCCGCTCAATTGGGCGCAAAACAATACGATGACGCCACCAAATCCGCCGAACAAGCGATGATGCTCCAACCGGAAGGTCGCATCAATGCGGAAGCCCGGTTAGCCATCGGAAATGTTGAATCCGGCCGCGGCAACTACGAGAACGCCGCCAAATCTTACCTTAGCGTGGCAGTTCTTTACGAAGATCCGGAAGTGACTCCGCTAGCATTAGAGAAAGCGTATGTCGCCTTCCATCAATCCGGCAACGAAGCCGAGGCCAACAAGACGTTGACCGAACTGAGAACCCGCTTCCCGAATTACCAGCTAAAGACCGCCAACGCCGGGTGATTGCGAGCGGGCGAATGGGCGAATGGGCGAATTGAGGCGCGAAGCGCCGTCTGGAGGGGAGCCGCTTTTAAACGCAACTAAAGATCAGGCGATATTCGTTCCACCGCGAGGAACGCCAAAAATGGGTGTTAAACAGGCGGCTCCCGAGAATTACCGCACGCGATCTTTTTGTCCATCGTTTGGTTTTGGAAATTATTCATTCGCTCAGCGGCGACAGACCTAGCAAACGTCGAGACGCTCTCGGGAGCCGCCTGCTTAACAAGGTTTGCGGTCAGGCAAGGCGCCGAGACAAATATCGTGGGGTCTTTTTTGGTGCGACCCAAAGCGGCTCCCCTCCAGGCGCGCCTCGCGCCTCGTTTGGCCCATTCGCTGACACGCCATAGACATCCCCACCACCCCGCACTAGTGTCTCGTGACGGCGATATTCCATGACATTTGCAGACGTTTTAAAATCCGGTTCGGCGCCAACCACTAAGACCTTGTTTGAGTTTGGCAAGTTGCTCGAACCGATCGATGATCGGGCGCTCACCAACCTGGCTGCGAGCGCAAAAAAATTAACCCATCGATTCTTCGGCCGGACGATGCGGTTGTTCGCCCCGCTCTATTTTTCGAACGAATGTGTCAATAGCTGTTCTTACTGCGGTTTTTCTCGAGACAACCCGATCTTGCGAGTCACCCTGACTCTTGACCAGGTTGAACGCGAGGCGCGTTTTCTCGCCGGTTTGGGATTTCGTAGCCTGCTCTTGGTCTCGGGCGAACATCCCAAGTTCATTTCAAATCAGTACCTTGTAGACGTCGTCAGACGGGTTAGCCGAATCGTTCCTTCCGTGTCGCTGGAGGTAGCGCCGTTAGAAACCGAGGAATACCGGACGACGATCGGGGCAGGAGCAGAAGGCCTCATCGTATACCAAGAGACGTATGATCGCCCGATCTACGAGACCTTGCACACGGCCGGGCCAAAGAAAGATTTCTTCTGGCGTCTGGAAACACCGGAACGCGCCTATGCTGCTGGATTTCGTCGTCTGGGCCTGGGCGCTCTTTTTGGGCTAGCTCCGTGGCGACAGGAAGCCATCGCTCTTGCCAGCCATATCGAATTCCTGCTCCGCCGATGTTGGCGTTCGCAGGTTACCGTTGCGTTCCCTCGGTTACGACCTGCCGCCGGCGGATTTCAGCCTCACTACGCATTGAGTGACCGTGACCTGATCCAGCTCGTGTGCGCCTTCCGGGTAACATTTCCTCAAGTTGGCATCGTGCTCAGCACGCGAGAACCGATTTGGCTACGTGATACCATGGTGCATTTAGGTGTAACGACTATGAGCGCTGGCAGCCGAACTTCTCCAGGCGGCTATACCGGCCAAGGAACCGAGTCGCTGCATTTAACCGTACGCGGCCGCATCCACAATGTGAGTGACGCTAACAGCGGTGCCGAACCGCAATTCGAGATCGAAGACCATCGGTCGCCGCAAGAAGTTGCCGAAGCATTGACTAAGGCTGGGATTGATCCCGTTTGGAAAGATTGGGACGCCGCGATCTTAAACGTATGACGGCCAGAATAAATGGCGAAGCGCGGGTTGTGCCGGACGGATCAACTATCGCGGATCTCTTGGAAAGCTTCGGCCTGGCGGTGAAAACGGTATTGGTGGAGCGCAACGGCGAACCAGTGGCTCGCGATACTTTTGGTCGGCAACCCATCCAAGAAGAAGATCGAATCGAGATCATCAAAATGGTGGCCGGCGGATAGGCTTCACCGTTCAGCGTTCACAGTTCACAGTTCACAGTTAGTTCACAGCGAGTTACAATCACCTTCGCATTTCGGGTTCTGACTGCACCTCGCGAACCGCGAACGGTGAACTGCGAACCGGAAACCGTCCCAAGATGCCGCGTATTTCGCCTGAAACCATCGAGCAAGTCGCTGCCGCCCTAAATATTGTCGACGTTATAGGGAGCTATTTCCCTCTCAAAAGAGCCGGCGTCGAGTTTCGTGCGCTATGCCCGTTTCACCAGGAGAAGACGCCCTCTTTTTACGTAAACCCGGATAAACAGACTTTTTATTGCTTTGGTTGTGGCCGGGGAGGCAGTGTCTTCCAGTTCGTTCAGGAATACGAGCACGTCGACTTCCCGGAAGCAGTCCGGCGGTTAGCTCATCGCGCCGCGATTCCAATTATCGAAGCCGAGCCGAGTCCGGAAGAACAAGAAAAACAAAACCAGAGAAAACGCCTTCTTCGCCTCCATTTCGAGGCCGCGGAGTGGTTTCATCGCAATCTGCTTCGCACCAAGGCTGGTGAGATCGCCCGCGACTATATGCGCGGGCGCCAACTCAATATCGAGATCGCCCGACAATGGCGGATCGGATATGCGCCAAGTTCTTGGACCGCGTTTCGAACTTGGGCGGTAGAAGCCGGCTTTAGTAAAGAAGAATTGGTAGTCAGCGGCTTAGTAAAGCTCCGCGATGAAGGTAATCCTCGGTCTGACGTTTACGATCGATTCCGAGATCGTTTGATGTTTCCCATCACGAATGAGCTCGGCGAAGTGGTCGCCTTTAGCGGTCGAGTGCTGCAGCCAAAAGCGCCCGGCGGAAAGTATATCAACTCTCCAGAATCGCCGTTGTTCTCCAAGGGCAACCTGTTGTTCGGGTTAGAGAAATCGAAGCGAGGTATCGCTCAAAGTCAACAAGCCGTGGTTTTAGAAGGTCAGGTGGATCTGATTGTCGCGTTCGCGGCTGGGATCGACAACGTGGTAGCTCCTCTCGGCACAGCCCTGACTGAACGACACGCCTCACTCCTCAAACGATTTGCTACTGAGGTAATCCTTTTCTTTGACGCTGACGCCGCCGGTGAACGAGCAGGAGAACGTGCCATCGAGGTGTTATATGCGGCCGGTTTGCAGGTGCGTCTCGGCAGGTTACCCGCCGGTGAAGATCCTGACTCGTTGATTCGCAAAGAAGGCGCAGAGCAATTTCGGCTCCGGATCGGTCAGGCAAAAGATTTCCTCGAGCATGAGTTGGAGCGAAGCGCAACCAGGGACCAGAGCGTGGCTCAACGCGTCGAGTCGGCCCATCGCATCGCACGGTTCATCGGTCTAATATCAGAACCGGTATTGCGTGATACCATCATCAGTCGAGTGATGGCGCGGCTCTCGCTATCGCGGGAGGCCGTGGAACAAGCCATTGCCAGCCACCGGAAAGGAGGCGGCCGAAGCAGCCTGCTGGAACCGATAGAAACTGGCATCGCGCAGCCCGAACACAAAATATCAGCACTTTGCAACATCTTTATGACCGATGTTGCTACGCTCCGTTGGGTACGCGGGCAGCCTTGGAAAGAGATCCTCGTCAGCGTACCCGGAACAGAAATTCTGGCAAAAATATTAGATTCTGATCTGCAATCTGATAACCCCGCCTCGGTATCCGCGTTTTTAGGTACTCTGGAAGCCGCCGATGCTGCCGTATTGTCGAGCGCGCTCGCTCTCAAGCCAATCGAGCTCGCTCGACGCAGCTATTGGTGTGGTTTGGTTCAACAAGAAATCCGTCTCCGCAAGAGTCGCATCGAAGGCGCGTTACGACTGAATTCTGATAAACCTGAAGCCCATGCGCAAGCCCAGGGCGAACTAAACCGATTGCTGGAGCTTGAATCCCGTTTCGCATCCGATTTTGAAAACGTCGAACCCAATACCCAATAGCCAGCCCCGCCGCGCACGGATTTTCGCCGATACGCAACTTGCTGCGCAGTGCGGCTATGCGCGAAAACCGGCCACCGATGAAAGAAATCCTTGACCTGCGAAGGCCGTTCACAGATATTTCGCGGCTTTTGGGTCGAGTGTCGTCAACCTGTGTCTTACCATCGCGCAACTACCCCGCTCCGGCCCAGTTTATTCTTCTGACGAGCGCAGGTGCATATGCCGAGAGTCACAACTTCTAATCCGGATAAAGGTCAACCTGTTGCTCTAAAAAGGGCCAAGGAGGGTTCAGCGGAGCAAAAATCTAAAGGCGAGGCGCCGGCTAATTCGAGCAAAAACGGTGCCTCAAAATCCAACCGAAAAACAGCAAAGGCGCCATTGCTTACAACCGCAAACCCCTCGCAGGAGCCTCCAGTCAGCAACGGAGAACACTCACCCCCAGCGCGCATCAGCCATACTGAGACGAGTTTTGATTTACAGGAACGCCTTCGTGAGCTGGTCAAACTGGCAAAAGAGCAGGGCTATCTCACTTACGACGATATCAATGAAGCGCTCCCAGAGGGCATGGCCGATCCGGACGAGATGGACCAGATCTTCGCTCAGCTTCGGTCCATGGAAGTCGATATCATTGAAGCCTCAGAGGTTGATAGCTACAAGGGTGGTAAAAAGGACCTCGACGATGAAGAGGAGGAGAAGGACCAAAAGCTAGATATTCTCGACGATCCGGTCCGGATGTATCTCAAACAAATGGGTCAGGTTCCGCTACTGACTCGCGAACAGGAAGTTGAGATCTCCAAGCGAATCGAAAATGCCGAGCTGATGGTTCAGAAGTTCATTAATCGATTCGGTTTTATTTCCACGGCGCACATCCAGCTCGCGCAGAAATTGATCGATGGCCGGGAACGCTTCGATCGGGTCATTTTAGACAAGAAAATTGAGAGCCGAGAACGGTACATGAAGGGCTTGGCCCGGCTTTGTGCTGTGGTTGAAAAAGCCAGCAAAGACACAGGCGAACTCTACCGTAATTGGTTGGCCGCGCGCGGAACTCCGAAAGAAAGCGGCGCCAAAGTCGAGTTCCAGAAATCGCACACGGCCCTGATGAAGCTCTATCCGCGTTTCTACTTTAAGCAGCGGGTTACCGAAGAGTTCGTCCAGTTGGCCGACGAGAAACAGCGTTTAATCACCAATCTGCTGACCGAAATCACACGCGTCGAGAATGCGACGGGAGCGGCCAAAGACAAATTGGCGCTATCTAAAAGCAGGTTACTCGAGGTCGAATACGTCATCTGGCAAAAACCCGACGATTTTATCAACAGCCATCGGGAGCTCAAAGATTGGCTAAAAAGAGCGTTACGCGCGAAGACCGAGATGGTCGAGGCCAACTTGCGGTTAGTCATTTCGATCGCCAAGAAGTATACCAACCGCGGTCTGTCGTTCCTTGACCTAATTCAGGAAGGCAACATGGGCCTGATGAAAGCCGTGGAGAAGTTCGAGTACCGCCGCGGCTACAAGTTTTCGACTTACGCCACGTGGTGGATCCGCCAAGCGATCACCCGGTCGATTGCAGATCAAGCGCGCACGATCCGCATCCCGGTGCACATGATCGAGACCATTAACAAGCTAATGCGCGTGCAGAAGCAACTCGTTCAGGAGTACGGCCGGGAACCCAATCCAGAAGAGGTTGCGGAGGAGATCCAATTGCCGGTGGAACGAGTTCGCGCCGTGCTGAAAATGGCGCAGCAGCCGATCTCTTTGCAATCGCCGGTAGGTGACAGTGAAGATACGAGTTTCGGCGATTTCATCGAAGACAAAGGCGCTGAGAATCCTAGCGATATGACGGCAGTAGTCCTGCTGCGCGAGAAGATTCGTGACGTGCTGGATACTCTGACCGAACGAGAACGGCAGGTACTCGAACAACGATTTGGCCTCGTAGATGGTTACAGTCGGACCCTTGAAGAGGTCGGCCGGCAATTCAAAGTCACCCGGGAACGCATCCGGCAAATAGAAGCCAAGGCCCTCCGCAAAATGAGACATCCCACCCGGATCCGCCAGCTGGAAGGCTTTTTAGAGGCGGGTGACTAGTTTCAAAGTCCTCGTTGAACTAAGCTGGTCCTGAACGAAACTTTTTGGTGCGCCGAGAGTTTAATCAACAGCGATGAAGGACCAGGAACACGACGAACTATGGGCCTTATTGGGGCGGGCTAAGAGATCAGAGCCCTCTCCATTCTTCGTCGCTAAGGTCATGTCGGCTGTCCGGCATGGACACGAGAAACGAGTCGCTGTCTGGCGAAACTGGTTGCGATACGGTTTACCCAGCGCCTTGGCTGGCGCGATGGCGGTGATTCTGGCTCACTTTTCCCTTCTTTCTCATCACAGTGCAGACCATAGGCCGATTGTGGTCGCACAAACTGAGCCAGGTGACCTCGATGTTATCGCTGATCTCGATGTCGCGATATCGTCCGAAGAGTCCTCTGTATGGCTCGATTCTTCGGCGCACTGATCTTAGCGTTGATCGCCGTAGGAGCGTTCGCGGACACCCCTACTCCTCAACCTTCCGCAACACCTCAGCCGGCTTCTTCCGCCCGAATAGAGGAGCTGCGGAAATCGATCGAACAGTTGCCGCCCGAGCAACAAGAAAAGGTCCTGCAAAATCTGCATCGCTGGCAAGCTTTGAGCCCGGAAGAGCGCGATTATATTCGCCAGCAAGAGCATGTCCGCCACGTGAAACAGGAAGAGGCGGTTACCGAAGCCTACCAAAAATCGGGGTTACATCTGACTGAAGCCCAACGCGTGCAATTCCGGAAACGCTACGTAGAAGAACGCAAGAAGCTGGAAGAGGAACTCGCTAAGGAAAGCCAGGAGCGGCGAACCGCCGCTAATACCACTATCATCGAGCAGTTGAAGAAAGAATTCTCGACACCGAAAGCGTCCCCGACACCAAGCGCAAGTGTGGCGCTGCATTAAGGGCGAATGGGCGAAAGGGCGCTCAAACTTGGTGGGGGCGAGGCTCCCTAACGTCCTAAACGGGTTACCAGAGAGACTGACATTCTCGGGCAGACGTGACGCGCCAGGCCATTACGTTTGCCGAGCCGCGGGTCTAAGCGCTGGACCTCGCACAGTAAATACCGCCAAACTCAATCACATCTCGCCAAGCCATCTACTCAGCCCCGCGAGAGTGTGCTGCACGTTCCAAACGGCTCGGCAGGCCCCAATTACCAACACATTTTCTGCCTCAGCAGAACCGGCAGCCTGACGAACGCTGGTTTCCATACTGGAGCCTCGCCCCACCAAATATCACCCCTGATCCGACACTTCCGTGCCCCCAAACGGCAGCGGCTGCAATCGCTCTGCCGGGGCGCGTTGAAGCAGGTGTTTCGAGAGCACTTGGAAATAGCCGAATGTATCGCGGGCTGGACGAATCTTGCTTTGCTCCGCCCGGTAAATCGTTCGAATCGGAACAAAATCGATCGAGTACCCATTGCGAGCAGCCAGCAGCAAACATTCGGTCTCGAAGGCGAACCCATCGCTGGACTGTAGTAACACCGAAAGCAGACGCCGGTTTGCCATTCGGTAACCGCACTGGCTGTCCGGGAGTTTGTGCCGGCACAGGTTTCCGATCTGCCAGGACATGAATCGATTCGTCAAACGGCGAACCCACGGCATTGTCGCCGGGTTATTCATCCGATTGCCCACAACCAGGTCGGTCTTCGATTGCGAGACTTTGTCTACAAATCTCGGGATCTCGCTGGGGTCGTGCTGGCCGTCTCCATCCAGAAAAAGGAAGTATTCATAGTTCTCCACGGCCGCTCTTCGCAGGCCGGTCTTAATGGCGGCGCCTTTTCCCAAACGTTGCGGATGCCGGATCACGCTGGCTCCGGCAGTTGCCGCCGCCAAGCCGGTGTTATCCTGCGAGTGATCATCGACCACGATGACCTTTCCCACGTGTGCTCGAACGGCGCGGACGACTTCGGCGATAAATCGCTCCTCTTCGTGCGCCGGAATGATGGCGCACACGTTATCCGAAAGAGGCTCGATCATGAACTCGCGTTCGAGATTTTACGTACCCGATTGCCGCCGGGCCGTTGGATGATAGTCCGCTGCATGGTAGGAGCTTCTTACCAGCGGTCCCGAAGCCACGTATTCAAAACCTTTGCTCGACCCGATCTCCCGATACGTTTCAAAGGTTTCTGGAGAAATATATTCCACGACCGGTAGATGTTGCGGGGTCGGTCTGAGATATTGGCCAAGCGTCAGAACTTGAACTCCGGATTCCCGCAGATCATCCATTGCCTGGAAAAGCTCAGGCTCGCTCTCACCGAGTCCCAGCATAATTCCGCTTTTCGTGACTACTTCAGGGTCAATCTCTTTCGCTCTTTTCAAAACGGACAAAGACAATCGATATTTTGCTCTCGAGCGGACATAAGGAGTTAGTCTCTCTACGGTTTCCAGATTGTGATTAAATATGTCAGGTTTCGCAGCCAATACCTCGCTCAGCGATTCCTCTCGTCCATTGAAGTCTGGAACCAATACCTCGATCACAATGCTCGGATCTGCGCTTCGGATTCCGCTAATGGTTTGGGCAAAATGATTTGCACCTCCATCCTTAAGATCGTCCCGAGCCACCGCGGTGATTACCACGTGTCTTAGCTTTAGCCGGAGCACCGCTTCAACCACGCGTTCGGGTTCGTCGGGTTCCAGAGCAAAAGGCTTAGCGGTCGACACCGCACAAAATCCGCAGGCGCGGGTGCATCGTTCGCCGGCAATCATGAATGTCGCCGTACCCTGGCTCCAGCACTCCCAACGATTGGGGCACTGAGCGGACTCGCAGACCGTGTGGAGTCGAAGATCCGAGATCAGTGCTTTGGTTGAGAAAAAAACCGGATTGGATGGCAACCGGACCTTTATCCAGCTCGGCTTCTTAGCCTGATGGAGAGCCGGATCAATTTTTGAGCAAGACATCGCGTAATCGTGCAGATTAGCCTGCGCGGCCGGAAAATGCATACCCATTTTTCGGCAATACGGGCTTCTCAAGAACAGACGGATCTGCAGCGCCACGGTTATAGAATTCGAAGTGACGTCTGGAGGGGAGCCGCTTTGGAACGTGCCAGAAAAACCCGCGATATTCCTTGTATCGCCAGCGTGGCCTAAAAATGCGATAGCAGGCGGCTCCCGGAAACTACCGCTGGTGTGCCACCGAAGGCCGTAGACGCTGAGCGCGGTGCGGCTACAGCGCTGTCTACCACCCCCGACGGAGGGGAGCCGCATTAGAGATGTGCCGCTGCAGATTCGGAGCCGGTCTATCGCCCATCGCTTGAAAAGAAGTGTCCGGCCGCGGCTCCCTTTAGGTGTGGCAGGGTCTATCGTTCCTTAGTTCCCAACATGCTGCATATCCGTCCCATCCCAGGGCGTCGCGTCTATCGCAGCGCCATGCCTAAAAAGATTCGTCGGCGTCGACACCCGTGCTAGCTCTAACACGCAATGCAACGCCCCTCCGTCCGTTGTCCTTTAAACCGCCCTCGGGATGCCGTACCTGGCTGGCTCCTACCTCTTAGGTTGACGCCCGCCGCGCGGCCGCGGGACGGCTCCGCCTCCAGGCACTGGGAGACAATCCACGCCGCATTTTTTGCAAAAAAAACAGCCCCGAAATTTTTTCGGGGCTGCCATAGCTTGGATCGTGGACAAATGCCTGACGCACCTGTCTGTGAAGAAATCTTTAGCGCTTAGAAAACTGAAACCGCTTGCGCGCGCCAGGTTGTCCAGCCTTTTTCCGCTCTTTCATTCGCGGATCCCGCGTCAGTAAGCCTTCCTCTTTGAGGACCGGCCGCATCGCGGCATCAATCTCGAGTAACGCCCGGGCAATCCCTAGTCGAATCGCGCCAGCTTGCCCGACAGGTCCTCCACCATGAGTTTTGGCCCTGACGTCGAAATTGTTCATCGTCTTGGTCACCTCGAAAGGTTTCAGCACCGTGAGCTGCAGAGGCGCAGTTGGGAAATATTCCTCAAACGGCCGGCCATTAATCTCGATCACTCCGCTGCCTCGCAGGAGCCTGACTCGGGCAACAGAGGTTTTACGACGGCCGGTAGCGGTAAATGACTCTGACATGGCTGGCTAAATAGAAATTGGTTGTTGCGCCGCGTGCGGATGCTGGTCACCGCGGTAAACCTTTAATTTGGTGAAAATCGAACGCCCAAGACGATTATGGGGAATCATGCCTTTTACCGCATGCTCGATCAATAGTTCCGGCCGCCGAGCGCGCCGGCGTTGTACGGTCTCAGATTTGTGGCCTCCCACATAACCGGAGAAACTCATGTATTCCTTTTGCGTCTCTTTCTTGCCGGTTAACCTAACCTTCTCTGCATTGATGACGACCACGAAATCGCCAGTATCAACATGCGGCGTAAAGATTGGCTTTTGCTTCCCTCGTAGCAAATTGGCGACCTTGACTGCCACCCGCCCCAAGGGCTGGTTATTGGCGTCAACGATGTACCACTTTCGCTCTATATCACTCGCTTTTGCTGAGAATGTCCTCATGCCGATTAACCGAAAAGAGCGGGCAAACTAGGTGAAACTAATAACAGTGTCAACCAACAGTTTAACGAAATTCCGAGAGAGAAATGAGAAGTTGCCAAAGGGAAGAGCGTCGCTCGACCCGTGGCGATGGTTGTTGATCCTGCTCGCAGTCCAGTTCTGCCCGGTAGCGCGACTCTCCGCAGAGGCCGAAAATCTGTCCAACCTACTCCAAAAGGCAGATCGTCTGGATGATACCGACCATTTTTTGGAAGCGATCACCCTCTTGAAGGGCTTGGAGAAAAGCGATCCAAGGAACGTTGAGATCCTTTACCGGATTTCGCGCGTGGATTCAGATTTCGTCGATGATCTTCCCGACAATGCCGAGAAGAAGGGTCGCGACTACGCCGTTGAGTCAATGGCGTACGCTAAAAGAGCCATAGAAGCCGATCCACAAAGCTCAGAGGCGCATCTCTCTGCAGCGATCGCTTACGGCGTAATGACCGATTTTGTGGATGATCGAACGAAAATGGAATACTCCAAGTTCATCAAAGATGAGGCCGAGAAGGCCATCGAGCTCGATCCGAAGAACGACTACGCCTATCTCGTGCTTGCTCGATGGAACTTCGAGATGACACAGCTGAACCCTATTCTTAGAGGGATTGCCGAGCTGCTTTACGGACAAATGCCGCCAGCCTCCCAGGAGAAAGCGCTCGAAGATTTCCGAAAAGCGATCGAGCTCGCTCCCAACAAGATGATTCACCATTTTTCCTACGGCGAAGCCTTGGCCAGACTTGGCCGAAAGGGAGAAGCCAGGGCTGAATACCAAAAAGTGCTTCGGTTGCCCCCCACCTGCAGAGAGGAGCGCGGCTATCAACAGAAGGCGGCATCCGGTCTGAAAACGCTGGAACGGTAGAACTTATGGGCATCTACGCCTATACGCCGTCACGCCCATCCGCCTTTCATCCGGCCCTTTTTCCTTTCAACGCCAGCCCTAGCCATCCACCCAACATTCCTAAACCTCCAAGGGGTGTGATCGCTCCAATCCAAAGAACCTTCGTCAACGCCAAGACGTATAAAGAACCGCTAAAAAGGATCAAACCGCAGAACATGAGCCAGAACGCTAGCCGCGGAAACGGGTCCCATCGCGAAATAACCAAAAGGACAACAGCGTGCACGAGATTGTACAAAACCCCGGTTTGCCAAATCGACAGCGTGCCCAGCGCATCGAACCGAGAGCGCAACGCATGGGCGCCAAAAGCTCCGAAAGCGACGGCGAAAAAGCCGCTCAAAGCCGCAACAGTCCTTGATAAATGGTGATTCATCACAAATATGCTTTCATTCTAAGGAGAGGGTGGAAATGAAGAAAATAGGTGTACTTGCAATGGTGTCCCTGGTTTCAATGGTGTCGTTTGGGTCCGATGTCGAGTCTTCGCTCGAACAGGCCGATAAACTCGAACTACAGGGCGAGACTGAATCCGCCATTCACGTCTTAAAAGAGACCGACGCTGCTTCCCCGGATAATCCGCAGATCGATAAACGATTGTCCCGCCTCTACGCGCGCAGAATCCAGGAAGTCTCCGACCAAACCGAAAAGAAAACCGATGCCACCCTCGCGGTTGAGCTTGGAAAGAAGGCCGTCGCCAAATTGCCCAATGACGCTCAGGCCCACATTGGATTGGCCGCGGCTTATGGCCAGATTTGTTGGTTCGTCGATGATAAAACCCGGGTCGAATATTCCAAAGCGATTCATACAGAGGTCAACAAAGGACTCGCGATCGATCCGGACAACGATTACGGGCACTTGATTCTCGCACGCTGGAACTTTGAGATGGCGACTTTGAATCCGGTGTTAAAGGGCATCGCCGAGCTGGTTTATGGACAATTCCCACCAGCCTCAACTCAAGCCGCCATCACTCATTTCAAGAAAGCGATCGAACTCAACCCAAGCCGAGTCATCCATCACGCCGAGTACGCCAAAGCGCTCGAAGCGCTAGGAGAGAAAGACAAGGCCCGCGAAGAGTGGGTTAAAGTAATCGAGCTCAAAGCAGTCGATGCTCAGGACCGCTTGTATCAACGGATCGCCGCCGAGCATTTGCATCAAAAAGCCCCCACCGAATCCGCCAGGAGCTAATCCGCAGATCATTGCCGGCCGCAGAATTTAAAATCCGCAGATTACAAGATTACGCAGATTTCGGTTTGCGGCGGGACAACGCGACAGAGTTTAAGTTGCCACCGTGTTATGTAACGGTTCGAGGAAGTCTCCTTCGGGATTACCCCAGGTCCTGAGGTTTGGAGACACCCTGCGACGCGATAGTCTTGACACCGAAATCTGCGTAATCTGTGTAATCTGCGGATTTTAAATATTCTCTAATATCTGCGGATTAGCTGATACGCCTTTAGAACCCGTTCTCGGATCGGCTCCGCCGATCGGGCAATTTCTCGTTGCAGGCGAACATACTGGGCCCGGCCATCTCCGGTCTCGATTGCGACCGGCTCAAACCCGAACTCGGTCAGGTCGTACGGGCTGGCTCGCATATCGAGTTCCCGAGCAGAACGCGCTAGCGCGAATGCATCGGCCAAAAGCTCGGACTCAATCCAAGGCGCTATTTTGTAGCAGAAGCGATAAAGGTCCATGTTCACGTGGATGCAGGCCGGCTGATCCAATTCGGCAGTCAGCGTGCGTTCAAGCTGTATCGAATTCCGTGGTTTAGCTCGTTCGCTAAAAAAGCGAAAAGCGTCAAAATGCGTGCAAGAGAGCTGCTGTGATTCCAGAAAAGAATCCAAATCCGGCCGAGGCAATCTCAGCGATACTTCCCGATGTCGGATTGCCGGTTGTCGATAAACCATCGCCCATTCGTGCAGACCGAAGCAGCTGAAGTTGGGTGGGCGTTCCGTCGTACTGCGTAGAAAATGGATCGCCCAATCTACAAACGCCTTCCGGCTGCCAGGGAACGCTTTGAGCCGCTCGCCTCCTTGGACGCTTTCCCAGACCGCGGCGCCATCGGTCCTATCTGCGTCCTGCAAAATGACGTCAGGTCCGGGAGACCATCTAAGCAGCTGGGCCGGGCGGAACGAATAGTACTCGAAAAGGAAGTCGTAGACCGGATGTCGAGCATGCCGTGACCGTCGCTCAAGAACAGGATCGATCCACTCTGAAACTCGGGCTTGGTGCTTTCTGACCCGTTCCTGCCAGACTTCTTTCGCCAATGATATCACAAGATCCGGTCTTTAGTTGGTTTCTCTCCACGCTTATCGTACCCACTCCGACATGAGCTTGTTAGTCTACTTCGCCGGTGAGCTTTTCAATGCCAAACATTTAGCGGGTAATGCCGGACTCGCCGCTGCCGTCCAGCGCCGCTCGAATAGCCAATTCCTGTGCGTGCTACCGCAGACAATGGAAAGCCGGGAAGAAGGCGCCCACTTTATCAGGGACGAAGATCTAGAACATCTTCTCTGCTCCGATATCGCGATCTTCAATTTCGATGGTTCTGAAATCGATTCGGGGACCGTCGTCGAATTCATGGTGGCAAAGTTTGCTGATATCCCGGCCCTGCTGCTCCGCACCGATTTTCGGCGGGGCGGCGACCAAGGCCATGATCCATGGAACCTCATGCTTAGTTTTTACCCGAGAACCAAAACCTGCTGTCTTGACGGCATGGCTCTATACAAAACCGCTTTGGCTCAGAGTTTAGATCCTGTAGGTGCAGCCGATTGGATGCTGGATCAAATCGCCGAGCAGGTCGTCAAGGAGCTTGAGGAATTGGCTCAATTGAAGCCCATCCTGCCATTCACCCTCACCAACTCAATTCACGATTGGTTAGTACAATTCCCTGGATTCCGATCCCCAGAGTCAATCACTCGAATCCGGCAAACGCTCGCCCGTAAATCCTCTTAAAAGTTTCGACGCCGCCCACCAATCACCCCTTCGACGCGCCAAATGCTTGCTCAGGGCAGGCCAATCACCTTTCACCTTTCACTTCTCACTTCTCACCCTCCACCCCCTCCCACCCGTGCGCTACCTAGTTGCTCCTGATAAATTCAAAGGAACTCTATCCGCTCAAGAAGTCGGCCGCATCGTGGCAGAGGTCGCCCGCGAGCAAGACGGAGAAGCTGTAGTCGATATCCTCCCCATCGCGGATGGAGGAGAAGGCACTGCCGCCCTTTTAGCCGTGCAACTCGGCGCGCAGCCGAGAAGCATGGATACCGTTGATGCACTTGGCCGGCCTATATCTGCCCAATATTTCGTTTCTGGAACCGAAGCTTTCCTCGACATGAGCGCCGCTTCCGGCCTGTGGCAGATCGCCAAGGAGGAGCGCCAACCGCTTCGATCCAATACCTACGGCACCGGCGTCATCATCCGTAAGTTGATCGAGGAGGGCTTAGCACCGATCTCCATCGGCTTGGGAGGAAGCGCGACGGTTGACGCCGGGATTGGGATAGCCGCTGCCATGGGATACAAATTCCGCGACACCGCTGGCCGGCTGCTGGAGCCGTTTCCGGCGCACTTCGCTGATTTCGCTAGCATCGAGAGATCGAGCTTCGCTGAGCACCCGCAAGTCGTTGGCTTGGCCGACGTAGAAACCAAACTGCTGGGGCAAACGGGCGCGATCTACACATTCGGACCACAAAAGGGACTAAGTTCCGAACAGGTCGAGAGCCTGGATCGCGATCTCGCCAAATTTGTCGAGCTAGTTGAACGTGAACTCGGCGTAAATCATGCCGCCGTTCCGAGATCGGGCGCCGCTGGAGGACTGGGCTACGGTCTCATGAGCTTTCTTGACGGACATCTGGTCTCCGGCTTCGCAGTGGTCGCCGAGCGGCTAAAACTCGAAGAGCGGATTGCTGCCGCTGATATCGTGATTACGGGAGAGGGAAAACTGGACTCCCAATCGCTGCAAGGAAAAGGGCCTTTCGGCGTCGCGACAGCAGCCAAAGCGGCCGGGAAGCCAGTCTGGGCGATCGCCGGCACCATTGAGCCGCATCCTGGAATGGAGTCCTATTTTGATCGAACGATTGCCCTCGTCGACGATAAAATAACGTTGGAAGCCGCCATGGCTAAGCCCAAAGAAACCTTGCGAAACCGGGCCGCAGACTTCTGGGCTTAGAAATATTGACGAAAACTTCTTTGCTGCTTAAGGCCGATAGAAGCAGCAAAATGCTGTTAGCCGTAGCGCTCAGCAGATGAAACCGGAATTTATCGCGTTAGGCCTAATCTTAGCGGGCGCCCTTTATTTATTCTGGACCCAGAAGTTGCGCACCGATATCGCCGCGCTGTTGGTGATGCTGTCCCTGGCAATTCCCTGGCCTCACCAGGATGGCAAATGGTCGGGGATTCTAACACCCCAAGAGGCATTCGCCGGCTTTGGCAGCGTCGCTGTCATCATGGTCACCGCCATGTTTGTTTTCAGCGCTGCCCTGGTTCGCACCGGTGTCGCTGAAATGATCGGGGGACGCCTGTTCAGAGCGGCCGCCAGTAACGAGCTGCTGTTTCAGCTCGCGGTTTTCACCGTAGCCACGGCTTGTTCCATGTTTATCAATGAGACGACGATTGTTCTCGTGTTCATGCCCGTCGTTTTAGGCGTCTGTAAGGAGCGCAACCTCTCCCCGTCTCGTTATCTCCTTTGCGCCGCCTACGGGGCTGCTCTTGGCGGACAATGGACCCTTATTGGCACCCGAAGTAATGTCATTATCAGCGAGTTCTTTCGCCAACGAACCGGGCACCCCATCGGCTTCTTTGATTTTTCGCCCGTTGCGGCCACCGTTTTCGTCGGTTGTTCCCTCTATTTTTTTCTGTTCGCACGCCGATTCTTGCCGGCGCCTGACGTCCAATCATTGGAGCAGGAACTCGGCAAAGAATACTTGAGTGAGGTAATGATCACACCGCATTCGGCCACCGTCGGCCTCACCCTGGATCAAATCGAATGGGCCAAACGGCAGGACGCCACCATCGTTGGTGTCATCCGAGAAGGTGAAAGGATGCCGCCCAACGGTTGGATGAAATTGCATGCCGGTGATGCCCTGATCGTTCAGGGGGCTGTGCCAACCATCGGAAGCTTACTGAAGTCCCCCGACTTCAGTTTCGTGGAAGAAGTCAAGATCGGCGACAAAGCACTCCGCAGCTTAGACCTGATTACGGTTGAAGCCTTGTTATCTCCCAACTCCCGCTATACCGGCCGCACGATGCAGGAAACTAACTTTGGCCGAGACTACGGTTTCAGCGTGCTCGGTATTTCGCGGCACGGACAAACCGTTCAGGAACGGCCCACCGCTACTCAACTTCAGTACGGCGACTCCCTCCTCTTGCTTGGCCATAACTCAAACCTCGAGCGTCTGGAGCGCAATCCGAATTTGATTGTGCTAAGCCAGCGCCACTTCCAGAACACCGGAAAAAGGCAGGCCGCTATTACGATGATTCTGTTGGTGGGCGTTATTTTGTCAGCGATCACCGGTGCGCTCACTCCTGCCCTTTCGATTCCCATCGCGGCAGCGGCGGTTTTACTGTTCAAGTGCGTGAAGGTCACAGACACCTATAAGTCTGTCGATTGGCCCGCTGTCGCTACCGTTGGCGGGATGATTTCCTTCGGGTTCGCTCTAGAAAAGACTGGAGCCGCTGCCGCCTTAGCCCACGCGATTGTGAGCAATTTTCAATGGGCAGGACCAGGCTTGATCCTTGGGGCGATGCTACTATTTACGGTGACACTAACCCAAATCATCGAAAACGCTGCCGTAGCCATCATCTTAGCACCGATCGCCCTTCAGATTGCGCACGAAAGCAATACCGATCCAAAACCATTCATGATCGGGTTAGCCGTTTGCATTTCCACTTCCTTCTGCACGCCGGTCGCTCATGAAACCACGATGCTGGTTATGGGTCCGGGCCGTTATCGTTTTAAGCACTATCTGACGATGGGGACCGGGATGGCAATTGCCGCCTGGTTAATCGCAACCTATGTAACACCTTTGATCTGGAGATTTTGAAGAGCCTCCATCGGACGCGGTTGTCGCCCGCTGCAAAAGAACAAAACGAGATCGAACAACTATGGCAGAGGTTGAAGGTTTACGGAGTGGATACGCAAAGGTAGGTGAGCTCGTGTATTTCGGGCGCATGCTCGACAAGATTCGCTTGTCTGACCAGGGCCAACTGCCTCTCAGTTATAATCTCGGCGATCAAAATCCGATCTTTTTCGACGGGGTCTGCTGCCGATTTCTCGGGGTTGAATATCAACAAATTGTCAACCAAGTGCGGGCGGGGCATTCCGATGAAGAGATTCTGGAATGGGCTTATGAAGCCGGTAAACGCCCGACTGCGGACGAGGTTAGACACTGGAACTCTTCTATGACGAAGTGCGGCTGGCGGGACCAGTCGACTGCTTCCTTAAACCGATGGAAAAGACAGCTCGGACTAGAAAACCGCACGGACGTTCAGACGTTTTTTGATCTTTACGATGCGGATGAAGGCCGGGAGATCCCACTGGCTTGTGAATGACATAAACGTCCGGCAAGCTTTAGGAGAACGCGCTTTTTGCATAGTCAAAAAACATGAAAGACGCTGCGCCAAATAGTGTCATCGAGATTCTCACGATCGATTTGAAACCAGGTCGAAGAGATGAGTTTCATCAACTTTATGTTAGCGAAGCTTTGCCACTCCTGAAGAGATGGAATTTTCAAGTAGTGGCTCACGGTCCATCGCTGCATGACCAGAACAGTTATTATGTTATCAGGCAGTTCAAGAGCCTGGAAGAAAGGCAGCGATCCGAAGACGCCTACTACAGCAGCGACGATTGGCAGAAAGGGCCGAGGAGCCGCATCCTCGGCTTGGCAGACCATTTCGCTTACGCGGTTATCTCCGCTAAAACACTAACGGCGATCTGCAGCCCCTCCGTTTTGCTCCCTTAACCTTTTTCCTCTAACTTTCAGGATGCCGCGAAAGATCGTCCATCTCGATATGGATTGTTTCTATGCGGCGATCGAAGTCCGGGATCACCCTGAGCTAGCCGGCAAACCGGTGGCCGTCGGCGGTGCTCGGGACCGTCGAGGGGTGCTGACCACGTGCAACTACGAAGCAAGGGAATTCGGAGTTCGTTCCGCTATGCCGACCTTCCAGGCCCTACAGAAATGCCCGCACCTTATCGTGATGCCCACCCGATTTGATGTTTATCGGCGCGAATCAGCCAAGATCCGAGACATCCTGATGAAATTTTCCTCGGTCATCGAGCCCCTGTCCCTGGACGAAGCCTTCCTCGACTTATCCGGTCATCCTGGCGAAACCTCGGCAACCGTCACCGTTATCCGCCAACTGATCTGGCGAAACACTCGGCTCACCGCATCAGCGGGCATTGCTCCGAACAAGATGTTGGCAAAAATTGCCAGTGACTGGAAGAAGCCAAACGGCCAATTCGAGATCCGGCCGGAAGACATTTCGGGATTCATGTTGGACCTGCCTGTGCGCCGGCTTTGGGGTATCGGACCAAAATCAGCACAGCGATTGGCTGAACTGGGAGTGAACACCTGCGGCGATCTGCAGCGATATTCTCGAGTCGAATTGGTCGAGCAATTCGGCAAGTTCGGACTGGAACTTTTCTCCCTGTGCCGCGGGATTGATGATCGCCCGGTCGAACCGGACCGGATACGGAAGTCGCTGAGCAGCGAACGAACTTTCCCTCATGACCTGACCTCGTTAGCCCAATGCGAAGCCAAAATTCCTGAGCTCTTTGAGGATGTCATGTTTGACCTGAAAAAGTCGGGCGCAGCCGACCAAGTAAAATCCGCATTTATCAAGATTCGATTCTCCGATTTTACAAGAACCACCGTCGAACGCGCCGGCTTACCATTGACAGTGGAGAATTTTCAAGCGCTGCTTCGTCAGGGACTCAGCCGGAAGTCACTAAACGTCCGCTTGCTTGGCCTCGGGGTGCGGTTCCACGAACCTGATTCTGAGGGCGCGACTCAGCTGGAACTCCAGATGTAGCTTTGTCATGGCACTACTTTTTTACCGAGGAACAACAAGTTCCCGACACGCGCCTCGATTTTTCCCCTCCCAACCGGGACCAGTTAGTGAAAGGTCTCAAGACGCTGGGTCGAATAATGGAGCGCGGTTGAGCAACGGACACAGCGCCTGGAGGGGAGCCGCTCTGGCGCGCGGCATGAAACTTGGCACGTTTCTTGACGACGCGGGTGCCGCCGAACGATCTGTTAAACGGGCGGCTCCCGGAAATTACCCAGCGCGGTGTTTATACTCTATGCGTCCTCCGCAACGGTTATTCACTCCCCTGTAACCGATACAACTGCTGCGATACGCTGGGTCGTTCCCGGAAGCCACTTGCTTCGTACCATTTAAAGCCGGACCAGCGCCGGAACGAATCTCGCGGGGCCTTGCAGTACGCGCCAGAGCGGCTCCCCTCCAGGCACTGTGTCGTTACCGGCGTTCCCGGCGACAACCGGACCGGCTGCCGCTAAGAATTTGCATCTTTTCAAGTTTTAGCCGTGTACTAGCGGCAAATGCTTCTGAAAGCCTTTTCTGTAGGCCAACGCGGGCGCTTAGCGTCGCTTGGGTTCGCAGTGGCGTTCATGTCGGGCGCTGTATTTGCCTTACAAAACACCTCCATTGCTCAGCCTCTCGGACCAGACAATTCGCCGCTTTGGATGCGCTATCCGGCCATCTCTCCCGATGGCAAAACCATCGCGTTTAGCTTTGAAGGTCACCTTTTCGTGGTGCCTTCCTCGGGCGGAGTAGCTCAACCGCTCACCGCCGGCACCGCCGTCGATACCTCTCCAGTCTGGTCTCCAGATGGCAAGTCGATTGCTTTCGCATCGGACCGATACGGTAACTTCGACGTTTTCCTCATCGGTGCGGAAGGCGGCCCTGCCCGCCGCCTCACTACCCATTCTGCCGACGAAACACCGATAGGTTTTTCCCCGGACGGCCAATTTGTAGTCTTCAACGCTCAACGGATGGTTTCAGCGCAAAGCTCAAAATTTCCGGTGCCGAAACGGTTCCCTGAGCTTTACAAGGTATCAATCGAGGGCGGCAAAGAACCGGAAATGATCTTGGTGACTCCGGCTTTAAACGCCCAGTTCGACAAAAGCGGCCAGCATATCATCTACGACGACCAGAAAGGCTACGAAGATCTCTGGCGCAAACATCAAACCTCGGCCTTCGCCCATGACCTCTGGATTTATGATGTCCAGACCGGCGATCACACCAAACTCACGACTTACCCGGGTGAAGATCGAAACCCGGTCTGGGCGCCGGACGAAAACTCGATCTTTTATTTGTCCGAACAAAGCGGCTCATTCAACGTTTGGCACTTGCCGCTCAACCACGGACAAGCCGGCACTCC
The DNA here is from genome assembly GCA_036378375.1 of Chthoniobacterales bacterium. Lineage (GTDB taxonomy): Bacteria > Verrucomicrobiota > Verrucomicrobiia > Chthoniobacterales > JAFAMB01 > JAFAVN01. The sequence continues at coordinate 30,054 of DASUWQ010000184.1, forward strand.
GGAGCAAGTTACCAAGTTTGACAAGAATCCGGTTCGATTCTTAACGATCTCACACACTGGAGACCTGTGCTTTGGCTTTGACGGCGAGATTTATCTTTTGCCGGCTGGCGCGGCTAAGCCGGTGAAAGTCCCAATCCGGATTGCGATTGCGGACAGCACTGCAGAAGCCAGGACTGTCCCGATGATGGAAGGCGCCACCGAAATGGTGGTCAGCCCAAATGGCAAAGAGATCGCGTTCGTCGTTCGGGGCGACATTTATGTCACCGGCGTCGAGCACGGCGATACCAAACGGATCACGAATAATCCTATCGAGGCTCGAAACCTCAGCTTCAGTCCCGATGGCCGTAAGTTGGTTTTCGCGGCTGAATACAACAACATCTGGAGCCTTTACGAGGCCTCCATTGCTCAGCCCAAAGAAAAGGAGCCTTATTTCTGCCTATCGACGGTAGTCGATGTTCACCCCATCCTCCAGGACGCCCAGGAGAACTTCCTGCCGAAATATTCTCCGGACGGCAAAGAAGTCGCCTATCTGGAAAACCGGACCACTCTCAAAGTTCTCAATCTTGAGAGCAAACAAACCCGGCTCATTCTGCCCGGCAAAGATAATTATTCCTACGAAGATGGAGACCAATGGTTTGATTGGTCTCCAGACGGGAAATGGTTCCTGGTCACGATGAACCAACCGGAACGCTGGTCGTATGAAGTTGGTTTGGTTGATGCCGGCGGTCAGCAACAAATCACCTACCTGACTAAGAGTGGTTATTGGAGCGATCACCCGATCTGGTCCACTCAGGGAAAAAGCATGATTTGGGCGAACGATAAATTTGGGCTTCACGGCACCGGCTCCGGCGGTGGATCACAAGTCGATGTTTTTGAAATGTTCTTCACCCAGGAGGCTTTCGATCGATTCAAACTTTCTCCTGCCGAATACGAAGTCGTGAAGGCGCAGGAAGAAGAAGAAAAGAAGAAGAAAGAAGGCGAGAAATCGAAAGAGGCGAAAGAACAAGGTAGCCCTTCGCCACAAAGCAGCGCTTCACCGCAGCCTAGCGGTTCGCCGCAGAGCAGCGCGTCGCCACAAGCTAGTGCTTCAGCTCAAGCTAGCCCATCGGCGCAGGGCAGTGCGTCGCCGCAAAAGAAGGAAGAGACTCCCAAGGTTGAACCGATCAAAATCGATCTGACTAACATCGAGGATCGAACCGCGCGTTTGACCTTGGCATCGGCGCGGTTGGCCGACTTTGTTTTGACCAAAGATGGCGAACAATTGGTTTACCTGGCCAAAGCGGACAAAGGTTACGATCTCTGGTTACTCAAACCGCGCACGAAGGACCTGAAACGGCTAGGCCAGTTTGAAGCGCCAGAAATCGAGCACTTTGGATTAAGGTTCCCGATCGAGTTGGCACTGGATAAAGAGGAAAAAAACGTCTTTGTCCTCGCTAACGGACGCATCAGCAAAGTGGAACTTGCCTCCAGTAAAACGGAGCCGGTGAAATTTACGGCTGAGAAAGAGCTCAACCGGGCAGCCGAACGAGGCGCTCTCTTCGAGCACATGTGGCGGCTGGAGAAAGAGAAGTTCTACGTATCCGACATGGGGGGCGTGGATTGGGATTACTACAAAAAGGTTTACGCTAAATTCCTTCCCTACATCACCAACAATCGGGATTTCGCCGAGATGATGAGCGAGATGCTGGGAGAACTAAATGCGAGTCACACCGGTTGCCGATATTACCCTCAAGGAGGTGATCAAACCGCGTCGTTAGGTGCATTCTTTGATCCAGCGTACAAGGGCGCCGGACTCAAAATCCTGGAGATCATCGAAAAAGGTCCCTTAGTGGCAGCCGGCGAAGTTCAAGCCGGGATGATTATCGAGAAGATCGACGGAGTAACGATTACTCCCGGCATGGACATCAGCCCACTCTTAAACTTGAAAGCCGGGAAAGCGACTCTTCTCAATATCTTCGACCCGGCTAAAAACTCCAGGTTCGATGTCACGATCAAACCGGTCAATCAAATGGAGTTGATCGGCCTGCTATACGATCGTTGGGTTAAACGGCGGCGCGAATTAGTGAACCGTCTGAGCAATGGCACCGTCGGCTATGTCCATGTACGGGGAATGACCGACGAAAGCTATCGTGAAACGTATTCCGATGCGCTCGGGCGTGAACAAACGAAGAAGGCCTTAATCGTTGACACCCGTTACAACGGTGGCGGCGACTTGCATGATCAACTCACGAGCTTTCTCTCGGGCAAACCGTACCTGAAACTCTTTCCGCGCGGCCAATTTTTGGGCTGGGAACCACGAAAAAAGTGGTCTCGAAAAAGTGCGATTATCGCAAACGAAGGCGATTATTCGGATGGGATGCTTTTCCCCTGGACATACAAGCATTTCAACATCGGCAAATTCATCGGTATGCCAGTGCCCGGCACTGGCACCGCCGTATGGTGGGAGTTTCAGCAGGACCCGACTCTCTTGTTCGGAATACCGGAAGTCGGCATCGTCGACGAGCAAGGCAATTATATGGAGAAAACCCAGGTCGAACCCGATATCGAAGTCATGAACGATCCCAAGAGCGTGGCCGAGGGTCGCGATCTCCAGATCGAGCGAGCCGTCACCGAATTGATGAGTGAGAAGTGAGAACCCGGTAGGGATGAGCTCCTGCTCACCCGGGAACTTAGGGTAAAAACACTTCGGGATCTAAATACGGACGAGCAGGAGCTCGTCCCTACCGAAGGGACGGCCCCGAAGGCGCCTTCAATTCTTCAAAAATTTGCGGTTGAAGGCGCCCAGGTTTAGTTCTAGTGTCACGACCTTTTCCGAGGAGTTATAGCTCAATTGGTTAGAGCGCCGCCCTGTCACGGCGGAGGTTGCGGGTTCGAGCCCCGTTAACTCCGGTCTTACGCTCCCCTCTCCCTCGGATCGAACGGTCTGGAAAACCTCCAAAGCGTCGGTTCCGGTAAAGCTGCTGGACGGAGCAGAGATTGAAGCCTAGATCGCTACCTTACCGCTAAAGAGCGTGGACCGAACAAGTTATCTTTCATTTCACCAGTAATTCTCGTTTGGTAACGAACTAGGTCGCCCGCCCAGGGTAAACCTATTAGCCGTTTTAGGAGCCGCCTAGATGGGCTCCATAGAAGGGTGAGACGAAAGATCACCAAGGGGTATAATACGCTCGTTATATGGCAGCAATGTTTCGAGAAGTCGCGGCATATTCTGGAGTCGATGAGAAGCTACCCAGCAAAGGGCAAGGGATAGTCATCCCTAGTCTTACCTCGAATCCTGGCGCCTCGACTCTAGTGATTTTGGAAGGCGGCAATGGCCTCACCGTACAGTCTACCTTGCCCGCACAAGTTCATGTCTACGAGTTCAAGACAAAACGGGAACGCACCGACGCAACACGGAACGCCACGAATCCCTCGGATGCGATTCGACGACTCGAAACGGGTTCCTGGCGTATCTTCAGCATCAAGGGTAGCGCTCCGGTCGGACTCGACAAGGTTAAAGTGGAGGCGAAAGACAACGCGAACAATGCCGAAGCAACGCTCAAAGTCATCGTGCTTGAGAAGAAGACGGTCAAAGTTGCCATTCGCCTTGTTCAAGTTCGCGACGGTAAGCAACTTGTGAGCTTCGGTGACGCCGCTGATCCGGACAAGCTGTTAACAGAGATGAACGCTATCTGGAATCCTCAGGCCAACATTTACTTCGAGCTCGGCCGCACGGATGCGGCAACGATTGACGGAGTTTCACCGCAGGCGGAATTCTTTGAGATGCAGAAATTGCCCGACGGCTTTCTGAAGGAACGCGATGCAGATTCTGCCTTGACGTTTTTCCTAGTCCACAGAGTGAGGGACGGAGGCACTCCCGACGATGGTTCCACCACACCCAAAGACCGGATTTCGCTGATCGCCAAGAGCCGGTCCGATAGCACCATGGCTCATGAAGCCGGACATTTTCTCGGATCGCTTAATGAGAAAGGCAACTACAGTTCCAACTACGGTCATCCTGAGAATAGTCAGGAGATGTTGATGCACGCCCAGCATACCGGGAAGAAAATTCCGTATTCCGCCGTAGCCAATTTCAATTATGGCTATCGTCGCTCGAGCTGATATTTTGGCAAGTCGTCCGTCGCAGATAGCCAGGCTCGAATCCGCTAACTCTGGATCTAAGCTGCGCAGTCTGCCTCTAAGGGCTGCCTCCGAGAGGTAATCCACTATTTCGCCGCGCTTTCTTGACTGAAAAGGCAGACCCAATCGTTTCCTCGCCTTGTCCACAGAGCGGACACGTACACATGAGCCGTAAACTCCTTACCGTGGGAGACTCCCTTTTCTGTGACGTAGTAGGATATCATGCCGGTGTCGGCTGAGATGGGCAGGAATTTCTCATCCTCGATTTTATAATCCGCGAGCTTAAATCCCTCGGTGTGTTTGAGCACTTCTGCCTTGCTGGACGGACCTAGCGCATCCACAAAGACGGCTTCGTCCGCGATAAAATCTCCAAAAGTAGTGAAGTCGCCCGCCTTAAGGGCATCCAGTTCCGCGCGTTCCTTGGAGAGGATTTGCTCTCCGAGCGAGTTCTGTTCGGTCGTTGGGCTAGGCGATGCCGGGGACGGATCTGCTGCAACCGCCCTTGCTCCTTCCAGGAATAGAGCGCCGCCAAAACCAATCGCCACAGTGAGGATGCAAGCTGAGATCTTTTTCATGGGTTCGTCCTGAAGAAAATTCCGTTCGGTAAGTTGCCTGAAATATTAGCAGGGAAAGGCAGTGCCAGAAGATGTCGAGCTTGGCCAGCCCAATCAAAATACTCGTCTACGGCGTTGCCACTCTTTAAAAGGAAGGCCAACATGCCAAAACGATCCCCTCTCCTTGCCCTTTTTCTGGCTTGGTCGTTCGTGCTCAACGCGCCAGCCGGGAACGTCGAAGTCGCGAAGGTGCCCATGCCACAGCTGGGCTCGCTCCAATGGGAGCTACTCCGCCAGCAACAAGGAGGTCACTATCAGCCGCTCCGTATCGATCTGAATCTCGCCATCCGGTTAGGGAAAATCTACAGCGTCACCGTCCGCCACGGAACTGGACACGACGATATCGACAAGACAATCGTGAAGTGGGTCGAGGCAAATTGGAAAACTTATCCCTGGTTCGCCGGCGGAGACCACTTCGTGATTTCAATGAATGTCGATCCGGCCATTCGCCAGGTTGTATTTCCAAAAACGTGATGGTAGATCGGACGAGCAGGAGCTCATCCCTACCGGGCCCTTTTCCCTGGCGCATTCTCGCGTATGTTCGGAACGCCATGAAAAAGAGGCGCTTACTGCTTTCAGTTTCTCTGTTTTGCCTGAGTTTCACATCAGCCGCGCTGGCTGAAGAGGTCGAGGTCGGCCGGGTTCCGATGCCGGTACTCAGTTCATCCGAGTGGGCAATGATCCACCAACAGCAAGGCCCCAACGCGCAAATCATCCCCGTGGATGTGAACCTCGCGGTCAACCAAGGAGTTGTGTACGGGGTTAGTATCCGTCACGGAAGCGGCTACCCCGAGATCGATAACACGATCATAAGATGGATCTCCAACAATTGGAGAACCGATACTTGGTTCAGAGGCGGCGATGCTTACGTGGTGTCTCTAGACGTAGACCCCGTCGCTCACCACGTCGTCTTCCGGAACAATGAAAGTAACGCCCGCAACAACTTTCCTAGAATCGAGAAGCTGCGAGCCAACGTCATCTCGATCGTCAGGGGAAGCTAGCCGGCCGACAGCACTCGTCCTTCGTCGTCGTCCTCGTCCTCGAGAACACTGCTGCTTCTAGGATGTTGTAGTTACCCTGGAGATCTGTTGTTCACGACCGCCAGACAACAATAGTCCTCGTCCCCTTTCGAGGACGAGGACGACGAAAAACGAGTACGAAAAAATCGTCCGTCAGAACAGCTCGACTACTTTTTAGCCGCTTCCTTCTCCGCCGCGGCCATTTTCTCTTCCACCACCGGCTGATCGACCCACTCGACATAGGCCATGGGTGCGGAATCGCTGAGGCGAGGTCCGAGCTTGATGATGCGCACGTAGCCGCCCTGCCGGGACCCGCTTCTAGGCGCGATGTCGGCAAACAGCTTGCGAACCGCTTCTTTTTGTCTCAAGAAGGCAAAAGCTAGCCGCCGGGCATGCAGATCGTTGCGCTTTCCCAGTGTAACCATTCTCTCGGCAAAAGGCCGGACTGCCTTGGCTTTCGCCAGAGTAGTCCGAATCCGGCTATGCTCGATGAGGCTGCAGACCTGGTTAGCTAGCAGCAAATTCCGATGCTCGGCCTTCCGGCCGAGCTTAATCGTCTTATTCGTGTGTCGCATATTAAGCTAGAGCGTGACGAGCTTACCGTCATCGTTTCGGTCCATGTTCGAGGTCGGTTCCACCAACCCCGATTCGAACTTCATCCCTAGACTAAGCCCAAGCTGTTGTAACTTTTCTTTGATCTCGTTGAGAGATTTCTTTCCGAAATTTCGGTACTTCAGCATCTCGGCCTCGGTCTTCATCGCCAGTTGGCCGACTGTGGTAATATTGGCGTTGTTCAAGCAATTCGCAGCCCGAACCGAGAGTTCGATCTCGTTCACACTCATATTAAGCAGCTTCTTCAGCCGGGTATTTTCCTGGCTGGTCTCCTCAGTGGTCTGGTCAAACTCGACCTGGCTATCATCGTAGTTGACGAACACGTCGAGGTGATGCCGCAAGATCGCAGAAGCTTGTAGCAAGGCATCGTCCGGCGTGATCCGGCCATCGGTCCAAACCTCTAAGATCAGTTTGTCGTAGTCCGTTCGTTGGCCGACTCGGGTGTTTTCGACCGCGTACTTTACCCGCGTAACCGGCGAGAAAATCGAATCGATCGGGATCACCCCAATCGGTGTATCCGGTCGCTTGTTCTCGTCTCCGGTAAAGAACCCGCGTCCTACTTTGACTTCAAACTCAGCTTCGAACTTTTGCTTCTTATCTAGGGTGCAGATGATCTGGTCCGTATTAAGAACCTCAATCCCGGTCACCGTCTGAATTTCACCGGCTGTAATCGGGCCTTCTTTATTGACGGTCAGGCTGACGGTCCTGGGTTCGTGATCGACCGCCTTGAATTTTACTTTCTTGAGGTTGAGCACGATATCGGTTACGTCCTCAACGACTCCCGGGAGTGAAGCGAACTCGTGTTCTGCTCCGAAAATTCGGATGCTGGTAATGGCAGCTCCTTCTAGCGACGAAAGCAGAACTCGGCGAAGGGAGTTACCGACGGTGTGACCATATCCGGCCTCAAAAGGCTCGGCGATGAATTTTGCGTATGTTTCGGTTGCGTTGGCCTCATCTTTGGTGAGGCTCTTGGGCATCTCGAAACGTCCAAGACGAACTGGCATATCTTCTAATTCCTCTTAACCGGGTTACCCCTGGCGCGTGCGGCTTCCAGCGTTGCTGCTAGAAACCCAGGGACCTACGGTCATTAAGTTGCTCGCGCGGAGCGAGGAACCAACACTACGCGCATAGGTTTGTCAAATGGGCGAAAAACACCGCGGAGCCCACGATCAAGTGGACCGAGTGGACCACGTGGACATGGTGGACAGAATTGAATAGCGCCACGCGTCACCGGCCCATGTCCACTACGTCCACTCAGTCTACTATGTCTACTATGTCCACTCGTTTCCCGGCGTTGACGGCGCCGCTGACTGTGATTGGTTTCTCTGACTCCGATGGCCCTCCACGAAGTTTTTGTCTATGACGCTCTGCGTACCCCTCGGACACGGGGGAAGCCGACCGGCGGCTTGCATGTCCTGACTCCGGTTTCCTTAGTAACAGCTCTCCTTACGGAACTGCGTAAGCGTTACCCTGGCATCGAGTCCAAAGTCGACGAAGTGATTCTAGGCTGCTGCGAACAACTCAATGACCAAGGTGGGAATCTCGCGAGATCTGCAGCATTGGCAGCCGGTTTCCCGAACCATGTCCCAGGACTGATGGTCTCCCGGTTCTGCGGATCAGCGCTGGACGCGGTCAACACGGGCGCGGCCAAGGTCATGGCCGGCCAAGCCGACCTCGTCGTCGTTGGCGGAGTCGAGATGCTGTCACTTTTTGCAATTTTCGGTTCCGGAGGTCCGATGATTTTAGACCCTGGATTTAAAGATCAGGTCCCACCGGTGCCTCAGGGAATCTCTGCAGATTTGATCGCCACCCTCCAAGGGTACAGCCGGCGAGATGTCGATAGTTTCGCCGCCGCCTCTCAACAACGAGCGGATACGGCGTGGAAAAATGGTTGGTTCTCCAGGTCAATTGTTCCGGTCGAGACCAGCGAAGGAATGGTGACCCGCGACGAATTGGTCAGAGAAAACGTGACCGCCGACAGCCTGAGCAAGCTCACTCCGTCCTTCGCCAAACTCGGCGCCGAAGGTTACGAAGACCTGATACGTTTGCGTTATCCCCAGGTCAGCCGGGTCAATTACGTGCACCATGCCGGCAACTCCTCCGGTATCGCCGATGGAGCTGGGATCGTTTTGCTCGGGAACCGAGAAGTTGGGCAGACTTTTCAGCTGCAGCCGCGGGCCCGCATCCTATCGACGGGCAGCGCCGGCGATGAGCCCTGTATCATGCTCACTGCTCCAGCGGAAGCAACCCGCCGAGCCCTGCGCCGGCTTGATCTTAAATTTTCGGATATCGATTTGTATGAGGTCAACGAGGCGTTTGCGTCGGTCGTTCTCTACTTCATGGAAAAAACAAAAGCGCCGCATGAAAAAGTGAACGTCGCCGGTGGCTCCATCGCCATGGGACATCCGGTGGGCGCTACGGGAGCAATGTTGGTGGGAACATTGGTGGACGAGTTGCAACGGCGCCAACTCCAGCGAGGCGCAGTCACCATGTGTACCGGACTCGGCATGGGAGTCGCTACTATCTTGGAAACGTGCCCATGATCGAGGTTATTCCTTTCCTGGCCCATTCCGCCTCTTTTGCGACCCAGCTTAAAAGCGCAGCGGAAGACCCAAAGATCGAGGGAATCATCATTGAATTTTCGGGCACCGGCCCGGCGCCCGATCAGGAGTTGGAGCTTTTGCTGCGCGGCGATGACGTGATCGATTTGCTGCGAGACACACTCCGCTTGTTAGAGACGCAACCGAAGCCGTCACTCGCGGTAATCCACCAATCCTTAGGCGGACTAGCTTTCGAGGTCGCTTTGGCCTGTCATAAGCGCATCGTTTCGAATCCTGACATCACCTTTC
>DASUWQ010000185.1:0-5998 GCA_036378375.1 Chthoniobacterales bacterium
AGTTATCGCGCAGAACAGATCTTCGAATGGATCTACCGTAAGCGGGTAACTGAATTCGCCCGGATGTTAAATCTGCCGGAAACATTGCGCAGCGAACTCGAAAATAATTTTCGCCTTTTTGGCTTACGGAAAATCCGGCAAACCGGCTCCGAAGATTCGACGCGAAAATTCCTTTTCTCGCTTTTCGATGGGAATCTGATCGAGACGGTTCTGATTCCAGCTAGCCCGGATTTGTACGGTTCGGCAGCGGATCGAAAGACCCTTTGCGTATCGACCCAAGTGGGTTGCGCGTACGGATGTAAGTTTTGTGCAAGCGGATTAGACGGCTGGACTCGTAACCTTCGGTCAGGTGAAATCGTCGAACAGATTATACAGGTCGAATCTGAAACCGGTGAGAAGGTTAACAATATCGTATTCATGGGGATGGGGGAGCCGCTGGCGAATTTTGAGCAGCTCCTGCGAGCGGTGAAGAGTATTAATGCGGAGTGGGGGATTGGGATAGGGGCCCGGCATATGACGGTCTCGACCAGCGGTTTGGCGCCGCGTATTCGTGAACTGGCCGATCAACCGCTGCAAATTCGTTTGGCGATCTCCTTACATGGTGCTACTGACGAGGTTCGCCGGCAAATCATGCCGGTGAATCGCAAATACCCGCTGGCGGAGTTGATCAACGCTTGCGCCTACTATTCCAGTCGGAAAAAGCAACGAATAACCTTTGAATACATATTAATTAACGGAATCAACGATGGTTTGGACCAAGCTGAGAAGCTGGCCCGACTGGCGCGGCGGATTGAAGCCAAGGTCAATCTGATTCCTTACAACCAGGTGCAAGGTCTTAGTTGGAGCCGGCCTTCTAACAACCGGCAAAACGCTTTTCTTCAAGCTCTACGCAGCCGCGGTATCGATGCCACCATCCGTCGGGAAAAAGGGCACGATATTGATGCGGCTTGCGGTCAACTTCGGTTGCAAACGGTGCGTGATAAAACCTTTGCAGCGGTTTCCGAGGTGCGATAAAAGTCGCGTATGGCTGATTTCTTCGATGAGCCAGAGCGGGCCTGGGACGAGTACGACTGGGAACGCTTTCTACAGCAGCAGGACAGCAAGACGGAGCGGTACATGGAGCTGTTCGAGAAATACATCGACGATCCGAACCGCGACCAAATCATCGCTCGCGAGATGGGTTGGCCCCATTTGTTGGAGCCGGCAATCGAAGACCTGGAAGAGCTGGAAATTGGCGAGGAAGAAGAGTCAGAAGACGATGATAGTCTGAGAGAATCGTTCGAGTCGCATCCGTTATATCAAAGTGCGTTCTCGCTGACCGTGTGGATTGATCAACTGTTTGATGAAGTTCATGGGATCGCTTCGAACCCGGTCGGGGTAAAACTGGCGTCTCACGTAGCAGTAGCCAGCGCTAAACTGGCGGCAGCTCTCAGCGACCAAGAGAGCGAAGAGATCGGGATGACGATTGCCTATCTGAAGCGAGCGCTTCGGGCGATTTCTACGGCGATAGAGGCTGCAACTCAATTGGACCGAGACGGTTTGGTCAAACGGCCGCAATTTGAGGATTTGCTCCATCGTCTGTTCCACGTAAGGGACAGCATCATTGTGATGATGGGCGAGCTCCGGGCAGAATGGCGCCGCCGCTATGGATAAATCCCTCTGGAATAGCCAATAGCAGATAGCAAATCGCAAGTTTTGTGTTGCCTCTCAAAGCTGTACCGAGGTCGAGACGCGAAAAGAGAGTGCAAAAGTGAGGACAGGTAATTAAAAAAATGGAGTTACTCTAGTCAAAACAACAGAGCAGAGGAATCGGCCGGCTTAACCGGGGTATTCTTCAGCCATAGCCTGCAGCTTTCACCAATGCATGCGCATTGGTGAAAGCTGCAGGTTGATTTGAATGAATTTCGAAGGACGCACGTCTGTATTGTCAGTAGGTGATGGCGGCTTTAGTGAGTCTGTGGAGCATGATGACATTGTTCTAGTTCGGCGATGTCAAAAAGGAGATGCCCTCGCTTTCGAACAGCTGGTCGTCAAATATCGAAGCAAGGTCTTTTCCATGATTTACGGAATGGTCCAGAATGAGCAAGACGCCTGGGATCTGGCGCAAGAAGGATTCCTCAAGGCGTGGCGCTCTATTCACCGGTTCAAAGGACAGGCATCTTTTTATACCTGGCTCTACCGGATTGTGACCAATGTGGCCATCGATTCGCTGCGCCGAAAAGGCTTTAAAAAAACCGCTGAATTTGATGACCAGATAGCGGCTACTCAAGTTGAGCCGGGTTCGAAGACCGTGCCTCGGCCGGACCCAATGCCGCATCAAGGGTTAGAACGCGAAGAGATCCGGCAGCGAATTGAGCACGCTATCAGTAAACTCTCGCCCGAACATCGGGCCGTCATTGTGATGAAGGAAATCGAGGAACTTCAATATAATGAGATCGCTGAGGCCCTGGGATGTTCGATCGGCACGGTGATGTCTCGCCTTTTCTATGCGCGAAAAAAGCTACAGACTCTGCTGAGGGACGTTTATGAAAACCTTTGAGCAACTCTATACTGCCTGGGTCGACGGGGCTCTGACGACGGAGGAGGCAGCCGCTTTCGAAAAGCAGCATCCGGAGTTGGTCAAGGAACGTGATGACATGTCGAAGCTGAAAAAGCTCTTGCAGCGTAATCTTGTTCCCCTGGAGTTCGCGCATTCCGATTTTTTCACCTCGAAGCTGATGGAACAGATTGTGCCAGCGGAGCGTTCGCTGCCTTCCTGGTTCCGAATCCCGCGGCTGGCATGGGGCGGCATTGGTTCGTTCGCCGTGGCGTTTTTGCTTTTCTTGCTATTCAGTCCTTTCCACAAGTTTTCGGCGCCTCCTGAGTATGTGGCAGAGGTGCTAAAGACTACCACGACCGATCCAAAGATCAGGGCGACCGTCGACTCCGAAAAAGGAATTACGTTGATCAAGCTTGACGGAGTGGACAACGTGCCGGATGACGAAGATCTCACCCGTTAGTGCGCCTAACGGCGAATGCGCGGAAGCGTTTGCCGCAAGGTCGCACTCCAGCTGAAGCGTTCGGTGATACCGGACAATTCGGCGGTGATTTGCGGGAAGAGAGAGTTTCGAAACCTTATTTTGATCCGGCACTGAATCGTGCACGCCACTAGGCGCTGCAGGTCCGCTACCCGCCCGACTTGAATAGAATATCGTTACAACCAATTTTTTCTTTAAAATCGCAGCAGAAAGCTCCCGGTCGGCCGGAGTTTACTTATGCGCTTGTATCCGGCATCGCTCGAAAATGCATGGGCCCGTTCGCAACCTATTCGCCGCTGCGGCTGCGGCCGGGCATTTTCAGGCGATGCCGGCTGCGATGGATTCTTGCCGTTAGCACCGGGTTCGGGCTTAGCTGTACTATGATGCCGCAAGTTCAGGCCAACGATAGACTTTGGGCGTGCCTGCTTTTTGCAAGCAACGAAAAGATGAGCCGGGATGTTCCCACCTGGCTCAAGAACTACAACGAACGCCTCGAAAGGTTGGTCGGCTATACTGCGGTACGTTCACTTGGCCAGAATGAAGTCACTCTGCAAACCGGCAGACCAGCCACGGTTGGTTTGCCAGGTAATATGCGAATTCAGCTTAGCAACTGGGTCCGCGAAGGGCACGGACGGTTCCTCGTTACTATTAGGTTTTTTCGCCGGGATCACGCGTTAATTGAAACGCAGGCGCGCATGTCTCGCGGTAGTCCCTTGTTCTTCCGCGGCCCGCTGTGGCGGAACGGACGGCTTGTGGTGGCCGTGGTAATTGGGCAAAGGACCGGCTGGGATTTATGGGACCCGTGGGGAGACTAGCCAGAAGGTTCCAGGTTTTAAGGTTCGAGATTCTAAGTTCGACGTTTAAGCCTCTATCCGGGACGCGTTGTGCTAGGGAGGGCAACCTAGACCTAAAACTTACAACCTTGAACCTGGAACCGTGTCGGACGCGGCGACTCTGGCAGCGCCCGAATACAGATTAAATCGGCTGTTGCGTAAGAACCCGACCAGGGTCATCCCATATCGCTGGGCGAGGTCGACCGCTAACGAGGAAGGCGCGCCAACAGCGGCCATGATCGGGATCCCGGCCATCACACTCTTTTGGACCAACTCGAAACTGGCGCGTCCACTGACCAGCAGGACCAAATCCGAGAAATCGCTTCGGCCTGCCAGCAGTTCATTCCCGATCAATCGATCCAGAGCGTTGTGCCGGCCCACATCCTCGCTAATGGCGCAGAGATGGCCCCGCACATCGAAAATCGCAGACGCATGGATTCCGCCGGTGCGCGAGAACTCGGATTGATACCGAGCCAAGATTTCGGGCAGCGTTACCAGCAGCTGAGGCGAAACCTTTGGCGATGAAGAGTTTAGATAAATCTCCCGGTTGATGCGCAGCGCTTCCAAAGATGTTTTGCCGCAAACCCCGCAACTCGAGGTGGTATAGAAATGTCGCTCGAGCCGTTGCAAGTTAACTTCTTCGTTTAGGGTAACGACCACAGAATTTTCGGCTTCCTGATCGACCGAGCTCAACATCGAGATTTCATGAAGAATGCCTTCAGTAAAAAGGAATCCGACGGCTAACCCCCTGTCGGACCCTGGCGTTCGCATGGTGATGGAGAGCGGCTTCTTCACCAAGTTACTGCCACGTCGGAATTTCACGCTGATTTCGAGCGGCTCTTCTATGGTGAGATCGTCCCTGGCCATAAGACCTGAAGTCACCTTGGCGGTGTATTTCAGTATCGAGACTTGAGCGATTCCCTCTGGAGAAGTGGGTGGTTGCACGGGTGGTATTTCGCAGGATAGACCTGCTGACGGGGAGCTGCAATGAAACGCGCAAAAGGCCGATGACGGATGGGACCTATGGGACAAATAGGACTTATGTGGAGGAGCCTATAGGTCTCATATGTCCCATAGGTCCTATCCGTTCATTGTCTACGCGTGCGCCTACCCGATACACCGGTCCCACACCATTGCCACTTTGCACAACAGGCCTATCGTCTCGCCGTGCGGGATTTTGAAGTAACGCATCTTTACGTTTCACCGGGCCACAACTTTTTCGGTCACGAGCGCGATCAACCGTCGAGTAATCCAGCTCTCGAGGTATCTTCAGTTTGGTGCGTCGCTGGTAAGGGAATCGAAGGAGACCGGTTCTTCGACTATAAGGAGTCCTACAAAGGACAAATTACGTTTTTTGAGGAGGAGACATATGCTGATCTCTGCGCTCAACTCGGGATCTGGGACCGGTCGCCATCAGTTTTTCGGCGCAATGTTCTTACTCGCGGCGTAAGGCTGAACGACCTGATCGGGCACGAGTTTACCATTGGTGATGTACGCCTTTTGGGAACTGAAGAGAGCCGGCCTTGCTTCTGGATGGACCATGCCTTTGGTCCCGGAGCCCAAGCAGCCTTGAAGGGACGAGGCGGGCTGCGAGCACGCATTCTTAGTACAGGACGGATGAGGGCAGGAGCTAGATTCTAGCTGCTAGCTCCTTCCCTTTGACTCGTCTCGAGTCTGAACTGACGTTGGTGCCGATGGCTTGTGCCTGACTGCGATAGCGGCAAATCCCGCTTTCTCACAAATGGACCGAATCACCGGAAAATCGTTTGCCACCCGCTCGGAAGTAATCGCTAAAAACGGGATGGCGGCTACAGCACAACCTTTAGCAACCGAAGTTGCTATCGATGTGCTGATATCGATGTGCTGAAGAAGGGGGGAACGGCCGTTGATGCTGCCATTGCGGCGAATGCGACGCTTGGGCTGAAGGAAATCCCTAAGTTTGGCATGCTCAGTATCAGTGTTCCTGGGCCGTCGATGCCTGGTTCGATCTGCACAATCGCTTCGGAAAACGACCGATCCAAGACGACCTGGCGCCCGCCATTCAATATGCTACGGAAGGATTTCCGGTAACGGAGTACGTCGCCTATCTGTGGCAAAGGAATCTGCCGGAGCTGGCGCAAGAACCCGGCGCCATTCTAAAGACCTACA
>DASUWQ010000186.1:0-3725 GCA_036378375.1 Chthoniobacterales bacterium
TCGAAATGTTTATAAAACCCGCCGACGGTAAGGCCGACTTCTTTCATCACGTCGGCGATAGCGACGGCTTCAAGGCCCTTCTCACGCAACCGTTTGGCAGCAGTGCGGACGATGCGCTCATGGTTGCTTTTCTTTTCTGACTGCGAATGACCCATGAAATAATTGTACTACACCGGAGATCATGAGCGTACCAGCTCGGCAAGCAGAATTATGTAGGCAATCCATCTGGATTACCGCAGTGATCTCTCTTCCATGGGGCCCTTCAAGCTTTAACGGTCACAAACGATTCACCACGAGGCTCAAGAATCAGGAATAAAGTGAGCCCCTGCGAAGTCTTATTTGGTGAGATCACATCCCTGGTGACGTCGGGTCGAGACCGGAGTGGTCAATGAAGAGAGTTTCCATGAAGGCCAGTGCTATACAATCGAACGATCAAAACGATCCTGTTGCCGCCTGTAGCTCGACCCTGCCTTACGCAGATAATGAGCAACTCTCGACAGGCTCTGAACTGCATGACCTGGAAACAACTGAATCCAGCCTGATTGATAACTGGATCGATGCGTGATGCGGCTTTTGTCCCGTAGAGAATTATCCTGAAGCGATAATAGGGCTAAGCCTAGGGTTGAAACCCTTAGGCGCTAAGATAAGCCAGAATAGCCGCAAGAGAACGCAAGGAACGCAAAAAAGGACCCCGAGATCCCGATCCAAACCTTTCAAATTTCACAGCAAGGCCACAGAGGCCACAAAGACAAAACCTGCTAAAGCGGGCAGAAACTCTGACGCAAGCTTTGGCCGATAATCGCGATACCTGGGACGCGGGTCACTATCGTTGACCCGCATTCAATCACCGGAAGACGCTCAGCACATCACTGATTCCCTAGATGGGCGTCCAACTTGTCGAAGGACCCGGTCCAACCTTGAGTCATGCCGCCCCGTGCCTTGACGAAGGTTTCTATCTCTTCGCGAGTCGCCGGGCCATAAGGTTCCCAAGTCACCGTAATCCGAGTTCGGTCTGGTCCTTCCGCAGCCAAATCCACGGTTGTCAGCATGGTTTCAGGCCAGGTGGGAGCCATCGGATGGCGGCTAATTTTCTCGTTTTCGTCGCAAAACTGCTGGGTGTAAACCAGCCGGTTTGGTTTCTCAATCTGCAGGTACTCAGCTCTCCCGTACATCTTGGGACCGCTACCGGTCATAAAGTAAAAGATACTCCCGCCTGGTTTGATGTCCGATTTGATGAACTCCATTTCATACCCCGCCGGAGGCAGCCACTGAGACAAATGTTTCGGGTTCGTCCACATCTCAAACATCAAGTCCAGGGGCGCATCAAAGCTCCGGGTTATCACAAACTTCTCTTTGCCAGAGACCTCTTTTTCCAAGTACTCAGAAAGCCGGTCCCAAGTTGAGTAGCCTCCCGCTTGCTTGATAAATTTTCGAGTTTCCTCAGCTGCTTCCGGAGTCGGCAAGGTCATGCTCATCTCCATCTTCGTCTTTCCTTTGCTTTCAGAAAAAAGGACAGTCACCCGAAAGAAAGGAGGCTGATCTTCTCTGCCGCCATGGTCGTAGACCAACTTAGCGAATGCTTCGACTTCCAGATAATTCGTCCGATTGGGATAATCAGTGCCGTCGGGACCATGCATGGTGTAGATCCAGGAGCCTCCTGGTCTTAGGTCTTTGCTATGGGTCGTAGTAGTAAAACCTCGCGGCCCCCACCATTGGGCTATCTGATCTGGGTCAGTCCATGCGTCCCACACAGCTTGAACCGGTGCATCATAGATCCGGATGAATCTAATCTCGTTAGACTTATTTTTTTCGGGCATATCTCTTTCCTTTTGACTGTTTTCCTGCGGTAACGGTTTTCAGGTATTCGTCGAGGCGATCAAAACGTTGCTCCCAGATGGTTCGATATTGGTCTACCCAGTCGGCCAGATCCTTGAACGCTTCTCCGTTCAATTGACAGGGCCGCCATTGGGCTTCGCGAGTTTTGATGACCAAGCCGGCCTTTTCTAAGACTTTGAGATGCTTGGTGACGGCAGGCAGACTCATGTCTTTGAGAAACGGTTTGGCTAGATCGGAAACGCTGGCCTGTCCTTTGGAAAGCTGAACCAGCATCGCTCTTCGGGTCGGGTCAGCGAGAGCAGCAAACCTTAGGCTTAGCGTATCCGGCATCGTATTATACCATTTGGTTAATTAACCTTTTAGTTAAATAGCAGGCAAAATAAGTGTGTCAACTCGATAAGATCAGAACTAAGGCCATTGGTTGCCAAGGCTCTTCTGTCCCCAAAGGGCAGCCAGCCTTTGCCGCGAAACGGCTATACAGAACAGCCCAGGGCTTTAGTGCTTGGTCATCCGGGTGCGAAATCCGCCCTGAAAGCATCTCCAACCCCGCGGCGGGGTGCAATTCGGACAGCGCACATAGATACAATTCCAGCCGAAATAGCTGCCAACATACCCTTTCGATGACGAGGACGAGAACGAGGACGAGAACGATGTGCCTCACGAGTGGCGGCCGAGGCGTGTCTTCGCGTGTTATTTCACCAGCGGCCCAATATCGGGTGCCACTTTTCCTCCTCCGTTCCATCTTCCCAGAACTACGGCGGACAGGCAGGGCACCTTCCACCAACCACCTACCCAGGGTTAAAGCCTGGGCTGGTCTATATAGCCGCTTCGCGGCAAAGGCCGACAGCCGTGCAGGATGACTGTCCGACCTATTCCAAAAGGATAAGTTCGAGGCCTTACCGCCGCTTGAGCTCCTCTAATTCTTCGAGGGTACGCGGCCATTCCGAGCCGAACAATCGGGATAGGCTGCGATCGGCCAGGACCACCCCACCGGTCTGGCAGCGCGCACAGTAATTGGTCTCGTTATCGGCATAACGAATCCGTAAAACCTTTTCTCCGCAACGCGGACAGGGTTGGCCGTAACGTCCGTGTACCGCCATTTCCTTACGAAATGCCGTGACGTTTTCGGGGAAACCTTCACCCGCTTCGCTTTGCAGCCGATCGACCCAGAGCTCCAGCGTTTGCCGGGCAGCTGCAAACAGCCGAGCCCATTGTTCAGGCTTTAGCTTATGCGTCACTACAATCGGCGACAGTTGCGCAGCGTGGAGAATCTCGTCTGAATAGGCGTTACCGATGCCGTCGACCATCCGCGGATCGGTCAAAGCTCGTTTCAGGGTGCGGTTTTCCGCGGTGAGCGCAGCGTGGAAGCCTTCCAGATCGCTCTCAAAGATGTCGATCCCACCGGGATTCATTGAGTGAAGGGCTTCCTGGCCGCGAACCAGGTGTAGAGATGCGCGGCGTTTGGTGCCGGCCTCGGTCAATACCAGTGAACCTTTAGGAAAATCGAATGCGCCTAGATGGTTGCGTCCGGCCAACGAAGCGTGCGGCGGTCGCCAATGAAGCCGGCCGGCGATCATCAGATGGAGTACCAGCCAGAGATCCTTCTCCACCCCAATCGCGATCCGTTTTCCGATCCGTTTCAGATCTCGGACGACGCGACCTTCCACTTCGCGAATCGGTGGTTCAGCAGTGCGAAGCACAAACGTGCTGGCGATTCTAACTCGACTCAATGGCTCACCCAATATTCTGGGCTCCAATGCTTTGAGGTAAGTGACAATATCCGGTAACTCCGGCATTTCGGGGAACTTGCATGCGCGATCGTCCGTTTGCCAAATCTATCTCGCGGAAAGAAAAGGAATAGCTGCGAAAAGGCGCAAAGGGCACAAAAA
>DASUWQ010000187.1:0-12793 GCA_036378375.1 Chthoniobacterales bacterium
GCGGCGGGCAGTAATCCTCCCTTAGGCGGCTTCCAAGCGCGAGCGGGGTATGGTCCTCGTCTACCGTTGTTGGTCATCTCGCCATGGGCCAACGAGAATTTTGTCGATAATACTTTAACCGATCAAACGTCGATTCTGCGCTTCATCGAAGATAACTGGAACCTTGGGAGAATTGGTAACAGTTCATTTGACGCGTTGGCGGGAACGCTGGTGAACATGTTCCACTTTGATCGCAGGTTTAGCGATCGTCGTCTATTTCTTGATCCTAATACTGGCGAACCGGTGCCCTGATTCGTGACGACACAGGCGAGTCAAACACAGGGAATCTACAGCAAGGCAACAGAGACAAATTTCACAATAAGGCCACAAAGGCCGCAAAGATTTGAGACAGTAAAGTCCTTCTTTGTGGTCCGGCCGCGGCCGGACGGCCTTGCTGTGAAAATCATTCCGCTGGTTTCTCCCTCGAAATCCTCGCGTCAGTGATTCAAATCTCCTTATTGTGCTGCCAAGCTCACGAAGAAAACTCGGAATCATCCCTTCGACGTGCTTGGACCTTGGTTAGGCCATCCAAGATCTGCGTACATTCGTGTTATCTGTGGTTTGTTTTTGTGCTTTTTGTGCCTTTTTGCGGCTATCCCATCTTTTTGTGGCTTGGTATTTCTTTGTGCGATTCGGTGGTATGACGTTTCCTGCCTAGATCTCGAAGGGGTCAGTCACAGGGGTCACGCCTTAAAACATTTCATATTCCACTTGTTATCGCGTCTGCTACTGAAGGGTTTCACCCGGTGCACGGCGGCAGCTTTTAATCTGAGCGGTAAACAGGAGTTAACGGGGAGAATTGACAATACACAAAGGAAACAAAGACGGACGAATGAACCAAAAGACAGATCTCCATAGCCTTTAGTTTCGCTCAGTCTTCGTGTCCTTTGTGATCTTTCCGTATTGTGAATTGAGGTTTTAAGATGGGACGAGCAAAAGAAAGCTCATGGCCATCGGGATCGGGCATATGAAAATAACGTTCGCCCCACGAGGCATCCTGCGGGCTGTCTGGATGAAAGCCTTTTTCCGTTAGGTAGGTCCATAAACGGTCAACATCATAAACGTGAAAAATCAACCGGCCCCACTGGCTACCCGCATTGCCGCGTTCGAGGTTCAGAATCGTGTCGCCGTCTTTTGTCCGTAGCGATGTAAAATATGAGCCTTCGCCACCGTAAATGATCTCTAGTCCCAAGACATCTTGGTAGAAGCGAACGGATGCCTCCATGTTCGCAACCCGAAGGGTAACTGCAGAAATCTTTTCAATCATATGTCGTCATCTTCCGGGCAGCGCCTTGGCCACCACATTGGCCAAGGCCACCGATTTAACCTCAATATCCGGAGCCGCAAAGAAATGGTCGATGCCAGGTTCGATTACGGCGATACCATTGGGTAACAACTCATCGGCTAACAAGGTTAACCCGTCATTGGGTCCGTCTTTCCGTAGCCGAACGTATCGGCTTCTAACACTTCCATAAATATCGCCCGAAAGCGGCACGGCAATATATTCAACCGTCATTATTCCCGCCGGTATCCGGATTCTCTCCACTCTCGCCTGACTGGCGGTTGTGGTCAGGCCAGGAATGCCTTGGAAACCCGTGTGTGAGTAGAGAAACATTAGTCGCACAATCCATGACTGCGGCCAGGTTGTGGCGTAATCGGCTAACGGTGTACCTCGGATTAGTCCGCCGACACTGATCCAAGCCTCTACTGGGGTCGTTTCCTCAGGTGCGAGAATCTTGCCGAGTGCCAAGGCTACTTCCGGGCCGGCTTTACTCGTACTCACTAAGATGACCTTGGCACCGCTCAGAACCCGAATATTTGCGGCAATGATAGCCGCATTTTCTTCTACGGTGCCGTCCTCTTCTGTCCGGATCAGCTGAACGCTTATTCCCAGCTCGTGAAAGAATTGTCGTTGACTGGCAAAGTCCGCACCGGACGATCTATCGGTCAGATAATGAAAACCAGGGGCAAACAGTACTTCATATCTTCTGAGTGCCGGGGCAACGATCTCTGACCATTTATTGCGCTTAAGATCCGATTTGATTCGCTTCGTCTCCGCCAAATAATCCGTCTGGAACTTCAGATTCCTTGGACTCGATAAGAGTTGTTTGATCAGGAATAGAGCGGCGAAATCTGGCGATGCGCTCCGGGATATCGCTTTCAACGTTTGCGGGTCCAAAGGAGCAGCTCGATAACGTTCGTCAATTTCGGTGATCTGATGGTCCAGGCCGGGAGTCTTCCAGCTACCAGCCAAAGAATTCTCCAAGTAGTATTTTGCCAACTTCGAGTCCACCGTCGTGTTCGTGGGTTTCCCTGCCAGGTCACCAGCAGCCGGAATCCTTGGGTAAGAGGCACAAGAAACCCAGCACCAGGCGGTCAGCCAGAGCATGACCGGGCAAATACGCGCGGATCGGGAGAAAGGGTGCACTATGGAAATCAAGAAGTGCACAACCAAGAAGCAAGGCAAGATCCTTTCGGGGAACGAGCGGGAATGCCAAGAGCGCTATCGAAGATTTCACCGGCGCTAACACGGACAACGTCGACTAACCATCAGAATGAGTGACTGATCGACTATTTCGTTAACCGGCTTCGGTTTCTTTTTCCGTGGCTGACGCTGATCCATGGCCCTTTTCGCGAGCTAAATACTCCTCGACACGCAATAGATTTGCTTCACCAGCACGCTGAACCACTCGTAGCAACTGATCCATCGAAGACACTTCCTCGAGTTGTTCTTTTACGAACCATTGCAGGAAATTATCGCTCGTGTAATCGGACTCCGCTTTTGCCGTGGAGACAAGCGCGTTGACCTGGGCAGTGACGCGTTCTTCCTGTTCGAGAGATAGCTTTACCGCGTCCTCGGCCGCGGCGAAACTCGCCAGCGGAGCGGGTACGCCTGGGATTTCTACTCGAGCGCCTGCGTCGAGAAGAAACTGAATAAACCGCAGCGCATGCACCTTCTCTTCCTCTGCCTGTTTCCGGAAATGACTAGCCAATTCGGGTAAGGCTTCAGAGCCGAAATGCGCGGCAATAGCATAATATTGCAACATAGCGCTGAATTCATTGCCGATCTGTTGGTTGATCAGGGGGACGATCTTGGGATGGGCAACCATGTGAGACCCTCTCCTGGCGGTAATGCGATTGCAATGGCTTTCTCCCTGCGAAGGCCAAAACAAAATCTATAAGAGCAGACGCGCGGCGGAGCGACTCGACTACGAGCGCGACTGTTTACGACTTCGTCGCTTCGTGGCCTTTGTAATCTTGTTGTGATTCTATTTCCCCTTGCGCTTGGCGGTTCCGACTTTCTTTGGGCTAGCCAACGCTTTCAAAGCGCGAGCGGCCTTGGTAGCGTCGGCAGCTCCATCGAAACCGAGGTAGGCGACAAATTTCCTGCCGATAACAGCGCCGGAAACACCGCGCAGGTTCACGCCGGCTTCACCGACGGTCGAGGTAATGCGAGCGCCGATACCGGGCGTATCATCACCTTCGACTTTCAATGTTGCTAGCTTTTCGGCCGTCGCGAGTCCTTCCGCTTTGGCAGCCTTTCTAACGTTAGCCCCGGTAACGGGCGTCAGAAATGCAACTCCTTTTCCTGTTTTCGTAGGATCGCGTCGCGCGATAACGCATTCTAAGTCGGCACCCGCGCCAGCTAAAGCCCCTAACAGTTTCGCAAGACCGCCGGGAGTGTCATCGATTTCGGCGGCCCAAACATCCACCTTGGTGATGGCGAGGCTCATATGTCTCCTTTACGAAATTGATAGTAAGGCCGCCTGTGGCTGCAGCAAGGAAAAAGGGCTGGGCGGCGATTCATGGTGTATCCGCCGGGGTTACCTAACTTGCCAAATCGCAGCAAGCAAAAAAAGGCTGCCGGTAGGGATGAGCTCCTGCTCATCCAATGGCTCGACAGAACCGTTGGCCAAAAACGTACCGGACGAGCTCGTCCCTAGCGGATGTGCCGCAACCTCTGAGGCTCACCTTTCACTTTCCACCTTGCACGTCCCTACTGTGCTAATTTGCCGAACCGGCGCCGCCCACCACGCTTCGATATTTGGCCAGCTCCGCTTGATACTCCTGCTGGCCCTTTTTATACGCTTCATCGGAGATCTCGTGTTTCTTATGCTGAGTTTCGAGGCGAGCTCGTTTCCGCTCGGCTTCCCGGCGTCTCTGTTCGGCGGATTTCCTAACTCCTTCGGAAGGCGTTTTTGCTTCCTCTGGAGTTCCACTCGTGACCACTGCAGTGGAATGCAAGACTGGAGTCGGATGCATGACTGCAGTCGGACGGATGACCGGCGTTGCCAATGGAGACGGCGACGACGATGGAGTAGCTGAAGCCACCGCGACCCGCGGGGCGGCCATGGTCGTCGGGACCGGATTCACGCTTCCGGCGAGTAAAGCGGAAGCCGTCGCGCTGGGTGAGGCAACCGACGCATGTCCTTCATGCTTCGATCGAGCGTTTTTCAATAGGGTGAAAGCGGCAAAGCTGAGCGCCCCGAGCATAATCAAGGCTAAACAGACGCCCGCAAGAACCACTTTAAGTGAAAGCTTCGGCGAACTCCGATAAAGGATTTTTTGCTTTGGAGCGGCTCTTAGATGGAGTTTAAGCGGTCGACGGTGCCTGTTCATGGACAACGCCGTTGAGAGTACACTACAGGATGTATAATGCAATGCGTTTTCATACAAGATAATGTACGAAGAAAACGCCGGGAATGCCATGATCGCCGGGAACGCCGGGAACGAAAGGCTGGGGCGCACGAATTGGCAATCAACTGGCCGCTTTCGAGCACGAGCGGGAGCACGAGCACGAGCACGACCAATCACCAATCACCAATCACCAATCACCAGTCACCCGTCACCAGTCACCCGTTCGACGCGCTTAATGCTTGCTCAGGGCGGGCCTCTCACCTCTCACCCTTGGTATACGCGACGCGCCATACCGTCCCATTCCCGTCCTCGGTGACCAGTAGAGCGCCGTCGTGAGCCACTGCCACTCCGACCGGCCTACCCCAGACGCTATCGTCGTTCACGACGAATCCGGTCAGAAAATCGTCATATTCGCCGGTTGGAACTCCGTGACTCACGCGGACGCGGACGACCTTGTACCCGGTGCGCACAGTCCGGTTCCATGAGCCGTGAAAAGCCGCGAAAATATCCCCGTGGTATTCAGGAGGGAAAACCGCTACGCCATTGGTGGCGGTGTAAAAGGTCATCTCGAGTGAGGCAGAATGTGACTGCAGCAGGACATCAGGAACGATAACCTGCCCGGCGAGATCCGGACGCTCGCGCGCATGGCGCGGGTCTTCATGGTCCCCCAAGTAGTACCAGGGCCATCCGTAAAATCCTCCTTCTTTTACGCGCGTGATATAATCGGGCACCAGATCATCGCCCAACGAATCCCGCTCGTTCGTGGAAGTCCACAACTCACCGGTCTGCGGGTCAACAGCGAGTCCAACCCCGTTGCGAATGCCTGTGGCAAAGGTATGCAGCGGTTGACGGCCTTCGGGGTCAGTTACTAAGACATCGGCTCGATACGTTTCACCGTCCCAAGCGGCCCCTCGCCCATGTTCGCTTTCCCAATGTTGAATCGCGTCGCTGCTCTTTTTGCCCATGCCTTCACCCACGTTTGAACCGGAGCCGACCGAAATGAAAAGCCGCCGATCATCATGGTAAAAAGCGATATCTCGCGTCGTATGACCGCCATGGCTTTCGGAGAGCCGCGGCACGACAACCTGGCCACCGTCGCGCGCCTTGAGATCGCCATTCTGATACCGATAACGAACAACCGAGTTGTTGTTCGCAATATAGATCCATTCCGGACTAGAATTTGACGGATAAAACGCGATCCCAAACGGCCGGTCCAATCCTCCCGCAAAAACTTGATTTATCGAAGGAGCCCACGCTCCGTCGGCAGCTCGCAAGACGCGTATCCGATTCCGGGCTGTCTCAGCAATAAAGATGTCTCCATTAGGCGAGACCCTAATCAGGCGAGGATTCGACAATCCAGCCACAAATAATCGGACCGTAAAGCCGCGCGGAACGGATAAGGCGGCGTTGGCCGGCTGTCTCACCACATCCGGACCATTCCCGGCCGATTGGGTGCTATAAGGCGGAGGCAGGTCCGCTAACGTAATATGATGTTTGACGCCAGGCGCGGCATTACGCCAATCACCTGGATCGCCTTTGTTTCGGAGAGCCGGGAGCGGCGTCTCTTCAACCACAACAGACTCGGCGGGAGCCTCTAAGCTAGATAAATAACCAATCACGTCTGCTCGATCGGCAGAGTTGGCCACGATCATGGCCATGGTAGTGCCCGGTACCATGGCGCTTGGGTTTGTCAGGAAACGGTCTAAGGTCGAGCCATCCCAGGTGAACCCGGATTCCTTTAGCGATTTTGTGTAATTGAAATTCGGACCAGCCCCGGCGCGTCTCCCGAAAACCCCCACCAGACTCGGCCCTTGCCGCGCGATGGTCGTGTTACCCGGCCCTAACGTATCGGCGTGACAGACCGCGCAGTTCTGCTGAAAAAGCGTTTTCCCGTGGCTAACGTCGCCATTTGGATCCTGAGCACGGGCCATGTTGGCGCCAGCGGACAAGAAGAGGATCGAAATCAGCGTCCGTGTAAGGAGGTCCATGGTAGAGAAAGAAAATCTCACGCAAAGGCGCAAAGACGCAAAGTGAGAGAATACAGAGCGAAGCCTAATAGAACCGCGTAGCGGTGAAATATTTATAGCCCAGGTTGGAGCGAAGCGGAGGCCTGTGAAAGGTGAAAGGTGGGCGCGATACGCAACGGAGGGGCGTTGCATTCGGCGTGACCAGCTCTATCGGTTGTCGACGCCAAAAAGACTTTTACTGGTATTTAGCACCGAAAGACGCGACGCCCTGGAGATTGGTGTGTTGTGCGCATCGGAGACCCCCGCCTTTCTTTTTAGCAAAAATCCAACAAGATGCGCAAAAGCCCAACAGAGGATCTGCTCGGTTGAGCGTATTTTGCGTTCGTGACAGTTGGTAGCCTACACTATCGAAACACCCCGGGCGTCGTGTCTTTCCGAACGCCATCCTTGCGAGAGGTTCCAGGCGTCGAGCCCCGCTGGCGCAGCAACGCCGAATACGACGCCCCTCCGATCGGGGCGGCAGCCACGCGCCGTCCACTTCTCACCTCTCACATCTCACCTTTCACTTCTCACGTCTTAGGAATGCCGTTCCGTCGATCGAACCGTTCCCGGGCTTTAAGGACTTCAGCGATATTGGCCTCGGCCCAGGCGCATAGCTCATTTACTTTTTCGACAAGCGAACTGCCTAAGGGCGTGAGAGAATACTCCACCTTGGGAGGCACGCTGGCGTATAGCTTTCGAACCACCAAGCCATCTCGTTCCAGGTCGCGCAGGGTTACGGTCAACATTTTTTGGCTGATGCCATCGACGGCGCGGCGGAGCTCGGCGAAACGCATCGTGCCGAACGCTAAACGGACCACAATCAACACCGCCCACTTATCGGCTAAATGATCCAAGATCAGCCGGGTCGGACAAGAACGGTCATTAACCATCGGCCGGTTGCAGCCCGTTGGCTTTGTTTGCGTTATCGTCGCTCGGGAAGTCATACCCCGCCTGCCAAGTCTAGCTCAGAATCGGACGAAAAACAATCCATGGTATACTAAAGGTTACCTACTCTCTTTTAGGTGCCTTCTTGCAAATAGTAGCTTAGTATCTTAAGGGTTTCAAGTAACCAGACATCAGTACTAGGACGGGAAATGAAAAGGAGCCTCGTGAGAGAATTATTAAAACATTTTGAATTGTTCGTTAGCCTGCTTACCTCGGGATCAGTGGTGGGCCGGCCAGCTCGGACTAGGGCGGACCGCTCGGGCTTGTCTGGCCGGATGGCGTTGCCTGGTCTGGCCCTAGCCTTGCTGATAGTGGCGCTCACCAGCTGTAATCAGCAACCAGCCGCCAAACAGGCTCTCCCTCCGCCCAGCGTCACCGTCAGCAAGCCGGTCCGCAAAGAGATTGTCGATTGGAACGAGTTCACCGGCCGAACCGCCGCCGTGAACCTCGTAAATATTACGGCCAGAGTCAGTGGTTACATCGTCAATATTCCATTCAAGGAGGGCGATATGATCCACAAGGGTGACTTGCTCTACCAGGTCGATCCCCGCCCCTACCAAGACGCCTACGAGCAGGCGCTCGGCCAGTTGAAGCAGGCTCAGGCAAATCAACAATTGCAGGAGGTAACTTACGAAAGGCAAGCCCACCTGCAGCAGACCAATGTAATCGCCAAGGAAGATTACGATACGGCCTTATCGAACAAGAACCAGGCCGCGGCTCAAGTAATCTCCGCACAAGCCGCGGTCAATGCCGCGCAGTTGAACCTCGAATTTACTCGAGTGATTTCCCCAATTGATGGTCGGGTAGGCCGGCAACTTGTCAATATCGGAAACCTGGTTCAAGCGGACTCAACCCAGTTGACCACGGTTGTCAGCATCGACCCCATCTATGCGTATTTCAGCATGGATGAGCTGGCCGCGCTCGGTTATCAGCGCCTGGTCCGCGACGGCAAACTCGCTAGTACCAGCGACGGAAAAGCGGTGGTCTACCTGCGACTACAGGACGAGAACGGCTTTCCGCATGAGGGATCGGTTAACTTCGCTGACAATACCTTCGATGCGACCACTGGGACCTTGCTGATCCGCGCCTCGTTCCCAAATCATGACGGCTTCCTTACGCCGGGTAACTTTATTCGCATCCGGATTGCCTCGAGCCCGCAGTATGAAGCGCTTCTGGTCGCAGATCGGGCGGTCGGCACGGATCAAGACCAAAGCTTTGTGTACGTTGTCGATTCCAAGAATATCGCTCAATTGCGTCACATAACTATCGGACCAATGGCTGACGGTTTACGGGTGGTAAAGAGTGGCCTCAAACCGGATGACGTGATTGTGGCTAACGGAATCCTGAAGGTCAGACCCAACAGCCCGGTAAAACCGGAGAACGGTTCAATGGAGCAATTCGCCACCAACGACGGCAAGCTGCCATCGACGTTCTCGAAAGGAAACGCGTCCATCGGCGCGGTAGACGGAAAAACAGCCAGTCGTTAAAGCAGGGGAAAACCAAGGATGAAGTTGTCTCACTTTTTCATAGACCGCCCGATTTTTGCGATCGTGGTCTCGATCGTCACGGTGCTCCTGGGGGTGCTTGCTTACACGACCTTGCCAGTTGCCCAGTACCCCGAGATCGCGCCTCCAACCGTAGTGGTGCAAGCCCAGTATCCGGGTGCGGACCCGAAGACATTAGCGGAGGAGGTAGCAGAGCCGATCGAGCAACAAGTCAACGGCGTCGAGAACATGCTCTACATGTCGTCTGTTTCCGCGATGGACGGCACGATGCAGCTGACGATTACTTTCAAGTTAGGAACCGATCCTAATATCGCGCAGGTACTGGTGCAGAACCGGGTCGCCATCGCAGAACCGCAATTGCCGCAGGAAGTCAGGAATATTGGTGTCACTACGCAGAAGCAATCGCCCGATATTTTGATGGCGATCGGCTTGACGTCGAAAAACAACACCTACACCCCGCTCTATTTAAGTAACTACGCTTATACCCAGATCTTAGACACGCTGAAGCGAATCGACGGGGTAGGAAACGTTCAGGTTTTCGGGGCGCAGCCGTACAGCATGCGCGTCTGGTTGAATCCGGACCTCATGTTTTCCCGAGGATTGACCGCAGACGACGTGGTCAATGCGATCCAAGCCCAGAATATTCAAGTCGCCCCAGGCGGAGTTGGTGCTGAGCCGGCACGTCCCAAGACTGAGTTCCAGCTAATTCTTAACACCAAAGGGCGTCTTGTCACTCCGGAACAGTTTTCCCGGATTACTCTGAAGCGTGGTAGCAACGGCCAGATAGTTTATTTGGGCGATGTAGCCAAGCTCGAGCTTGGCGGCCAAAGTTATACCAGCAGCACGTACGAGAACGGAACTATCCCGGCTATCGGTATTGGAATTTTTCAATTACCCGGATCGAACGAACTAAAAACGGCTGCACTGGTGAAGAAAGCCATCGCAGACATGGCTAAATCGTTTCCGCCCGGGATGGAATACTCGATCCCCTACGATCCGACCCTCTTCACTCAACAATCGATTGACGCGGTTTACGAGACTTTGCGGGACGCCATCATTCTCGTCGTGATTGTGGTCATGGTCTTTCTCCAGTCATGGAGAATCGCCGTGATTCCGTTGATCGCGGTACCGGTCTCATTAATCGGGACGTTTGCCGTAATGGCTTTGATGGGGTTTTCGCTCAACTCGCTCTCTCTGTTCGGGATAGTTCTGGCCATCGGCATCGTGGTTGATGACGCGATCGTCGTGGTCGAAAACGTCGAGCGTTGGATCGAGCATGGCTTTTCACCCAGAGAAGCAACCAGAAAAGCCATGGACGAAGTGGGCGCCGCGATTATCTCGATTGCGGTGGTGTTAACCGCGGTCTTCGTTCCGACTGCTTTAGTGAGCGGTATCAGCGGCCAATTCTATCGTCAGTTCGCGTTAACCATTGCTATCGCCACCCTGATCTCAGCGTTTAATTCGCTTACTTTAAGCCCGGCGTTGGCGGCGATTCTCATCAAACCGGGGCACGCCAAAAAAGATCTTTTTACCAGGCTCATCGATCTTTTGCTGGGATGGTTTTTCCGCTTGTTCAATCGAACATTTGATTTCGGGATTAGCGCCTATGGCAAGATCGTGCGGCGGTTGCTTCGAATCAGTGGGTTAGCACTCGTGGTTTATCTCGGCCTGATCGTTCTGACTGGTACGCTCTTCAAAACGGTACCAGGCGGTTTCATCCCGACGATGGACCAGGGCTACCTAATCGTCTTTGCTCAACTACCGGACGGCGCGTCTTTGCAGCGAACCAACGACGTCGAGCGTAAGATCGGAGCCATCGGAAAGGACATGCCAGGGGTCGAGCTCACCTTTGCCATTGAAGGATTATCGATTCTCGATAACACCACTAAGTCGAATGCCTTAACGATATTCTTCCCGCTGAAGCCGTTTAGTGAACGGATGGGCCACCCGGAACAGTCGGCTAACGCGATCGTTAAGAAGTTGCAGGGTGCCTTTTCCTCGATTCAGGATGCTTTTGTCATCGCGATCCAGCCTCCTTCGGTGCGCGGGATGGGCAACGCCGGTGGTTTCCAACTCGAGATCGAGGACCGGCGAAATGCGGGGCTGCCAGCATTGCAACAAGTAGCGGACTCCGTCGCGGCTGCCGCTAACGCCGAACCCGGTCTAACCAATGTGTTTACGACATTTCGTTCTGGCGTGCCCCAGCTCTTTCTCAATATCGATCGAGAAAAGGTGCAGACCTTAGATGTGCCGATCAGCTCGGTGTTCGACACTTTGCAAACTTATCTGGGTACGAATTATGTCAATGATTTCAACTTTCTGGGCCGAACCTATCAAGTAAATGTTCAAGGCGACTCCGGATTCCGCGCGGACCCAGACCAGATCCGCAGACTGTATACACGGAATAATGGCGGAGGGATGGTGCCGTTAGGAAGTTTGTTGGACGTCCAACGCATCACTGGGCCTGATGTGGTCGGCCACTACAACGTTTATCCTGCTGCTCTCATTCAGGGCGCCGCCCAACCTGGGGTCAGCTCGGGTCAGGCTATCGAGAAGATGGAGCGAATCTGCCGGAATCTCCTACCCAGCCAATTCAGCTTTGAGTGGACCCAGTTAACTTACCAGGAGGTTACCGAAGGCAATACGGCCATCTTCATCTTTCCGCTTTGCGTCTTGTTCGTGTTCCTGGCTTTAGCCGCCCAATACGAAAGCTGGTCTTTGCCGCTAGCCGTTATCCTGATCGTACCGATGTGTCTGTTATCCGCTATGGCCGGCGTTTATTTTCGTGGGCAGGATAACAATATATTTACGCAGATTGGATTTGTGGTCTTGGTCGGGCTGGCCTGTAAGAACGCGATTCTGATCGTCGAGTTTGCCAAACAACAAATTGAGACGGGTAAAGACAGGAGAGAAGCGGCTGCCGAAGCCGCCCGATTGCGGTTGCGGCCGATTCTGATGACCTCGTTCGCATTCATTCTTGGCGTATCACCGCTGTTGGTGGCTAACGGAGCGGGTGCTGAGATGGATCAAGCGCTAGGGACAGCGGTATTTGCCGGTATGATCGGGGTCACCTTTTTCGGTGTGTTGTTTACGCCGATCTTTTTCTCGGTTCTGATGAAGATGTTTGGAGGTAAGAATACGTCTGACGGTGGACAGCATAGGGGCCATTCAGCCGATGAGGAAAAGCAGATGGTCGGGGCGGAGAAGTGATCCGACTTCGCCCCATCTCCCCCTTTTAGCTACGTCGGACAAGTTGGTGATTGGTCGTTGCAACGGACGGAGGGGCGTTGCATTCGGTGTTAGAGCTCGCACGGGTGTCGACGCCGACGAATCTTTTTCAAGTATGGCGCTTGGATAGACGCGACGCCCTGGGATGGGACGGATATGCAGCAGGTTGGGAACTAAGGAACGATAAACCCTGCCACACCTAAAGGGAGCCGCGGCCGGACACGTCTTTTCAACCCATAAGCGATAGACCGGCTCCGAATCTGCACCGGCACATCTCTAATGCGGCTCCCCTCCGTGGGGGGCGGTGGTCAACGCTGTAGCCGCAACACGGAGGTTACGCTAGTCCGGCAGCCGCCCATGTGCGTCAACATAAGCACCGGCGATCCGCGCATCCGGTAGCTGCCGGCGCTGCCAGATTGGAAACAGCTC
>DASUWQ010000188.1:0-3325 GCA_036378375.1 Chthoniobacterales bacterium
GTTCAAGGAGTTCAAGGAGTTCAAGGAGTTCAAGGAGTTCAAGGAGTTCAAGGAGGACTTAGCACAATGGAACGTCCAAATTTGTCCAATGAAATTAAGTAAATCTTTTGGAGTTTCGTGGGTTGTTTTCCATTTCAGATCACCATTCTCGAACTCCTTGTACTCCTCGAACACCTTTGCCTCTCAGCTCGCCCAGGTAATCAAACGCAATTCATGATCCTGGATCAGGTGAGGATGCGTCGGGATCACGCGCAAGTTGAAACCATAGCTGCCGCTGTCGGAACTTGTAATATCGCCGGTGAATCGGAACCACCCTGCGGTCTCCTCCTTCTTAAATCGCGGTAGATCCACCGCGTACGGCTTCTCCAGTGACCCGTTGTCAGTCTCTCCGATATAGGCTTGAACCCGGACATGCGAAGGATCGACCGGACCCAAGAAAACGTTGGCAGAGATGGTTAACTTCTCTCCTACAAACAATCGACTGCCTTCTTGGAGAGAGACCTCAACATCATGAATTTTAACCTGCGACCAATCTGTCCTGGTCTTGTGTTTCCACTCCGCGAGGTCAATCGCGGCCTTGCATCCGTTTGCGGATAATGTCCGGAAAGAGGTAGCGGCCGGTTCATATAATCGCTCGTTGTACTCTTTGACCATGCGGTGAGTGTTAAACACCGGGGTAACGCTACGAATGGATTCCCGCATCAATTGCAGCCAGGCCAGCGGTAGCCTTCCATCCGGCTTTGCGTAATAAAGCGGAATGATTCGGTTTTCGAGAATGTTAAACAGGCTGTCGATGTCGACTTCCGTTTGAAATTGGACGGTGCCACCTTTGATTTCAGGTCCGATCGGCCAACCATTTCTTCCGTTGTAACCTTCACACCACCAGCCATCGAGAACGCTAAAATTCAGGCCGCCGTTTGGAGGCAGCTTCATGCCGCTGGTACCGCTGGCTTCCAATGGCCGGAGAGGATTATTCAGCCAAATATCGACTCCCTGGTAAAGCCGGCGTCCGATGTAAGTATCGTAGTCTTCAACGAAAACTACGGCATCCTCCAGACCTGCTTCCCGAGAAGCCTGATAAACCTCCTGAATGAAGCGTTTGCCTGGCTCATCTTTGGGATGCGCTTTACCGGCAAAAATAAACTGGACCGGCCGCTCCTGGTTTTGGATCAATTTGAGCAACCGCTCTTTATTCGATAACAGGAGAGTTCCTCGTTTGTAGGTCGCGAAGCGCCGGGCGAAACCGATAGTCAGGATTTCGGTGTGTAAGAGGTTGTTGATCTTGCGCAGCTGCTCCGGTGATTCGCCGATACGCGTCCTTTGAATACGAATGCGGTCCCGCAGGAACTCGATCAACCTGGCCTTCAAAAGCTGATGCGTTCCCCATAAAACGTCATCGGGTATATCGATCACGCGTCGCCAGTATTCGCCATCTGTTAGATGTTCTTCCCAATCTGCTCCTAAATACTTCTCGTAGAGGCGATGGAATTCGGGAGCCGCCCAAGTCTTCGTATGAATACCGTTGGTGATGCTGGTTATGGGGACCTCCGAAACGGGTACGCCCGACCAAACATCTTTCCACAAGCCCCGGCTGACATCTCCGTGCAGCTTACTGACTCCATTGGCGTGCCGACTGGTGCGCAGGGCCAAAATTGTCATACTGAAAGAATTATCCGGGTTGACGGCGGGCTGGCCTAACCCGAAGAACTCGTCAAAAGTGATCCCTAAATCGCGAGGATAATCGCTCAGGTAGCGGCCCATCATCTCCCTGGAAAATGCGTCATTTCCGGCGGGAACCGGCGTATGCGTGGTAAAGATATTCGAAGAGGCGACAACCTGGAGAGCCGTGTAATACTTTAGGCCTTTTGTCTGCACATATTGGCGGATTCGTTCGAGCGACAGGAAGGCGGAGTGTCCCTCATTCATGTGATAGACGTCCGGCTCGATCCCGAGTGCGTCGAGAGCCCGAACGCCGCCGACTCCTAAAAGGATCTCTTGTCGGATCCGCATTTCTAAGTCCCCGCCGTACAACTGCTGAGTGATCAACCTGTCTTCCGGCGAATTTTGCTGAACGTCCGTGTCGAGCAGGTGCAAACGGATGCGTCCGACCTGGAGCACCCAGACTTTGGCGGTTACTTTTCGACCTAGAATGTCAACGGTGATCGAAACCAACTGATCGCCGTTCCGTGCCTCCGACACGGGCAGATGGTGAAAGCTTTGGTTCAGGCTGACGGCCTCTTGCCAACCGTCCTTGTTTATCTCCTGTTTAAAATAACCGTGCCGGTAGAGTAGGGTGACAGCGTGGAAGTTGAGGTCGAGATCGCTCGCCGATTTACAATGGTCTCCGGAAAGAATGCCAAGGCCGCCCGAGTAATTCGGTACTGACTCGTGAAAGCCGAATTCGGCTGAAAAGTAAGCGATACAAATCGGGTTCGGGCGAGAACGACGGTAAGTGTCGGTGCGTGCCATATAAGCCGTTAGCTTCATATGAACACTTTTCATGAGGCGCAGGTAGTCGTCATCCGAGGCCAACTCCACCAGGCGCGCTTGCTTGCACAATTGCAGCATCCGGATCGGGTTATGATTTGTTCGGTCCCAGAGTGCCGGGTCTAGATCGCGGAAAAGCTTGCGAGCGTCCGGTTCCCATGTCCACCAGAGGTTGCGGGCAATCTCGTCGAGCGGTTCAAGCGCTGCTGGTAAGCGCGGCGACACGTTGAAGCTCTTAATAGGATGCATAAGTCTCTTTTCTTCATCGGGCGTATTGTCCGATGCGATTCGGTACATCAGCGCCCACTGTGCCTTAAGGCAAGCACGAAAAATGCCCGAACTTCGCCCTTCGTCAAAAGTTCTGGAGTCTAAGTCTGGCAGGCCAGACTTTGCTCGCCACCCGGGTCGTCCTCGTACTCGTCGTCGTCTTCGTCCTCGAAAGGGCGTGGCGTCTCGATGTGATGTGCGATTGCCCATCGCCTGGAGGGGAGCCGCTTTGGAACGTATAAGGCCACCTCGCGATATTCCTATCAGCGGGTGATCCGTCCTATAAATGTCGCAGCAGGCGGCTCCCGCGAATTACCCAGCCCGATGCAGCGCTACGGTCCAGATGTAAGCGAATCGAAGGCCACGAGTGAATGGCATCGCGCTGGGCCGTTCGCGGGAGCCGCCTGTTTTCACGCGTTTCAGCCCTATTAGCCTTGAGATGAAAATCGCGAAGTGACCAGGCACGTGCCAAAGCGGCTCCCCTCCAGGCGTTGGGCAATCGCACATCACATCGACACGCGTCGCCCTTTCGAGGACGAGGACGACGACCAGTACGAGGACGAGTAGGAGC
>DASUWQ010000189.1:0-16109 GCA_036378375.1 Chthoniobacterales bacterium
CATAAATGCAAAGCAAAGACAGCATCTGGTCGACCAGTTGTCCAGTTATAACTTTTGCTGACAGTGGTCGGAGAAGCTCAACGCTGCCTAGCAAACCGTCCTCGTTCCCCTAGTAATCAGTGTGTCACTAATCAGTACTGATTTGACCAGGGCCAACTCCTCGAGTGATCATCGACATACTAACTACTGATGTTCTTCCGGATTTAGCGTGGGATTTACCTAAGTCGCATCGTGGAAGATAATGCCGACCGTATGGCGGCGCCCGGAGCGAACCCGGCTAACGCCGTGGCGTAGATTTACTCGGTAAGTTCCACGAGTGCCTTGAACCGGTCGATGATGTACGGCGAAGGCGATCGCGTCACCTTGCGCCAGCGGCACGACCTCGGCACGGGTCTGCATCCGCGGACGTTGTTCCGCTAACACGAATTCGCCTCCAGTGAAGTCCGTACCCGGTTCAGAGAGTAAGACGGCGACTTGGATCGGAAAAGCCAATTCGCCATACAGGTCTTGATGCAAGCAGTTGTAGTCCCCGGGCGCATATTGCAATAACAATGGGGTTGGACGCAGTTGACCTTGGTCGTGGCAGCGTTTTAGGAAATCGGCGTGCTCAGCCGGATAACGCCTTTCCTCCCCCATTCGTTCATTCCATTGGTTTGCAATAGGAGCTAGACGTGGGTAAAGCGCGGTCCGCAGGTCCTCAACCAGCTTCGGCAGCGGATATTTGAAATACCGGTACTGGCCTTTCCCGAATCCGTGGCGCGCCATGATGATGTGACTGCGAAAATGCTCTTCATTCGAATAAAGCGCGGCAATCAAATCACATTCTTTTGGCGCCAACAGTTTCTCCAGTACCGCCCCTCCATAGTCACCGAGCTCAGAATCGATCCGGCGCCAGTCATAGCGACTGACCCGATCCGCTTCCGACTGGACTGAAGGTTGGGTCGCATTCGTCTCTTGTAGGTTCATGGTAAGCGAAATTTCGTAGCCCTGAATGGGCTAGCAGAACACCAAATAGCTTTATCAGAGTATAATTAGCACCGGCTCGAGCGCATTCTGATTCTTGCTACAAAACAGAGTCCGGGTACAGATTTCACCACAAAGGCACGAAGAACACAAAGTTAGAACAAAATTCTGTTACCGTTTTGTCCTTGTGTCCTCTGTGTCTCTGTGGTGAATATCTTCTGCTTTTAATGGTCGTTCAGCGACTCCGTAGGATCCAACTCGTGCCCGGCTTTCACATGAGAATTCGAAAGGCTGAGAGCCTGCCAAACGAAATAAATGGCAATCGCCGCAAGTCCACAAGCGGCCAGATAGACGAGCTCCCTGATACGAATATTTCCGGATTTATCTGACTTGGCCACGCTGCAAATTTACCACAGAGACACAGAGAGCACAGAGAAAGACGAACCGCAGATTTACGCAGATAAGGTGATCGCTTTCTTCGTCCTGGCAACGAAATGGGTTGGGCCTGGAAATCTGTTGCACCCGGACCGTCATCAACGGCAACCGAAGTCACATTCATCTGCGTAAATCTGCGTCCATCTGCGTTTGTTCTCTGTGTCCTCTGTGTCTCTGTGGTGAAATTCTATTCTTATCCTCCCCGTTTCCGGGTCAGCATAAATTCATTGCCTTCTGGGTCGACGCACATCGCCAGGTGAGGCGGTTCATTTCCTTCGGGCTGAGGTTCGCGAGTTAACTGGCCGCCGGCCGCAACCACCTCTTGAGCACCGGCAATCACGTCAGAAACCTGAAAACTTAGGCCCGTCCAGGTTCGTTTCCCCTCTCCTCCGCCATGGATACCGATGGTCGAGCCGCACACGGAAACCTCGCTCATGACTTCGGATTCCTTGACCACTTCACCACCGAAAAGCTCGCGATAGAACCGGACGGCACGTTTCCAATCGGTCGCCCAGATCACATACTTCACACGTTCAACATTCATTGTTACGTCCACTATGCATACGGCGTTCCTCGGCGCCAAAGGAAACGGAAAACTCACAGCAAGGATACAAAGGTCACAAAGACGGAAACTCGTACAGAAGCAAACGAAGGGCTGGGACGATCAGGTTTCCACGCCGCTCCGAACTCTTTCCTTCGTTGCCTTCGTTACCTTCTGTAAGAAACCTTCTGTGCTTTGTGATCTTTGTGTCCTTGTTGTGCAGGTTATCTTGTGTGTCGATTCCGATTTGCCGCTGCTATTACGGAACGGGCCCCGGGCGGGTTCCGCCTGGCCACGCTTTGAGCGCGGTTTCCGCGATTCCACGCAGTGCTTTAGCACCGGCGCCGTCGAGAGCTTGAATGCTCATCCCTTGAATGACGGCACCGTAAAAACGAGCAAGCTGCTCAGTATTCGTGTCTCGAGGCAGCTCACCGTTCTTGACTGCTTGTTGAAATCGATTCCTCAGCGTGAGCAGCGACCCTGTCCGCTTTGACGCTACGATGTCGGCTGCCGCTCGATTTTCAGGCGCACAGGTCGGAATCGCGCAAGAGATCAAACAGCCCCGCGGATTCTTAGGACCGGCAAATACGTGAGCCGATTCCAAAAGGAATCGTTTAACCGCGGCATAGGTATTGGTTTCTTCGCGCAAGGCGTCGGCCAGCGTCCGGCCCAACCCGGCTAGATAGTGTTCCAGCACCCGACCATAGAGCTCTTCTTTCGAACCGAAGGCAGCGTACAGACTCGGGGCGGTGATCCCGATCGCGCTCCGCAGATCGGCAATCGACGTGCCTTCGTAGCCCTGCCGCCAGAATAACTCGAGCGCCTGGTCCAAGGCATGCTCTTGATCAAACTCGCGCGGGCGCCCCCGCCTGGAAGGTGATTGGCGAGAAGTGATTGGTGAGAGGTGAGAGGCAAGAGTCTGGCGTCTCTTCGGAGGGATGCTCTTTTTTTTAACGTTCGTTATAGAATTATTTGACATCTGATCAGCCCAAGCGGAATTCTATAACAATCATTCCATTAATCGACGTTTCACCCAAGGAAAATCTGTAAATGACTCCCGTTACCGGAATTTCGTCGCCTCTGGCCCAGTCTACCACGCTCGATAAGGAACTGGATAACGTTATCGGCGCCGCGCTGGCCCTTAACCGCGCTGTGGGCACCGTCATCATGGTCGCTCGCCGAGGTCAGGTCGCCTATCAGCGTGCCGCTGGTTTCGCTGATCGTGGAGCCCGGCTATTGGCTCAGCCTGACACGATCTTTCGATTTGCCTCGCTGACCAAACCAATGGTGAGTGCGGCCGCTCTGGTGTTGGTGGACCAGGGAAAGCTCGCTGGAAGGCATGGGCGGAGTCTTCGCCCTAGCGGTACGCGACGCCGTTTATCGCGCGATCACGCAGTAAAGCAAAAAACCTCACGCAAAGACGCAAAGATATGGATCTAGAATTAGCCGACAAAGTGGCTCTGGTTACGGGAGCAAGTCGAGGCATCGGGAAAGCAACCGCTCGGTTGTTGAATGAAGAAGGATGTCATCTGGCGATCGTGGGACGTCGTAAATATCTCTTAGAGGAAGCTGCGGATGAACTGGCTAAATCAACGGGACGGAGGCCATTGGTTCTCGCGGAAGATATCACCGATCGTGATGCTCCTCGCCGGATCAAAGCAGCGGTACTCGAGACGTTTGGACGACTGGATATTTTGATCAACAACGCGGGCGGTTCGCGGCCGATCAAAGCAGGGCTCGGAACACCGGAAGAATGGGAAGAAGGCATGCGGCTTAATTTCGATGCCGGTCGCAACTTGGCTCATACCCTGGTCGACTCCATGCAGGCGCAGAAATTTGGCCGGATTGTCAACCTTACCGGCACGCAAGAGCCACTCGGATTTAACGCGGCGATCCCACCAAATGGCGCTGTCACCATTTGGTCTAAGCTATTGGCGGGTGTTGTGGCTAAAGATGGGGTAACGGTCAATTGTATCTCTCCAGGAATTGTTCATTCCGAACAGATCGATGAACGGGTTTTCCCGAGCCTAAAGGAACAAGCGGACTATGCAGGAAAAGAGATACCGGTAGGTTACATCGGAGAGGCTGAAGATGTTGCGCTAATGGCGGTTTTCCTGTGTTCGCCACGTGCTCGGTACATTACCGGTGAGGTAATTTACATCGACGGAGGGGCGAAGCGCTACCCGCACTAAGAGGAGTTTGGTAGGGCGAGGCTCCGGAACGTTCTATCACGCCAACGAAGAGCCGACGGCTGCGAAGTCACCTGATTTTGTTAGGCAGACCGACGTGCCGAGCCGCGGGTCTGAGTGTCGCAGCAAGGTTTGGTTTGGGACACGAGAAGTGGTGGCGCAGCTCAGTCGGGCAGCGCGCGTTTGCCCAGCCACACTCAATACCCACGGCTCGGCACGGGTTCCGGTGGAGCAAAACGTTGGGGACCGAGTCGGCCGGCGACTTCGTTAGCATCATTGGGCCCGGCGGGAGCCTCGCCCCTACCAATCTTGAATCCAACCGAACGATCGGTTACGGTGAGATGTGCGCCCAAGCCGAACCAGCCGTCAAGAAATCTTACGCAAGCTGAGCCATGTATTCAGGCGGGACGGTTATACCGGCGCTAGTTTAGCGGATCTAGCAGGCGCGGTTGGCTTGGGGAAAGCCAGTCTTTATCAGAAGTTTCCTCAAGGAAAAGTCCAGATAGGAGCTGAGGTGCTGGCCGAGACCGGTCGCGCCTTCGAGACGGAAGTACTCGCCCCATTGCGAGAATCAGGAACGCCGGAGGCGCGCTTTTCTAGAATGCTGAGCGCTGCCCGCAAGTTTTATGAAGACGGAAAGTTGTCCTGTGTACTGGATACACTCTCGCTTGGTGAAGCCGGGCAATTCTATCGAAACGCGCTGTTGGAAGCCATCAGCCATTGGCAAGAAGCGTTGGCCGCTTTAGGGCGGGAAGCGGGACTCTCGCCCAGCAAAGCGGCAGTTTGGGCAGAAGAAGTCGTGATCACGGTCGAAGGTTCGTTGGTGCTGGCTCGAGCGGCGAACGACCCCGAGATTTTTCGGCGCGCGCTGAAGAGATTGGGAAAGAGCGTCGCTTCGCCAATAGCAGCTAGCCAATAAGGGTAGGCAGTTTAGAAAAAATTTCCGCCCTTGAACATAACCGATCGTTCGGTTATATCAGGAAATGAATCGACATCTTCAACGTTGGTTAATCGCCTGTGCTTTTAATGGTTTGCTGCCGTTCGATCTCGCCGCTCAACCTACCCTCACCCCGGATCACGCCGCCTTACCAAACACCTTCTATCGGAATGCCGAGATAGCAGGCATCTCTATTTTCTATCGTGAGGCCGGCCCCAAGGACGCACCAGTGATTCTTTTACTTCATGGGTTCCCTACTTCTTCCCGGATGTTCCGTAACCTGATCCCGGCACTCGCTGATCGATATCATGTGATCGCCCCCGATTACCCGGGATTTGGGTACAGTGCTGCGCCGCCGGCCGATCAGTTCGATTATAGCTTCGATCATCTGGCTGACATTATCGACGCCTTCGTTACTCAGATAGGACTCAAAAAGTACAGCCTGTATGTTCAAGACTACGGCGCTCCCGTCGGTTACCGGCTGGCCGTACGTCATCCGGAACGAATCCAAGCTCTTATCGTACAAAATGGAAACGCTTATGTTGAGGGGATTGAGAACGATTTCTGGGCGCCCATCAAGAAGTTCTGGGCCGACAAAAGCCCCGACAACGCCGCTCCTGTCCGGCAAGGACTCACCCTCGAGGCAACCAAGTGGCAATATACCCATGGGGTTCGCCAACCGGAAAAAATCGATCCGGACACCTGGACGATCGATCAAGCCTTATTGAATAGACCAGGACAGGAAGCGATCCAACTCGCACTCTTTTACTCCTACCGGACCAATCCAGATGCCTATCCCAAGTGGCACGAATTCTTTCGCAAGTATCAGCCGCCAACCCTCATTGTCTGGGGTAAGAACGACGTGATCTTTCCGGCGGCCGGCGCCGAGGCTTATCTCCGCGACCTTCCTAAGGCTGAACTGCATCTTCTGGATACGGGACATTTCGCTTTGGAAGAGGATGGCGACGTGATCGCGAAGCTGATGCGGACTTTCCTGCAGAAACACGTGAAAGGAGCGTGACGTGAACCGCCCCATGGACCGTGCCTCTCTTGCGAGGCCGTGGTGAACAGAGCTGCTGATTGGCGCAAGACGGGCGTTGGCATTTTTCGCATATTTATTGTCACCGAGGCTATCATTCCAAACGCTGGCCATTGGCTGATCGAAGAAGGCCCGGATGCGGTTGTAAGAGCGGTATGCTGGTCGTGAAATGATTGGATTTGTTTCCTTTGCATTTGTTCGATCCAAAGCGAACAATTCTTCATGGGTAGCGTAAAGAATTGTCGCATCCTGCTGGCGCGCCGGCCGGCTGGAGAACCTGACGAATCTGATTTTACTCTTTCTGAGGTGGAGCTGGAAGATCCGCAACCGGGGCAAATGTTGCTTCGGACACTTTGGTTATCCCTCGATCCTTATATGCGCGGGCGCATGAGTGACCGGAAATCCTACGCACCGCCGGTCGAAATCGGGGACGTCATGGTGGGAGGTACGATTACCGAAGTGATTGCTTCCAAGTTGGAAGGATTTATTCCGGGTAACATTGTCGAAGGACGAACGGGTTGGCAGGAATACGCGTTATCCGACGGAACCGGTATGCGCAAAGTAGACCCCTCACTGGGGCCAATCTCGACTGCGTTAGGCGTTCTGGGCATGCCGGGGATGACCGCGGATTTCGGCCTATTGAATATCGGCCAGCCAAAACCGGGTGAAACCGTGGTGGTATCGGCGGCGGCAGGCGCAGTGGGCGCGGTTGTTGGTCAGCTCGCGAAGATCAAAGGCTGCCGGGTCGTTGGTATAGCCGGCGCACCAGAGAAATGCGCTTACGTAGTGAACCAGCTCGGCTTCGATGCGGCTGTCAGCCATTATGGCTCGGATCTATCTCAGCGACTTGAAAAGGAATGTCCGAAAGGCATCGATGTCTATTTTGAGAATGTAGGAGGCAAAGTTTTCGAAGCGGTTTTCCCATTATTAAACGACTTTGCACGAATTCCGGTCTGCGGATTGATCGCACATTATAATGATACCGAGTTACCGGCCGGGCCTAATCAGGTACCGTTACTCATGCGGGCTATCCTCAGCCATCGCTTCACCATCCGCGGTTTTATCCGGGGTGACTTTCTCGATC
This sequence comes from Chthoniobacterales bacterium, assembly GCA_036378375.1. Taxonomy (GTDB): domain Bacteria; phylum Verrucomicrobiota; class Verrucomicrobiia; order Chthoniobacterales; family JAFAMB01; genus JAFAVN01. The sequence continues at coordinate 7,189 of DASUWQ010000189.1, forward strand.
AGCAAGCATCGTTTTTTGAGGACATGAGCCGTTGGATCAAAGAAAACCGCATCAAATATCGCGAAGATATTGTTGAAGGATTGGAGAATGCGCCGGGTGCTTTTTTGAAGCTATTTCGGGGTGAAAACTTTGGGAAGCTGCTGGTTAAGGTAGCAAGAGCGGCGAAGGCGTAGCCGCAACTTCGCCAGCCGCAAAAATTTCGGGCCGCCCTCAGCTTTTGAAAAAGGAGTAGGCAAGTCTCTACCCTTGATCCGTCACTACTTGAGCTTCGGGTTTAACAGTTCCTCAGATCGGGTGCTGTTCATATTCCCTTGGTCAATAAGATTGACTCCTGTGTCGATCTTTGCTGGAACCTGTTCTCCCCTGGAAGCTGCCAGAGCGGTTTTGACACCCTCATAACCCGTCCGGAACGGATCTTGGACTACCAAGGCTGCGACCGTGCCGTCTTTCAAGAAACCAACCAGTTTACTGTCGGCATCAAATGAGACGAGTTTGATGGTATCGCCCGCTTTATTCTCGGCGATGGCTTGACCGGCGCCCTGTCCCATAAAAAGCGCATCCGTAAAGACTCCGCGTAGTCCAGGATAGGCAGTAATCAAGTCCGCCATGATATTCAAGCCCGTCGCGGCTTGACCGTCAGCGACTTTGATAGCGACGAGTTTAAGACCGGGATATTTAGCTGCGATCTCCTCTTTGAAGCCCCGATCTCGCTGGTCCAATGAACCAACGCCAGGGAGCGAATTAATCAATGCCACATCGCCTTCTGCCTTACCGTATTTGGCTTTGATCGCGGCAGCTAGTCCGTCCGCGGCGACACGCCCTCCCTGAAAATTGTCGGTCTGAAGGAAAGCCGTGCAAGCGTTGGAGTCCGCGGCTGAGTCAATGCCGATGATCTTGACCCGTTTGGCAGCTTGATCGATGGGCTTTCCGAGAGCCGCAAACTGAGTCGGTGCAATCACAATTGCAGCCGGATTCCCTGATACGGCGTTTTCAAGAATTGAGATTTGGCCATTGATGTCAGACTCTGACTGGGCGCCGAGCTCCGGTACATTGAGGTCGAGTTCCAGACCCGCCTTGCGTGCGCCGGCCAGAACAGTCTGCCAGTAGAAAGAGGTGGTATCCTTTACAATAATGGGAATGGTCAGTTTCTGGTCGGCCGCCTGAACTGGGCCTAGCAGAGTGGTCAATGTGCCAATTGAGCAAGCAATGAGGGTGATGGGGGAACGGAGTTTCATAGGTTTGGCTGAGTATTAGTTTTTAGGATAGAAATTTTGCGGCCCTGGCGTCTTGCATAGCTATGCATACTGGTGCAATCAGCGCTGAATCGTTTGTCTCCTATTTTTCAGACTCAAGGTGCCGCCGGCGACGGCACTCTAACGCCGTACATCTGCTCGTAACTGTGAGAATAGATCTCGATCACATTGCCAAACGGATCTTCGCAGTAGCACATCACATAGAGCGGATCGTTCGGGTGAATCCGCCAGATTTTCGATAACTGCTGCCCACCGGTCTGAGTAATTCTGGCAACTATCCCTTCGACGTCGGCATCAGTAATGCAGATATGGAAAAATCCATTTGTCCAAAACTGGATAGACGGACTCCGCCGTTCATGCGGCGGATCTAGCAATTGAAATAGCTCAATGCCGATCCCATTGACAGAGAGAAGATGCGCTTGTCGCATGTGACGAAAACTCGCGCCGAGCACGTCCACTGCCATCGGGCCATCATAGGGACTAGTCGATCGAACCTCGAAGGGCCCCTTCAAAAGGACACATCCCAGAACCGTACAATACCAATCAATGGCTCGATCTAGATCATCGACACCCACACCAATGTGATTTATCGCTGTCGGATTAGCTGCTTTAGACGGTGCTAAGTCTGGCATGGTTATTACTCCATTCAGACGATCTAATCCATTACCGCGCCACCGCTGACGTTGATGGTATCGCCGGTAATCTCACTGGCTTCATCCGACGCCAAAAATAAAATGACCTTAGCAATGTCAGCCGGCGTCTGAAACCGGCCCAGCGGAATTCGTTCGAACCAGTGACGTTTGACTGCTTCACTATCTTCATTTTCTCCACGAGCCACCCGCCAATTGATTTCCTGTTGAATCATTGGGGTGTCGATCGTTCCCGGACTTACGGCATTCACCCGAATATTCGGAGCCGCTTCTACCGCCACCGCCCTGGTAAATCCAATAACGCCCATTTTTGAGGCGCTATAATGGGCGGTAAATTTCTGAGCTCGCTTAGCCGCTTGTGACGCTACGTTGACGATTGCACCAGAACCATTGCCTACTAGGCGAAGGAAGTGCTTTGTACATAACCACATTCCTTTTAAGTTTACGCCGAGCACCAAGTCCCACTCGGCCTCGGTCAGATCTACGCAGAGATTCAACGTACAAACACCGGCATTATTAACCAGAACATTCAGCTGGCCAAATTGCTCCGAAGCGGCGCGAAACGCTCTTTCCACTTCCCCCTCGTGCCGAATGTCACAGACAACTGGAACCAATCTTTTCTTGGTCGGATCTAGGGTTGTGGCCAGCTCGGTCACTTTGTCGTTCTTATCGAGTAATGCGACCAATGCGCCTTCACGATAAAACTCAGCGGCAGTGGCAGCCCCAATTCCCTGCGCTGCACCGGTGACAATAACAACTTGGTCAGCAAAGCGACTCATACCGGCGACTCAGTCCTTAATGGTTACGGGTTGCCCAAATCGAGCCGATTGATCCGCTGCGTCAGCCAGCTTTAAGGCTCGAAGGCCGTCTGATGCAGTGACCGGAAATTCTTTTCCGGATTCGATCGATTCGATGAAAGTCTGACACTCAACTTGGTAAGCGCTGTGATATCGCTCGAGAAAATGGCCTGGTGGCTTTGGTAAGTGTTCCCCTGCCCCATCGCGGGTTGAAACCGTGGCCTCGGCCTGAGTTCCGATGGAAAACGTGCCCCCAGAGCAATAGATCTCAATAACTTGTTGGAAACCGAATAACGATCTGCGGCTGTTAATAATAGTGCAAGTCACGCCGCTATTCGTCCAAAACGTCGCCACCGCATTATCGAAATCTCCGTTTTTAGCGAAGATCGGATCCACCAAACAGGTCCCTCGAGCAAAGACTCCCACAATCTTTTCCGGGAGCAACAGAGAGGCTTGGTCGATATCGTGCATCATCATATCACGGAAGATGCCACCGGTGTTAGCCAGGACCGCGTAGGAACCGAGTTGAGGGTCTCGCGAGTTAATAATTATCTGCTCGATCCGACCGCGAGCACCGGATTCGACTGCTTGTCTCAGCTTTCGGTGCGACTCATCATATCGCCGGTGGAAGCCGATCATTACCTTAGCTGCGCTGGCTGGATCAGTTTCAACAAAACGACGCGCCTTTTCCAAGTCTTGATCAATGGGCTTTTCGCAGAAAACGTATTTGCCATTCTCTACGGCTAGTTTTGCCAGATCTATGTGCGTATGCGCTGGCGTACAGATGAAGATCGCGTCAATCGCCGGGTCTTGAATCACACTCTCCGGCGAGGCCGAGAAAGCGGCGCCGTAGTGTTCAGCAATGTTTTCGGACGAAGCCTGAATATCACAAATCACTCGCAAAGATGCGCGAGACTCATTGGAAAGATTAGTGGCATGAATTCGCCCGATGCGACCCAATCCGATTAAGGCCACGTTAATCATAGCGGTTGGTTATTTTTTAGTTAGTCGACTTACTCCGTTCTTTGTGCGAACGGATCGGGCCCAGTTATGGGTACCCAGGAGTTAGTTTCGGCAGCCTGTTTAGCTGCTTCGATGACCCGGCCAATATGGAGCGCTTGAGCAAAGTTCGGCTCGAATTGCCGATCCCCCGCCTGCACCGCTTGAATCAGTCGCCTGGCCGTCACGACAAACGCCTCACCATAACCTAGTCCCTGCCCTTGCGCTTGCCAAAAGGCCCCGGCTTCCGGGTGCATACCGCCGATCATGATTCGCCTAAACCCTGCGGTTTTCTTGTCGTCTTTGCTTGAATAAAAATGAAGTTCGTTATTCCGCTCCCAGTGAAACTCGATCGCGCCCTTGGTCCCAACCACGCTGAAAGCCAGATCGCTCTTATGCCCCGTCGCGGCCCAACTCGCATGCACGGAGCCGGTAGCTCCTGAGCGGAATTGAACCAGCGAAGCAGTGAGGTCATCTACTGTAACCGGCCTCGGTTGCGCAGTGCCCGTCACCAGTCTCTCCGCATAGATGCGCCTGGATTGGGCAGCAACGCTGGCTATCCCACCCATTAAAGCGCAGGAGATATCGAAAATGTGCGAACCTAAATCCGCGACCGCTCCCCCACCCGACACGCTTTGATCAAAACGCCAGGAGAATGGCAGTTCTGGATCGGCCGCATAGTCCTGAAAGAAATGACCTTCAAAATGAATCGGTTCTCCGATTTCACCTTCTCGGATAAGCTGGCGAGCAAATTCAATGGCCGGCCAGCAACGATAGGCGAAGTTAACTAGGTTCACTCTTCCCGAACTGGCAGCAACCGCAGCCATTTTTTCGGCGCCTGCTAGCGTGCTGGAGAGCGGCTTCTCACAAAAAACATGTTTCTGGTGTTCGAATGCATCGATCGAAATTTCGGCGTGACTGTCGTTTGGTGTTATCACGATGACCACGTCGATATCTGAGGCCCGGGTAATCTCTCGCCAATCCATCGTTGATTCCTCCCATCCCCAGCGCGACGCTCCCGCCGACGCATTCGGCTCAGTCACATCCGCCATCCGGCGCAAAATGATTCTCGGCATGCTTGGCCATAAGAGCGAACCGATGTTACGCAGAGCCAAGCTATGGGTTTTAGCCATGTAACCGGCTCCGACGATCCCAAACCTTAATTCGTTAGTCATGATCCCTTTCAACAAACATCTGGTGAACTCCTATCTCTCTACCGCACGGCCTTCTCGAACTAAATGCGACACTTGATTCTCGTCCGTCTCCACGCGGGAGAGATTCGCCACCGTCTGTCCGTGCGAGAGCACTACAAAGCGATCCGCCACTTCAAATACGTGCCCGATATTATGGCTGATAAAAATAACGGAGATTTCTCGTTCGCGCGCTTTCTCGATGGTCTCCAATACTTGCTTCGTTTGACGCAAAGATAACGCGGAAGTCGGCTCGTCGAGTATCAATAGTTCGCCTCCGAAATGAACGGCTCTAGCAATCGCAATCGACTGACGCTGGCCGCCGGACAAAGCTTCTACCGCAGTTTCCGTTGATTTTATCTTGATCCCGAGCGCAGCTAACGCTGCCGAGGTCTCTCGCTTAGCTCTTTTATGATTGAGAAAACGGAACGGACCTAGGTTCCAGGTCACGTTCTTTTCGCGACCGATAAACATATTCCTGTAGATACTGAGCTGGTCGATCATCGCGAGATCTTGGTAGACGGTGGCAAAACCTAAATTCGATGCATCCCGCGGGGAGCGCAGGTGAACCGAACGTCCGTTCCACAGAATCTCACCGGCGTCGGGCGAATAAATTCCATTCAAAATCCTGATCAGGGTAGACTTCCCGGCTCCGTTATCACCTAACAAGCCAACAACGCTTCGCCGGTCGACCGTGAAAGTGACACCGTCCAACGCTCGAACCCTCCCAAAACACTTTTTGATATTTCTGACCTCGAGCAGCGGAATGGGATTGGCCGTTTCAGGGTCGTTCATATCAAACCGCCACTTTTCGAAAACGCTCGGTTGCCTTATTTACGAGCACGGCGGCCACGATGAGAAGGCCAATGATGGCCGTGTACCAGTAGGAAGAGATGCCGGCGATGGCCAAGCCATTGCGGATCATTCCAATGATCAAGCAGCCCAGGATGGTGCCTCCTATGCTGCCAACTCCACCCGACAGACTCGTCCCACCGATGACCGACGCAGCGATAACCTCAAGCTCCAACCCTTGCCCCCGAGTCGCATCAACCGAGCCAAATCGACCGACCTGAATCAACCCAGCCAGGCAGGCCGAGACGGAGGTGAACACAAACAGAATCGTTCTGACTCGATCCACCGGAACGCCCATCGCCCGGGCGGCGCGTTCATTGGCGCCAGAGGCGTAAATCCAATTGCCGAACCCAGTCTGGGTAAGCAGCACATAAAAGACCGGTGCCCAGGCAATCAACCACAAAAGAGAAACGTCAAAACCATTGGGGAAGCGATAGGAGAAAAAATCAAAGAGCGATCCGCTTCCTCGCGGGACTCTGACTGGAAAGCCTTGGGTTATGACAAAGACGATCCCGCGCCAAAACAGTAACCCGCCGAGAGTCACAATGAATGACGGAATTCGTAGACCTCTGACAATGGTTCCGTGCAGGAGACCAATTCCGACGGCGATCGCAAAGGCAATCATCACTGCTGCAAGCGGGGGCACCTGGTAATTGACCATCATTAACGGCACCACCACCGAAGACAAACCCAAGACCGATCCGACAGAAAGATCAAACTCCCCCGCAATCATCAGAAGAGTGACGGCGATCGCGAGAATCGCGGACTCCGACGTGACAATCAAAACCGAAGTAATCGATTCCAACGACAGAAAATTGCTGGTCCAAAGCGCAAAAATCGATGCGACTGCCAGCGCTGATAGCAGCGCGCCTGTCTCCAGGCGCGCCAAGACTAATCGAATAACCGTCATCGGTTCGGAAGGTTACTTCCTATCGGAATCCAGCTTCCACCTGCGCTTTGACCGTAGCGACGTTTGCCTTGTCGACCAGGTTCGGGCCGGTGAGGACTGAGCCACCGGGAACAAAACCATGATCCAAGTATAGCTTCATAAACTCGATTCCCAGATAGCCCTGCAAATACTGCTGCTGCTCAATCGTGCCCAAGAGACTGCCATTCTGGATGGCCTCTACTTGCTCCTGAGTTAAATCGAAGCTTATCAGGGTGACTTTTTCAGACTTACCGAGTTCGTTTAGCACCTCCAAGGCAACCGAGGCTGGTGGCGGTCCAACCGCGAAAAGAGCGTCGACATTGGGGTGACTGGTTAGAAATCCCTTCAAGGCTGCAGCAGCTTCCGTGGGATTATTAGCCCTAAAAGTCAACGTATCGCTTTTGATGCCCGCCTTTTGCATCTCATCTGTCCACCCCTTTGCTCTCGCCTCCAAACCGGTATGTCCCGGTTCATGGATCCAACAGGCCGCCTCGGCTGGCTTCTTTACCGAGAGCACTTTCTGAGCGGCCTCCTGACCGCCCAGATATTCGTCTCCGCCGATATAGAATAAATAGGGATCCCGTTCCGCCTTGGGACGGGTATCGGTAACGTTGATCGCGATGACCGGAATGCCAGCGTTCTTAGCCCGTTCCAACGGCTCCTGAAAAGCCGCCGCGTCCGGTATGGTTGTAATGATACCGGCTGGCTTCGCTGCCAATGCGCTGTTGAACAAATCGACTTCGCCTTGGACCGAGTGCACCTCGGTACCTAACGCGCGCAATTCCGCACCATAAGCCGAGGCTGCGTCTTGGAGACCCTTTCGGTAGACAGCCCAGAAAGGGTCGCTCAAGGTTCCGTGGACAATCGAATAGATAACCGGTTTCTCTTTAGCCGCGGCGGTACTGAGACCGGCCGCGGGGAACAGGCTAGCGGTCACAAAACTAGCGCAACTTAATACCAGGGGAACATTGATTTTCATGGGACAAAGGGGGGCTAACTAACTAGAATCAACACCTAATGCATAGCTATGCAATTGTTTTTTCTAATTTAATTTCGCACCCCGGCATCAGCGGATGCTTCTCCCGCCATCCACCGGGATAGCCAAACCCGTCATGAATCCCGCGTCGTCGCTAGCTAAAAACGCAATCACGCTAGCCACTTCTCGCGCTTCGCCGATTCTCCCGATAGGATGTTTCCGCAGCAGGGCTGCTTCGGCGGCTGCCTGATCTGGTGACTGGCTTATCCAACTCGTTACCATCCGCGTCCGAATGGCCGCCGGGCACACCGCGTTTACCCGGATATTGTCCTTGGCCAGATCAAGGGCCAAAGAAGAGGTCATGGCGATTACGCCACTCTTGGAAGCGCTATAAGCAACCATGTTCTCGGTACCCCGAATTCCGGTAATTGAGCTAACATTCACGATGGCCCCTCCCCCGCTCTTGCGAATAGCAGGAGCAGCCGCTCGACACCCGAGAAAGGTCGAAGTCAGGTTGGTATCGATCAAGTGATACCAAAGCTTCAAATCCGTCTCCTCGATCGTACCGCTCTCCCGGATACCCGCGTTATTCACCAGTACATCGAGACGGCCGCTTTCGCCGATGACTTGGTCGATGGCGGCGCTCCATTCCTGCTCGTTAGTTACATCGAGGGGCAAAGGGCGAGCCCCTCGGAAATCGATTTCCGTCTGTTTCCCCCGATGGGCGGCGTAAACCAGCCCTCCTTCCTCCTGGACGCGAAAGATGGTCTCAAGACCGATCCCGGTTGAGGCGCCGGTGACCAAAACAACTTTTTCTGCGAAACGCTTCATAGATCGATGATTTAGCTAAACGTTCAGCATCCGCTGTTAGACTCAGTTGATCACAAAACGAATATAAATCCACGTTTTTTGCATAGCTTTTCAATTGCGTGTGCTTCCGCTTCGACTAGTCTAAGGAATCAGCCCGATCAGGAATTAGATCTCCTGGTTTTAATTCTAAACCTCTTTCGTATTACTCTCCGATTTCACAGAAAATGACGAAGACCATTACTCTCACCGCCAGCCAGGCGATCGTGCTCTATTTGCAAAGTCAGTACTCAGAGTGGGATGGAGATCGGCAGCGATTGATCTTTGCTATGTTCGGCATCTTCGGTCACGGAAATGTGGCCGGACTTGGGCAGGCTTTGGAGGAGTACGGTAGCAGCTTGCCCTTCTATCAGGCCAAGAACGAACAATCGATGGTCCACGCGGCTATTGGATTTGCCAAAGCCAAAGG
>DASUWQ010000190.1:0-4426 GCA_036378375.1 Chthoniobacterales bacterium
GCGTCAGTCGCGGCCGGTCCGGTTATCGGTGGCTTTCTCATACACAGTTTTGGTTGGCGCAGCATTTTTTATGTCAACATTCCGATCGGTTTAGCGGCGCTTTTCTTGACCTATCGTTATATCCGCAGCGAGCAGCCAAGAGCTGGGCACAGAATCGATTGGCCTGGTCAGCTCCTGAGTCTATTTGCGCTGGCTTCGCTCACCACCGTCCTGATCGAGGGGAACAATTGGGGTTGGCTTTCGACACGAATCATCGTTCTTAGCGTTGCCTGCATAGGATTGTCTCTCCTGTTTTTTGTGATCGAGAACAGGCAATCCCAGCCGATGTTGCCCATGGAGCTTTTTCGATCGACCCAATTCAGTGTCTCGACCTTGCTCGGCCTTCTCCTAAGTTTCTCGTTCTACGGATTGATTTTCACTCTCAGTCTTTATTTCCAGCAGGCTCGCCATTTCACCCCGTTAGAAACGGGGCTGGCTTTCCTGCCGGTAACCGGCCTGCTCACGGTGATGAATGTTTTTGCGGGTAGACTAGGCGCAGCCCGCGGAATGCGGTTTCCGATCGTGACCGGGTTTGTCGTTGGCGGGATCGGATTTTTCTGGCTCGCATTCGCCACGAGCTCCGCTACCACCTACTGGGGTTTGCTTCTTCCTTTGCTCTGTGTAGGCGCGGGGGTACCGCTTATTTTGCCGCCCTTGACCACAGTCGTATTAGCAGCGGTAGATCGGTCCCAAGTTAGTTTAGCCTCCGCTACGTTGAACACCGGTCGCCAGGTTGGCGCCGCCGCCGGAGTGGCGGTTTTAGGCTCCCTGCTTACCAGCGCACCGACATTTGTCGCGGGTTTTCAATGGGGCATGATCATCTCCAGCATTATTTACCTCATCGGCACTATCCTCACCCTGCGGTTCGTTCCTAACGATCCTCACTTGCGCATCGAGGCGGGTGGAAGCGAGGGGGAGGTAATCTGACGTCTACCGGATGGCCGCCACTTAACAATAAGCGGTAATTGTCTCACCTAACATTATAGATCCGAAGACCGAGGGCTTAGTCAACCGCACAAGCGCGTTGCTCACTTGTGTTCGTTTCCAGGCTCGACCGCCCGCTTGAGGCGCCGGTCCGGAACGAGCCACATCAGCGCGACGAACACGTAAATCGATCCCGCGATTTCCGAACGAAAGAACGAAAGGGCGATACCCGTTGCGTACAGAATCGGGGAAAACTTGCCCTTCAAATCCCGTCCGATCGACACGGCCAGTTTCGAATCCTTGCCTTGACGAACGACAACCAAGCGCTGAAGGATTGCGTAGGCGATGGCGGCTACCAGGAGAACCGCTCCGTAAAGCGCCATCGGCAACGGAGCGAAATTGTTTTCCCCCATCCATCCTGTGGCAAACGGGAACAAGGAGAGCCAGAACAAAAGATGCAGGTTCGCCCACATGATCGCGCCGTCGATTGTTTCGGCCGCCCTCAAGAGGTGGTGATGATTGTTCCAGTAAATGCCGACATAGACGAAGCTCAGCACATAACTCAGGAAAACGGGGAGAACGGGCTGAAGCGCCTCGATATGCGCGTTGTCGGGCACCTTCATATCCAGCACCATGATCGTGATTATGATCGCAATCACCCCGTCACTAAATGCTTCAAGCCGGCTGGGAGACACAAGTGTTTAACTTACAGTAAAGCGCGGGCGACCGCATGTCTCGCCGTCTCTGTTAAGGAATTGTCGCGGCGGATGCGGGTCGCGGCCGATAACCCACTCTGAGAAGCCGAGAACGAGAGCGAAGTTCCGGCAATCTCGTACCCGACAATCAGCGATTACAACCGGTCACACCACCGGAATCGAAATAGGTTAGATCTCTCAAATGGAAGCGGCTGAACCAGAGTTGATTGACGTCGTGCCCGGCTTGTGGCTTTGGCAGGTGCAATATCGTGAATGGCCGCGCGGCGAAGGCTGGGACGGGAAAGTCGTTTCGACCTGTGTGGAATCGGGCGGCGAAATCGTTCTGATCGATCCACTAGCCCCTGCTAATGAACCCTCCGTCCTTTGGGAACGCCTCAGCGCCCGGCCCCCAACCTTTATCGTTATTCTCAAACCGGATCATGTGCGCGATGTCGATTTCTTCGCTCGCCGCTACAACATCCGCGCTTTTGGTCCAAAGGTCTTTCATCGTGGTGACGTTCCGGAGACCGATCTCGAATACATCTACCCAGGACTCACTTTACCGGGCGGCTTTGTTACGTTGTACGATGGAAGGAACAATAACGAAACACCACTCTGGCTGCCGGAGCAGCGGACGATCGTTTTTGCCGATGCGCTGACTGCTCCCCATGGCGAGCTCTTCGTCTGGTCAACGCCATGGCACCAAGAGGGGTGCTTCCCGCTCTGCGAGACTTGCTCAAGCTGCCCTTTGAGCGAGTGATCGTCTCTCACGGTCAGCCCGTTCATACGCGAGGCGCCTTCGAGCGAGCATTGGAGCTACCTCCCTGGGATTCGCAAGATTAGACGTGTTCACGACGGAAACGGATCATTTCCACATGCTTATTCGGGATCAAGCCTTTACTGGCACGATTTACCCTCACTAGGAACCCCTCAAAGACCGAGCGCAATCTTATCGCTTGGATCGTCGAATAAAACCGAGGACCTTAAACAGCGATCGCGGGTAACGACCGTTAGCTGGCATTCGAAATTGGTGCGATAGTTTCACTATCGAAGAAAGGAGTCGGCCACCGACATGACACGAAGTCAGCATTTGGGGTTCTTACCGGTTTCGCTGGGCCTACTCACAATTGCGGCCACAGCTTACGATGGGGCTACTCCAACTCCAGACAGAACAGAGTCAATCTGGCCAACGCAGGAATGGCGGACATCTAGCCCTGAAGAGGAGGGAATGGATTCAAAGGAGCTTGCTAAGTTGGTTGATTGGGGGACAACCCACAATTTCGACAGCTTGCTGCTACAACGACACGGGAAGATTGTGGCCGAAGCATACTACGCGCGCTACGCCGCGGGCAATCTTCATCCACAGTACTCCGTTACCAAGTCAGTCATTGGCACTTTGACAGGGATCGCCTGCAAGGAAGGCTTGCTTGATAGCCCGAGTCATCGAGTACTGGATTTTTTAGATCATCGCAACATTGCCAATGTAGATCAGAGAACGGAAGCAATCACAGTCCAGAACCTGTTGGATATGACATCCGGGATCGAATGGACGGAACAGGTGGGAAGCGTCATTCCGGCTACCGCGACGGACGTGCAATTGGGTAACAGCGTCGACCGGGTCAAATTCATTCTCGATAGGCCTATGTCGAGCGCTCCCGGGGACACCTTCAACTATAACAGTGGCAATCCCCACCTTCTTTCCGCGATCCTCACAAAACTCACTGGGATGAGCGCGCTGGAATATGCAAAAGGCAAGCTTTTTGGCCCTCTAGGAATCAGCGACGTGTTCTGGTCTTTCGATCCTCAAGGCATTTCAATCGGGGGCTGGGGACTCTACTTGAAGCCTCGCGACATGGCTAAGGTTGGCTATCTGTACCTGCACAATGGGGTGTGGGAAGGTAAGCAACTACTCCCGCCCGAATGGGTTAACAAGGTGAGCCACCCCACAGTGGAAACACATCTGAAGGGGTTCTGGTACTCTAACTTTTTCTGGGTTCTGCCAGACAAGCATGTTTATATGGCGCTTGGTCGCTACGGCCAGGTGATCATGATCTTCCCGGACCTGGCCGTTGTGGCTGTAACGACGGGCCACAAGGGATACCTGCCGAGCGAGTTTGCCGATGCCGTTTTCGGCTCGGTAAAATCGGATACAGCTATTCCGGCTGACGCAGCGGGCGAGAAGCTACTCGCCAACAAAATACTCGATGTCTCAACCGAGAAACCTCACTGAAGTCAGCGCTTAGCACAAAACGCTTCGAGAGTGTCGTAATCGTCGCGGTGGGTCAATCCATGACATCCCCGGCGGCTGATGGACAGTCGACAATCGTTTGCCAAGCCACCCCAGAGTGCTTGACTATGATTGTCTCAGCTTGACCAAGGAAATCGGACTCGTGCCTGGAGGCTCATGACAACCAAGAAAGCATCTGCTCTAAAAGCTTTCATGACGGGAATCGTCTGCATCATCATGATCGGATTGGGCTGGCTGTCTGACCCGCTCACAGCAAACGACCAGACCGGCGCTCTATCGAGATTCCTTGCCTGGTTCTGCCTCGCGGCTGCCGCACTCGCTCTCATCGTAGCGATTTATTTCACTATCCGAGCGCTTACTGTTCGCGAGCCTCCCAAGGAATCGGATTTAGAATCTGAAGGAGATGGCATCAATGAAAACCCTGGATCGAATCATTGAATCGGACCATCCGCAAAAGCAGGATCTCATCCCGCCGAGGTATCCGCTTACAGTCGCCTCAAGTGGGACTTGTTTGCCAAAT
>DASUWQ010000191.1:0-6150 GCA_036378375.1 Chthoniobacterales bacterium
TTTGAAGACGAGCATTTCTGGGAATCGACCTATCCATTCATATTCGCTGCGGAGAAATTCGCAGGTGGAGAGGCAGAAGTAACCGAGTTCGCGAAATTGACCGGATCACCTTTTCGCAGGGTCCTCGATTTGTGTTGCGGTTCCCGGCAGACATTCGATTCCTCTCGCCAGACTTGGTGCCAAAGTTACCGCCGTTGACCGAAGCCCGTTCTTATTGGAGAAGGCGCGAGAGTGCGCGGAATCGGAAAGACTGGACATCGAATGGGTACAAGAAGATATGCGCTCGTTTGTTCGTCCGGACGCATTCGATCTCGCTATCAATCTATTCACTTCGTTTGGCTACTTTGGCGACGAGGAGGATCTGACAGTGCTGCGAAATGTTTTCCGTTCTTTGACGCCGGGCGGTTTCTTCATCATTGACGTCATGGGAAAAGAAGTCATTGCTCGAGGGTTTGCACCCAGCGCAGTGGAAAAACGAACGGACGGCAGTATTTGGGTTTCGACTCGGGAAATCTTCGATGATTGGTACCGGATCAGGTCGCATTGGTTTCTGATTCGGGACCAGAAAGTCACCGAGATCACTTTCGACACCACGTTGTATTTCGGACGGGAACTAGCCGACCTGCTAAAAAAAGCCGGCTTTGACAACGTCAAGCTCTTCGGCTCGTTACAAGGGATACCCTACGATTTGAAAGCACAACGATTGGTCGCGGTAGCACAAAAACAGCAAGCGTGAACCCGGATTCGACGGCGAGAACGAAGCGCCCTTCTGGTCTAAAGGACCATCTCGAATTCGGTGACAGCGTGGAGACACTTACCAAACTGGATTGGCTGACAGTCTTTGACCTTACTATAGCCAAGGCGGAGCCAAAACTTTCGGGCGGACTCGTTTGCCTCCAGAACAGCGAGGAGAAGGCGGTGAGCGCCCGCGTTGCGAGCGTACCTAACGAATTCATTATGGATTTCAGTACCAAGACCCTGGCCTCGAAAACTGGAAGCTAACAGCATGAAGCCGATGTACCACTCCGAGTTGGTTCTATATCCGCGCAAAACATCCAGCACTCCGACCAAACGTTCGGAATTAAAAATACCTATCGGTAGTTTGGTCACTCCAGTGGATGGCAAAGGCACTTGTTCAAAAATCTCGCGAGCATCGCCTTCGCTTGGCGGCACCCCATTCTGAAATAAGAAAAAGTCGCTACAGGTGTCATGCAGCTGGATCACCAGAGCGAGGTCTGCGACTGAAAGGAGTTGTGCCGTGAAACGTGCAGTTTTGAACAGTATCGGCCTCCGGCTTAAGACGCTCTCGATGAAGTCTGATTTAACGCGCCTGTATTCATCCTCGTTCAAATCGGAGGCCCGCGCCTTCAATTGATTATACTCGGACCGCAGATCGGCGTCGGCGTTCATCCGATCTCGAAAGCCTAGAAAACATTCAAACTCGGATCGATTCACGACCAGCTGCAAACCAACCGGTAATGGATAAGCATCCGATTCAAAGGGGCAGAGCGTTTCATTTCTGCGTGATCTCGTTTTAATCCGGAATCCTAGCGATTCGATCGCGGCAATCGCGCCTTGAAATTCTTCCACTTCGACACCGACGAAGATATCTAAGTCCCCTTTGGAAACCGCGCCCGCGATTGAAGATGATCCGATATGTTCGACCCGAGCAGCGGGAAGCGTTTGCTGGATCAAGGAGCGCAAGTGACCAAAGATTTCTCGGGCTAATGGCTGATAGGATTCTGCCTCCAGGAATTTCACGGTGGCCTGGCGACGGGTTTACACTGGAAAGATCGGATTGTAAATGCCGGTGGAGTCGTGAAGCGCTGCAGCCATGCTCGAACCTCGACAGCAGGCCAAAAACTCACATAATACGATTACAACAAATGGTCTGCTTGGGCAGACCTGCGCCCTTCATGGACAACAAGAAGCGTAAGCCCGGCAGCAATTGGTGGTATCTGCTCCTTTTGGTGCAATTCGTGGGGACATTGTGGGTCCCGTTTTATAACTCAGCTGGGCCGGCCTGGGCCGGTATTCCGTTCTTTTATTGGTACCAAATGCTGATGGTATTCGTCGGCGCCGGGATCACGGCGATCGTCTATTTTGCAACCGAATGAAGGCGAAATAACTGGATCACAACAATGTGCTGACGAGCAGAAGCTCGTCCCGACTGATCACTCTTCTGTGCAGAACGTCAATTGGATCGCTCTTATCGTTTTCGCCCTGTTGTTCGGGTTTATTACTTGGCTGGGTTTCGCGGCGGCTCATTGGCGACGCGGCGACCTTGATTTACTCAATGAATGGGGGCTGGGCGGGCGGCGGTTCGGAACGCTGATCACCTGGTTTTTGGTCGGCGGAGATCTGTACACCGCCTACACTTTTATTGCGGTGCCGGCATTAGCATTTGGCGCGGGCGCCGTTGCTTTCTTTGCGGTTCCCTATACCATCCTGATCTATCCGATTCTGCTGGTGGTATTCCCGCGGTTATGGTCTGTCTGTCACAAGCACGGCTACATTACGGCCGCCGATTTCGTCATAGGGCGCTTCGGCAACCGCTGGTTGGCCTTGGCCATCGCGGTTACCGGCATCGTGGCTACTATGCCGTACATCGCGCTTCAACTAGTCGGGCTGCAGGTGGTCATCGGCGGCCTCGGGTTAGGCGGTCAAGGTTGGCTCGGTGAGATATCCTTAGTCATCGCTTTCATCATTCTGGCCGCGTTCACGTACTCCAGTGGTTTGCGAGCTCCCGCCGCTATTGCTATCGTAAAGGATATTCTGATTTACATCACTGCGTTGGCCGCCTGTATCGTTATACCAATCGAGGTTGGCGGCTTCGGCAAGATATTTGCGGCCATCCCAGCACAGAAATTACTCCTGGCCGTACCCCACGGCCAGAGCACCGGCGCCTACAGCAGTTATGCTACCCTTGCCCTCGGTTCTGCTCTCGCCTTATTCCTTTATCCTCACTCGATGACCGGCATCCTTAGCGCCAGCAGCCGAGGCGCGGTTCGTCGGAACGCTGCTCTCTTGCCCGCTTATTCGTTCATGCTGGGATTGTTGACCCTTCTCGGACTGATGGCATTTGCGCTCGGTATCGATAAACTACCGGAATTCGTCGATGGATTTAAGGCCTTCAAATCGAACTTCGCCGTCCCGGCATTATTGCTGCACACCTTTCCTTCCTGGTTTGTAGGGGTAGCTTTCGCCGCCATTGGTATCGGCGCGCTGGTGCCTGCGGCGATTATGTCCATTGCAGCAGCGAATCTGTTCACGCGTAACATTTACCGCGAATTCTTCCATCGCGGGGCAAGCGAAAAACAAGAATCGCAGATGGCAAAATGGATGTCGCTGATCGTGAAATTCGGGGCATTGATCTTTATCCTGCTGTTGCCATCTCAATATGCAATCCAGCTCCAATTGCTGGGCGGTATCTGGATCATCCAGACATTGCCGGCGGTCTTGATCGGCGCCTACACCCGCTGGCTTAATCCGTGGGCGCAGTTAGCTGGTTGGTTGGTAGGTATCGTGACAGGGACCTGGATGGCAGCCGCGATGAATTTCAATGGCACGTTTCCGTTACAACTGGCTGGCTGGACATTTCCCGGATACAGCGCTCTTTACAGTCTGGCGCTAAATTTAATTGTGGCCGTAGTCCTGACTCCTTTGTTCAATCGAGCTAGCAAACCGTCCGAGGATCAGACCGCTCCTGCTGATTATGAAAAGGCGTAGTGAGAACCGCTCCGGAGGAGCCAGATCTTTATAGCTCGATCTCCGTCAATCCATTCTCGATGAGCCAAGTATCCTCACAGGGATTCAAAACGAGAGTAGTCACGATTTATATTGGATTGATTCTGGCCAACGTCGGAGCCTGGATTTGGGCGGCGCTAGTTTTCAGCGAGAAGCCTCTCCTACTCGGCACGGCGCTTCTCGCTTATTCATTTGGTCTGCGCCATGCGGTCGACGCCGATCACATCGCGGCGATTGACAACGTGACCCGCAAATTGATGCAAGATGGTCAACGCCCCGTGACGGTTGGGTTTTACTTTTCACTTGGCCATTCCACCATCGTGGTGGTCGCATCATTAATTGTATATGCGACTGCCTCGATGCTACTCCAGCACCAGTTGGAAACCGTTCGAGAAATCGGGAGCATCGTCGGCACCGCAATCTCCGCGCTCTTTCTATTGGCGATTGCGTTCATCAACCTGGTTATCCTCCGGGGAGTCTGGATAACGTTTCAGGAAGCGCGGCGAAACGAAGGACGGGAAAACCCGGAGACGTTATTGGGAAGCGGCTTTCTAGGCCGGCTCTTCCGGCCGTTATTCCGGATGCTGGCTCATCCTTGGCAGATGTACCCTGTCGGTTTGCTTTTCGGGCTAGGATTCGATACAGCAACCGAAGTAGCTGTCCTCGGGATTTCCGCGGCGGCTGCCGCCAAAGGTCTATCGATGCAGGCCATGGCTGTCTTTCCGGTGCTCTTTACCGCCGGTATGACGCTGGTCGATACGACCGACGGAATTCTGATGGCCGGCGCATACGGTTGGGCATTCGTTAAGCCCGTCCGTAAACTTTATTATAATTTAACGATTACCTTCGTTTCTGTGGTGGTGGCGTTCTTTATCGGGGGGATCGAGGCAATCGGCCTCTTGAAAGATCAACTCAAGCTAACCGGCGGGGTCTGGGACCTGGTCGGTAATCTGAATGATAATTTCGGCACCCTAGGTTTCGTCATCATTGGGATCTTCGTTGTCTGTTGGATTGGATCTGTTGTCATTTATCGGATTAAAGGCTTTGAGCGCCTAGAGCCATCCGTCACCGTCGCTCCAGAATAGACCAAGCTCAAGATTGAGACGGATGCGTTCCGCTCTTGGGCGCTGGAGTGTCGGTGGGCGTTTGGCGCGTGGCATCAAGCTGAATTTGTCCTAAAGGGACGTGTCGGACTTTGCCGCGAAGCGGCTATACAAAACAGCCCAGGGTTTTAACCCTGGGTTGCATAGCGCGAAATCCGCCCTGAAAGCATCTCCAACCCCGCGGCGGGGTGCAATTCGGACGGAGCACATATATACAATTCCAGCCGAAATGGCTGCCAACAAACCCTTTCGAGGACGAGGACGACGACGAGGACGAGAACGATGTGCCTCACGAGTGGCGACCGAGGCGCATCTTTAGGCTGTTTGCCTGCTATTTACCGCCGCGCCTAACGTCGGGTGCCACTTCAGGGCACCTTTTTCTAACCGCCAAACCCAGGGTTAAAACCCTGGACTGTTCTGTATAGCCGCTTCGCGGCAAAGTCATTAGAAGTGTAGTCGTCTGGGACGGTTACCACACTTTGAGCTTAATTTTTTCTAGCGGGACTCCAGAGCAAGAAAAACCACATTTTCTTCTTTCCACGCCCCGTAAGAAAATAGGGATTTTGTTCTCTTGGCCGTTTTACAAATCTCACGGTGAAACCGTCCTTGGACGTTGATTTAGCTTTTTTGCGTTAGCCGATTGCCCTTAAGTAAGGCAGACCAGCGTTGGCGCCGTGCTTTTCGCAATTCCGAACGGCGCAGCAGTTCTCCGATCAGAAGCGGATAATCCGAAATGGTCTTCGTTCTCATAACCTCAGTTTAGCCTTTTCTAAGCGACGATCGGGAACCGCCCCAATTGACAACTTTTTTGGCTTTTTTGGCCGCCCAATGGCCAGCAGCATCGGTCGTCACGAGGTAATACCGGAAATGAGCGCTTAAAGTTTCAGAAAAAATTCGGTAAGAACCGTGGATCGCTGCCCTACCTGCGAGGTAAATGAATAGCCGCAAAAGAGCGGGAGTTCGTCCCTACCGATCACCTTCAACCGTTATCTGCACCGAGTCCGATTGGCCGCGGTCATCGGTCGCAGCGACCGTGTATGTCCCTGGCGTTGGGGACCAATAAAAAGTCTCGCCCGAACCGGCCGAGCCGATGAAGTCGCGATTGGCAAACCAATAAACTTCCCTGGCGCCGGCTGCAGTACGGGCACGCAAGGGTATAACATGCTCGCTCGCTGCCTGGTTCGTTTGCCAACTAACATCCCGGGCAATCGGTAAGATGTGTAGATCTTCACCGCCGTCCGTCTCGGCTTCGCTTCGGTGCGACAGATCCCCACCCGATGACTTGCGACCGAGCCCAATC
>DASUWQ010000192.1:0-5627 GCA_036378375.1 Chthoniobacterales bacterium
GTCGGTGCCAAAATCGTTCATGGCGATGAGCCGTGGCTTACCCAAAAAGTTATCCACCTGTGCATACGCAGCGGCTATCTGCTGCTCGGTAGGTGGACCCGGTGGGGGCGTGGGTGTTGGGTTTGCCTTCGCGTCGGGCTGCGCACCCCAGACGCCTCCGGCTGTCACTAGCGCTAGAATCGAAGCGCAATAAGTGAACAGCTCACGACCAGTGGGGGGCCAGAAACGGGCAGTCGATGCAGAGAGACGAGGGAGATGCTTTAGACTCGATATGAGATCGCGTAATTCCATGCGATAAGGCATATTCATTCCTTTGTTGCTTGGGGGGAGGTAGTGGTGATGGAAGCGGTACAGAGGTGCGCCGCTGGGTACGATTTAGAGCCGGAGCTAGAAAAGTAGTCAAGCAATAAACGATTATTTATTGTACAGTGAATAAATAATCATCATGGCCGCAGGCCGGCACTTTTTAAGAATGCCGTGCACATGGGGGGACCCGTACGAGATCAAGAAAGAAGCGACTATCTCAGTCCTGCCCATCCCGGTCCACCCCATCCGCCCCATGTACCCCAATCCGTTTCTTCCCCGAACCCGGCGGCTTCAAGACTTTCCTTTCTAAATTGAATCGCGGTACGAATCTGCGTGTAAGCTTGGTACTGAGTTGGACCACCTACATAGGCCTGATTGTTAGCCGCGTCCGCGAAAACGTAGTAGGTCTTCCCGTTTTTGTGGACCAACGTCAGTCTATCAGATGGGAGTGCTTTAAGTTTGCGTTCCTGTGCGGCGTTACGAGGGACGATCACTTTGAAGCCGGCGGCGATTAGAAGCTTCTCTTTATGCTGTGTCTCCCTCTGCGTCATGGTGCATCCAACTGCCAGTGTTAAAAGCACGATGGTGCCGATGAGGTTGAATCCGCTGAATATACGTTTCATGATTTCCCTTTCTTGGTTAGTTATTTCGTGATCCAGAATCGGTTACGGGGGATGGGTGCTTGTGATCGGATATGATCCGTTATGAACTGGCGAGTCGCTTCTGGACAAGCTTAGCGAGCTGCTCTACAGGGCGGCATTGGCCCATTGTAGGCTAACAAAGATCATGGAAGAACGAAAAAAGTGGCTAGGAAACGCAAAATCTTACCACTTTTCTAAGACCTTAGCAGATCCTGGCAAAATGCCGTCTCCCGGGGCAATCCGCACACGGCTCGGTTTGAAAATGCTCTCCTGACCTACTTTCGCTCCGCGCTTGATACGCCGTCTGTGGCGGTGAATGCCGAAAGCCCATAATCAGCATTCGTTCCACGGCCCTCTCCACGTCGTACCTGAAGCCAAAACCCGATTCCTGGATTCCCGCCGGTGTAAGTCGTATCGGTGGCTCGAATTACCTCAACGCCATTCACGTAGCCAATGATTAATCCATTTCCATCAATGGTCGCCTTAACTACGTCGCCTGTCTGAATCCCATGATAGTTGCTGTTGGCGTATTGATTGAGGTAAGTGAAATCCCCAAGTGCTCCGTTCCATCGAACGATTGTCGCATAGCCTCCTGGATGATAAGCCCGGAAGAGGATCTCATATCCGGTCGAGCTGTGAGCCTTCATAGTACTATGAAGGCGAAGCTCCACCTCTTGAAGGCAGGTACTGCTCTGGTTCCGTGAGAATACGGTAGCCTGTACGGTCTGTAGCGGTCCCCATGTGCCGGTGAGAATGGAGGTAGAATCGTCATATGGATTCTTGCTGGTGCCGTCTTCGGTGCCGAAAACCAATCCTGACTTTGTACAGCAGTTGGCCCAGTCAACGCCGTCCGCCGCGCCGTTTTGCCAATTGCCACTTTCAGATATCGGATTCTCCGTATTCGCAAAGTTGGTGGTGTAGGTCATGGCAGACGCACAACCGCAAAAGAAGACCAGGCCGGCGATCAAAATGGACGGGGCTGCTTTGTACATTTGCCTTTTTCTCCTGTGCGACCAGTTACACTCACCACAAACGCGGCAATATTGTAGTGATCATCCGGGACTTAAAGCGCCCGGGGTGTAATCAATTTGCCGGTTGTTATTGCTTTTAGGGCTATTGTGATGGTAACCAGGGTCTTCGTGCTGTGCCGGGGCGTGACGCTGACCGATGCGAAAACGTGAGGGCGCATCTTACGAGCTGTATAATGCTGGCGGCTGCGATCGAAGGGCAACTTACAATCTGCGTGAGCTTCCTTTCCGATTTAGACTAGCTCAGCCGCACGATCGAATTTAGACCGCCTCCCGGCCGCTACGACTTTGAATGCGCTGCGTCGTACCGTTCTGCGAACCGCAGTGCTTCCGTGATGGCATTGCCTCCGTCGACCGGCTCAAAAGTAATGGTTCGTTTTTCCTCGTTCGGATCCTCGGACCAAATATCTAGCACAGCTCCACCACCAATTGAGGGCACAATGACGTACTTCGGCATGTTACCGCTCGTTGTGTACGAACAGAGACAACCAGGAGCCATGTCGCATAAGTACCAGAACGGGTTATTGATGATGACCTTAACGATTTCGCGGTCACCGCTAGCCCACTGCAAGCCGCCCCAGGAACGAGGCGCATCAGTTATCCACACCCGGACACCCGCCCCTAAACGATAGGGGCCGAAGCCGGGATAAACGCTTTCTGCCTCCGTGTCGGGTAAACGTTGCACGGACAGATCCAAAACTAGATCTAAGCTCCCCTCTGGGTAAAGTTCTCGCCATCTAATAAGAATCGCCTCGTAAGCGAATGATCTGGCTTGCGCTTCGAAACCTAATTGGATTTGGGCACGGCTGTCCGCAACTTCAACAACCGTTTCTAAGGTGACATCTGTCGCCCGTGCCTTGACCTGATAAACTTTCGGCATAAGGACCAATTGAGGGCACAATCTTGTACTTCGGCAGGTTACCGCTCCTTGGGTACGCACAAAAACACCCAGGAGCTACCCAAGCCTTCTCTTTCTGAGTATATAACGCAAGCCTTTTCCTGTCCGGCGTCCATCAAGTCCTCTAGCCTCCGACTCCGCTGCTATGGCCAGCATGCAGAACGGAGGTCAGACGCCAAAACCGCAGGTGATCCCAGCGGTCGTACCCAAATCCCGCGTCTTCAGCGACTTCGACGGATTGAAGACCCGGTTGGCGGCCGCATCGAGGGGATGCAGGCGAAATCGCATGCCGGATAGCCGTCCGTAACTCGATGCCAGCCGTCTTCCTGTTGCCAGAGAGTCGGGCAAAACGCACTATAATTAAATAGGAGAGGTTTAGCCGGTTTCCCCTTGCACGGAAATACTTCTATCGGTAGGACTCTCGCCCCGATAAAGGAGGATCATCCTTAATAAGATGGATCGCAGTAAGCAGTCTATTTCCTATCGAAGTAAGTATGCAGAAAAGTCAGTTTTTGGGGGTACTGAGTATCGTCCTCAGTTTCACGACCGCGCACGCCGGTGACGACCGCTTTGGGTTTGCCACACATTTCGAGCAAGGCTGGCCAATCAGTCCGGATATGCAATATATCGCTGCCACGGGCGTATCGTACATTCGCGATGATCTCAACGCCGGGAATTGGGAGCCTACTAAAGGAGTCTATACCCTGCCTTCGCGGGATATGGCTTGGCTCAACGCCGCCCAAGCCAATGGGTTGAAAGTCGTGGGCATTCTGGGGCCGAACTACCATTACACGGACAATTACGATCCGATCGCGATGTCCAATCTTGCGACCTGGATCGCCCAGACTGGCCTAGTCACTGCGTTCGAGGTTGTTAATGAACCGAACAATGCATACGCGAGATACGAAGGGTCTAACTGGGAAGCGAAGCTCGTAACGCTCACTAACGCGGTAACGGCTGCAGTTCACGCGGTTAACCCGTCCATTCAGGTGATTGGCCTGGGTGCGCAAGGCACGCAAATTACTGGCATGTTGGCAATGGGAACCTCGATGGATGGTGTCGTTTACCATCCCTATGGCAACGGGTACGGATTTATTCCGGAGTCAACCTATGAATGGGAATGGCGGGACTACGGAACCTGGGTCCAAGTATTAAGCTCGAAGACCAAATTGCCCAAATGGGAAACCGAATGGGGGATTGGTACCACCTCCACTTTTACCAACACGAACCAAGCGGAATTTATTGCCAGGCGACTACTGGAAGCGGCTGGCCTTGGCGTCGACCACACATTTATCTACGAATTCCAAGACAACGGCACTGAGCTTTATGGGGTGGCTTCGAGTAATCCGACGACACCTAAGATCGGGTATTACGTGGCCCAGCGAGTTATATCGGCTACAGCCGGTGTGCGGGGCGGGGCCAGCTTTGTGACCATTAACTCGGTCGCTAACGGAGATTTCGCCGATGTTAAAGCATTTGCCTATCAGGGTTCGATTAACAAAACTGTGGTTGCTTTTTGGTTTGGAAACTATGACCCTCGTACTCCGCCGCAGGCGAGCACATGCGAGCTCACGTTTACTGTTCCCGGTGGGTTTATCCAACCCTACGTGATGAACGCGATTACCGGAGCTCAGGTGCCATTGTCGTCTTATAGTTGGTCGCAAAACGGGACCCAAGTTTCTGTCTCTGGGCTGCCAATATCAGATCAACCGGAAATGATCGTCATGCAGTGATCATCTGATCAATCGATCAACTGCAGGTACGATGACCTGCACTTCGATTCTCAATTGTTACGCTTTGCAGCCGTAGCATTAGCAGATGGATTTGGGTCTAACTGAGAACTTGGAAGATTAGCCTTCCTGAATTTAACCGATCAACATAATTGGTCGCCTTCGCCGCCTTCTTATGGTTACAGTTCAGTGATTGCCGATTGGCCGTTTCATCTTGAAGCGACAATCAGCTATAAGTTCTGACCGAGTCAGCATTTTGGACCGGTGGTTTTACGAGCGCAGTCTTCAACATCGGGGTCAACCAAAAAATGGCTAACCACCCCTCGAGTAAGTTAGATCGCCACTCCACCTTCTCCCTAGTCTCAGCGCTCCCTGCCATGAAGGGAAGCGGCCTTGAATATAGACGTGAAAAGATCGATTCAGGTCTTCCGAGAAAACTTCCTCATCGCCTCCGTAGGCGGCCCAGTCCGCCAGTAATCTACGATTGATCTCTAGATCGGTTTCCTCGTTCTCAAAAACCGAGCCTTCGCCGTCATCCTGGCGCGTGACAACCCAATGCGTATTTTCAGAAATCCAAATGATGGTGGCCCAGCTCTTCATGATAGGGGGGAACCTTTTCTTCAGGCCCGAGACGGAATCTTTACTAATTTGATAGACTTTTCAATCTTTTAAAGTTACGAATCAATGACAACCCGCAGATCAACACCAAATCAAAACAACCATGATTCGCCAAGCTCGACAGAAGGAGGGCCGATTTCACAAAGCTGGGTCGCGTCCTTTCGCCTTAGCTCCGGTAATCGAGCGGGTAGAGATTAAAGGCAACCACCTCACGTTTGGTCTGAGTGACGGCCACCGCGTCGCAGTTCACTTACTCCTTTATCCTAAGCTGCTGGATGCTTCCGAATTGCAGCGTAAGAGCTGGAATCTGATTGCAGGCGGTAAAGGCGTACATTGGGCGGATATTAACGAGGATATCTCGGTTACCGGGCTACTGGCCTTACAGAAGGTACGACGTCAAGTCGAC
>DASUWQ010000193.1:0-12039 GCA_036378375.1 Chthoniobacterales bacterium
AATCCAAAAGATTTCGCCGGGTCGGACATGATCGCGGATTGGACCGCGTAATTTTGCCAGTCACGCGAGCCTTGGATAAAAAGGCCGGTGCCACGGTTTTGCGAGAGATGAAAAGGAGACGCCCAACGAGTTCCGACATGATCGACCGCGTTGACCCAGGCTCGGAGCCACATTTTGCTGTCACCAGGCGGACGTCGAAACACGGTGGTCGGTGTTCCTGACCAATCGATGTAATCCACGTATAAGCGGCCGGCGGTGGCTGCTTCCGAAGTAACCTCGAGTCCGAACTGTGCGATGGGCGCGCCGTGCAGCTCGTCTATCTTCCACTGGAAATGTCGAACACTACCAGGTTCGAGGGTTAGTTCCGGCCCGTGGCGCGGAGTTAGTTCATCGTTATCCCCATAGTAGGTAACAAAGGGCGTGACCCGAACCTTGGCGGAATTTTCTGGGGCGGCAACCAGCCGGCCGGTCACGATGTTTCCTGGGTAGAGCGTTGGGCACGCCATCAAACTGTAATGACTAGCCTCTTTTGAATCGGGCGGGATGAACGTGGGGGTTGCGATTCTGATGCGAGGGAGCTGCCGGGAAGGGTCGAAATCAAGGGCGAGGTAGCGGTGGCCCGTTGAATTGGCTCCTTCAACATCGGCCTCTCCACTTCGTTGTCCTGTAGTCTCGCGGTCGCGGGAGAAGGCAGAAACGAGGCGGGTGCCATGGGTGTCACGCATCACCTCAGTTTTTTCGACCTCAAAACCCTGGACAGAGCCGGCGAGCGAGAAATGGAAACGCGCGCCATTCTTCGGAGTTGGGATCGGCTGGGCTTGACCAAGTTGATGGGCGATCCGGCAGATCTCATACGTCTCGCGCACTGCATCCGTGATGCAGCGGCCGCCGTCGGCAGTAGAAAGATAAAGCTTGTCGGCAACCGGTTCCCGCAGTTTTAGATCAATCGCGGCTAACCCATTCTTTATGCCGATCAGACAACCGACATTGCCGGAATTACAATCCGTGTCCCAACCGGACGTGTTCGCAATCATGAGAGCGCGACCAAAGTTATCCTCGGAATAAAGCAGACTGAGAATGATGATGGCGTGATTGGGAATCACGTGACAGTTACCAGGAAATTTGTCGTACCCGTACTCGCGTTCGATCCGGTCCCGAGTCAGTCGCCAATCATTATCCGTTCGCTGCCAGTTCCGGATATCGTCTACTAACCGTGTGATCAGGCAATCCGCCGGTAGATATTTTAGGCCCGTCTCGATCAGTTGATCGAGGTCAGGTTCAACAAACGCTAGGGCTTCCATCGCTGCCAACAGTTGAGAGGCATAAATGGCTTCGCCGTCGTGACTGACTGAGCCGGCTTTTCGGGCGAGTTCTGCAGCCAATGTGGGGTTACCCGGACAAACCAGCGCCCAGCCGTCGATAAAGATTTGCGCGCCGATCTGTTCGGCTACAGTTTTGCCGTTCGTTGCGATGGCACCGCTTTTTGGCGCCGGGGTCCCATTTTTCAATCGCAGAAACGCGGTATGCTCGGTTGAATTACCCATACCGCCCCACCAGAGGATACTGCGGTTTTCCACAATATAATTCAGCCAGCTCTTACCGATCTGTTCGGCGGTCAGATCCGCGCTTCCGCCATGATCCGGTAGGGCACGCAAGAAGGTAAATGTTCCGGAAATATCATCGTCCGCAACCACTAGCGGCACACCCAACCGTTCATGCTGATAGTCCCAAATCTCGCCTAGCTCTGACAAAATCCGTTGCTGAGTCCAGCCTTCAAATGGGCGCCCGAGATAAACACCAATGATTTTGCCGAGCACACCGGCATACACGCGTTCGAGGTAATCAGGAGAGGAATACATAAGAAAATTTCACCACAGAGAAGACAGAATTTTTTACAGAAGATAATGAAGGCAACGAAGGTAAGAGGAACTGCTCACTGCTCGTCTCATAGAAATCTGCGTATTTTTACCTTGGAGAATTTCGGGCTGTTTAATCTGCGTCTATCAGCGTTCATCTGCGGTTAGATTTATTCTTCTTAATTTCGCGTCTATTCGCGTCCATTCGTGGTTCGTGTCCATTCGCGGTCAACCTTTGACTGAGCCGGCGGCCATACCTTGGATGAAGCGGCGGTGAGCCGCAGATTCACGCATAAGAATTTAATATCCGCAGATTACACAGATTACGCAGATTTCGGCCTGGAGTCGGGGCATACCGATGAGCTAAGCGAGGTCGTGGGGATCTTGAAGTGCAATTTCTGTCATCGAAAGGAGTAGGAAGTGGATCCCGTTCGAATGCTTTGTTTCTCCAACCAGCGACATCAGTATCTGAGCCGAAATCTGCGTAATCTGTGTAATCTGCGGATGTTAAACTTCTTTCTCTGTAATCTGCGGACCGACCGGCCATTGTAAACCGAGCGTATGTCTAGCGCTGTTTCCCGTCCTCAAACTATCCGTGTCCGTTCGCGGCTATTCGCGGCTCGTTTGGCTAATTCTGCGGTTCCGTTTTTGTTGCCGGCGGCGTGTCAGCAGGAAGACGCAACTCGGCAATCAGGCCGGCACGATGTCGGGCCGGTTTTTGGGAAATTGCGCGATGATTGAGGGATCTAGGTTCAGCGTTTCGGCGACCATGCCCGCTGGACTGTGCGCCAGCCAATCGGCTAGCAAAACCTCTTCGAAGCGCTCGGCCCGGAACACCTCCATGAAGACCAGGTCCGTGTTGCCCGTGTTCTCGATGTAGTGGCCAAGCCCTTTTCTGACGTAGCCAATATCACCAGGATGAAAGTCTGCGGTCATCGCCGCCGGCCCGGTGTTGAAGACCGTCATGCGCGCAGTACCCTTGAGAAAATAGGCCCATTCATCGGCGTTCGGATGCCAATGCATCTCGCGCAGCCCGCCCGGTTTAACCACAACCTGGGTGGACGCAATCGTCTTTGACACCAAGAAGTTGCTGCTGTCAGCGATTCGTACCGTGCCGCTCTTCGTCTCATGGCTCGGCGGCATCTCGCCTAGCCGAAACACGAAGGGATGGGGCGGATTGCCGGCCGCGGCGGCCATTTGAGCTTCCACTGTTGCCAGTGACGGCGCCGGCTGGTTGCTCTGGTAAATCCATTTGTTGTGCAACGGGATATTTTTGAACGCCTCGACAGGAACTCCGAAGTTCTTAGCCAGTACATCCGGCGGAGTATGGGCAATCCAATCGGTCACCAGCAGGGTGTTGAACTCGGAGGACTCGCCGTTGTCGAAGGCCAAGACAAACTCCGTACCGTCCGGGTCCAAGCCCTGCAGGGAATGGGGCAGACCGGCCGGAAAATACCAGAGATCACCTTCCTTCACATCCGCGACTTGCGGACGGCCTTCCTGGTCCAGAATCGTGATGCGGCAGTTACCGTAGGTCACGACGGACCACTCCGCCTGTTGGTGCCAGTGGAGCTCGCGAACGCCGCCCGGGCCCAGACGCATGTTGACGCCCGCGATGGTCGTCGAGATGTGGAAGTCGTCCCGGGTGATCTGCCGTGCCCAACCGCCGTCCTGAATGCGTTTGGGCACTAGGTTGAACGACGCCCAAAATTGAGGCATGCCGTTAACATCGGTGGGGGGCGGATTGAGGAAAGCAGGCTCAAAACTCGCAAGGCCGGGATCCTGTGGCCCGGGATCGGTCAACGCCTTAGGATTGGTGACGTTGACGGCGCCTTCGGCCGGAAGGTCCGGATTGCCAAAACCGCCCGCCGCGCGGGCGGCTGCGGTCAGCGTCGCCAAACCCCCGGCAGCTAGCATAGTGCGGCGAGAAAGGTTTGCTCTCATCAGGCTCCTCATGATTTCTATCAAAGATTGCTTCTGGGTTGGTCTCATGGCTCGAGACTATCAATTCCCTGCTTTCCTACAATGCCTTGTGCCAAGCCAGCCGCAGGCCATTCCCATGGTCTTCTTTTTCATTGGGGGGTAGCATTTTGCATTCGTGCCGGAGCGTTCCCGAGGTTGACAGCGGCAGGCATCGCGGCTAGAACTTGTAAACCGGTTTACTAAACCGCTTTATCTGGCTTCAAAAGATGCGGGCTTTGCCCAAAGGGCGATCCCAGGTTCAGTTATGCACCGGCAAAGAGTCACCACTATCCGAGATGTGGCCGAGGCTGCCAAGCTGTCGCCAACGGCAGTCTCCCGGTATCTAAATGGGGATATCGTCCTCCCTAAAGCCTCGGCCTCCCGGATTGATCGTGCGGTTCGGGAATTGAATTATCAGCCGAATCGGTTGGCTCGTAACTTGAGTCTCGGGCAGAGCAAAATGATCGGCCTGATCATTCCGGATATTTCGAATCCGTTCTTTGCTACGTTGGCTTGCGCTGTAGAAGAGGTCGCCTTTAAGGCCGGCTACGGTGTGCTTCTTTGCAATACCCAGAATGACCGAGACCGGGAGTTTTCCTATCTTAAACTCCTCAGCGGTCGTCAACTTGATGGCATCCTGTTTCTGACCAACCAGGCAGAAAATCCTGAGCTGGCAGATATTCTGCAGAGAAACCGCAATGTGGTTTTGATTGATGAGGATGTGCCTGGGGTCTTGGCACCCAGAATTTTCAGTGAGAACCGGACCGGCGGCTATCTCGCGACTCGCCACCTGCTAGACAATGGACATGAACGAATCGCGTTTATTGGCGGCCCAAAGAATTTGTTGTCCACTCGGGAACGGTTCACCGGGTTCAAGAACGCTTTACAAGAGAATCGGTTAAAACCGACCGCGCAACTAGTCCGGTTCGGACCGTATACCTCGGATTTTGGGCGTGAGACGGCGCTCCGATTTTTTGAGGCAAAGAAACCGCCGACTGCGATCTTTGCTTCCAGTGATTATGTAGCGCTCGGAGTATTGAACGCAGCGGACCGGGCGGAGCTTAAGATTCCTGAGAACTTATCGCTGATTGGGTTTGACGATATGCCCCTAGCTGAAGTCTTGCAGCCACCTCTAACTACGGTCCGGCAATCGGCACAAGATCTGGGCGCAGAAGGAACGAAAGTTCTGTTAAATCTGATCGCGGGCGAACCCGTTGAACGGGTCGAAGCTCGGCTTCCCGTACAGCTGATCAAAAGAGGGTCGGTGCGCAAGCTGTCATCGGGAGACTCGATGCAGATGGACATGAATAGCCGGATGGCGAGAAAAAGGCCGGTCTTACGAAAATGAGCGCCAGGACAAAAGATTGGCTACGAGTTACCCAGGTCTCCAAGCATTTTGGCGCTGTCGTCGCGTTGGAAGGGCTCGATGCCGGCATTCGGTTAGGTGAAGTGGTCGCGTTAGTCGGTGACAATGGCGCAGGGAAATCGACTCTAGTAAAATTATTGTCCGGCGCGCACTTGCCGTCGGCCGGCGAAGTCCTCATTGAAGGCAAGCCGGTCACAATCGATAGCCCCAGTAGAGCCAGGCAACTGGGAATCGCCACCATTTTTCAGGAACTCGCATTAGTCGAAAACCTGACCGTCTACGAAAACATCTTTCTTGGCCGGGAAATGGTGCGTCCGGTTTTTGGAGTGCCCGTCCTAGATAAAAAGAGAATGCGAGATCGGGTGATGCGATTGATCGATGAATTGGGCTCGCACATCCCGTCGCCGGCTGCCTTGGTATCCGAACTATCAGGCGGGCAACGTCAGGCGGTCGCGATTGCGAGGGCGCTCGATCTGGAAACTAAGCTGGTGATTATGGACGAACCGACAGCGGCGCTAGCGGTAGCGGAAACTCGAAAGGTTCTCAGATTAATCGAACAGCTCCGCATTAAAGGTAAAGGGGTCCTGTTGGTCAGCCACAATCTGAATGACGTTTTCGAGGTAGCTGACCGGATCGTGGTGCTCCGACGGGGCCGCAAAGTGGCGGATTGTGCTCGCTCTGAAACCGATGTCGAAGAAGTCGTTAGCTGGATTACTGGAGGGAAACCGGGCCGGCAGACTCCGGAGCCGGAATTCAAAACATCCCATGGCGGGGAGCAACATTGAGAAAGGTAGAAATGCGCAGAAAAAATCGATGGTCAGCCTGTCTCAGTACAGGTCTGATACTGTTCACGGCAGGAATCGGGCTTGCTCAAACGAAGCCGAAAGTCGCGTTTGTGCCCCAGATTGTGGGCATACCGTATTTCAACGCGATGGAGGAAGGCGGCAAAGATGCCGCTGAGAAATTCGGAGTACAGTTCGTATATACCGGTCCGACCGATACCAATCCGGCGGAACAACTACGCATCGTCAACGGACTGATCGATCAAGGTGTCGCCGCAGTTTCGCTTTCCGTGCTGGATGCGAGCTCGATCGATCCGGTCATGAAAAAGGCCAAGGAAAAAGGGGTTAAAATTTTTACCTCCGATTCGGATGCACCCAAGAGTGACCGCGAGGTTTATGTCGCTCAAGCCTTGGACCAAGACTTGGGCTACACCATTATCGATGAACTGGCAAAACGGATCGGTGAACAAGGGACCATCGGCATCGTCTCGGGTGAAGCCACCGCAACCAATTTGAATACCTGGATCGGTTTCATGCAGCAGCGGGTTAAAGAGAAATATCCTAAGATTACCCTGTTACCGCCGCAATTTGCTGGAGGAACCGCGCAACGCGCCTTTCAACTGGCGACCGATCTCATGACCGCACATCCTGATCTCAAAGGTTTGATCGCGGTCGCGTCAACGACTTGCCCAGGAGTCGCTCAAGCCATCGAATCGGCTGGGAAGATTGGCAAAGTGGTCGGCACGGGTTACGGCTCCCCAAATACGGTCCGTACCTACCTAAAGAGTGGGGCGTTTGGGTTCAGTGTGCTGTGGAATCCGCGTGACCTAGGGTATTTGACCGTGTGGGCTGGCAAACAGCTGATCGACGGTAAGCCATTTGCAGAAAGTAATTCGGTACCGGGGTTGGATCAGCCGGTGAAATACGATTCGGCGACCAAGGTACTGTTGCTTGGGCCGCCAACCGTGTTTACCAAAGAAAACGTCGATCAATATAAATTCTGACCGTATCGAACATGAGCTGGAAACGATGGCTGTTCGGCCGGCGCGAGTTAACTCTGGCATTGGCCTGCGTTGCGGTAGCAGTTTTTTTCCAGTTCTTGTCGCCTTATTTCCTGACCGCGGACAACCTGATCACGATTCTCCGCAACAGTGTGGAACTGCTGTTGGTTAGTTTAGGCATTACATTCGTACTGGCTACCGCCGGAATCGACATTGCCGTGGGGGGAGCACTAGGGATCTGTGCGATTTTCGTGGGATGGAGCGTTCAAGGCGGTTGGCCTCTCGTCGTCGTGGTATTGATCGGACCGCTCGTGGGAACCGGGCTTGGCCTGGTTTCAGCCTTCTTAATCGTGCAGGGAAAGATCCCGCCTATCATTGCTACCCTCGGTCTCTTCGGAGTCTATCGGGCGGCAATTTTTTTGCTCCTGGGTGGGAGCTGGATTTCCGGCTTACCGGACACGCTAGGTCCGGCGGTAAATACCATTATCGCCGGCATCCCGCTAACCGCGATTTATATCTTGTTCTTCTATTTCATCGGCTGGGTCGTGATCCGTTGGGTGCCGCTCGGAATCGCAATCCGGGCGATCGGTGGTAACGAGCGGGCCGCCCGACTTTCCGGGGTTTCTATCGGTAGAACCAAGTTTTTCGTCTACGGATTTACTGGCTTGTTAGTTGGGTGTGCCGCGTTTCTCTATGTGGCCCGGTATCGGAATGTGGAGACGTCAACCGGCGGACTGATCGCTCTGGATGCGATTGTGGCTTCGGTTCTAGGTGGTACGTCCGTGTTAGGAGGGAAAGCCAATCTGCTCGGAGCTATGTTTGGAGTTCTCTTGGTACGCGTGTTACAGAATGGCTTTGTGTTAATCGGCGTTCCCTCGCTTTGGGAACAAGTGATTACGGGAGGCCTTCTGATTGGGGTTCTGATCCTGGACGCTTTGGCTGAACGCAGCCATGCCCAAGGCCGGCCTCGGAACCGAGGCAACGCTCCACAATGGTTGGCGACGCCATGATATCCGCGTTTAAACAGATCCGGTTTGGCGGACTGCTGGTGCTCTGGTTCGTCGCGCTCCTGATTTTCGCGGTGTTTGCCCCTGCTTTTTTTACCCCCGCTAATTTTAATTCCGTTCTTCAGTTCTCCACCTTGCTCGCGTTGGTGACCCTTGGCCAAACCTTAGTGGTCCTGACCGGTGGGGGCGGGATTGATCTTTCCGTCGGCGGGATCGTGAGTCTATCAGGACTGGTTATCGCGTCGCTCATGAAAGCGGGGGTACCGATCTCTATCGCTGCGCTTGCCGGGATTCTGTCTGGCGGCCTCCTGGGAAGCATCAATGGATTCATTATTACCCGGCTTAGATTGCTGCCGTTGATCGTCACACTCGGGACTTACTATGCCTACAATGGCCTCGCCCTTGCTCTGACCGGCGGCGCGCCTATCTCCGGTTTACCGGTTTCTTTCGGATCACTCGGTCAACAATCCATCTTGGCCGTCCCGCTGCATACTTTGGTTTTGGTGGTGCCCATCTTTCTCGTGATGCAGTTCACTTTGAATCAGACACCGTTGGGACGTTGGATTTACGCAGTAGGCAGCAATGAAAAAGCAGCCCGGTTAGTCGGTCTGCCAGTCGCTATGATCCGGTTAGGAGTTTATATCTTAAGTGGTGTTCTGGCGGCTTTGGCCGGTCTGGTGGCGGATTCCTGGCTATTGAGTGCTCGCCCGAATATCGGCGATAACCTCGAACTATTATCTTTGACAGCTACACTTCTGGGAGGAACCAGCATCTTCGGCGGTAGCGGCGGTTTAGGTGGTTCTCTGGCCGCCGTGCTGTTTTTTACCTCGCTTCAAGTCGGCCTGCAGATGTTGAACGTGAATAGCATCTGGCAGCTCGGGTTAGTCGGGATCTTCCTCATCGGGAGTGTGCTTCTGGACAGAATGATTCGAACCGCAGAAACCAAATGAATAACGAATTCCATAAACGCATCGTGGATACCGTCGACCAGAACCGGGAACGAATTGCGGAAACGCTGCAACAGCTAATTCGTTTCGAGAGCATCGTCATGACCGATCCGAACAAAGCCGGTCCTGGTGAACGAAAGTGTCAGGAATTTTTAGAGGAAAGATTGTGCCAGACGGGATTCAAGACAGATTTGTGGGAGCCCGACGCTGACGCGCTTTTGGAAAAGTATAGAGGTAAACCGGGCGCTCAACTTGGCCGCAACTTTAAAGGACGCCCTAATCTCGCGGGCGTTTTGGCGGGTTCGGGCAACGGTCGATCGATTCTTTTAACCGGCCACATTGACGTAGTCCCAGCGGGAGAACGGAGCCATTGGCGTCATGAGCCATTTGCCGGTATCCGCGAAGGCGAGATTATCCATGGACGAGGAGCAGTCGATATGAAGGGTGGTGTGGCTTCGATGTTGGTCGCGGCCGAAATTCTGCGGGAACTGAATGTCCCGCTCGCCGGTGACATTGTATTTGCCACAGTCGTCGATGAAGAAATCGGCGGGATGGGCACACTGGCATTAGCCGATCGCGGCTATCGAGCGGATGCCGGTATATTGACTGAGCCGACCGGGAACCGGCTATCGCCGCTCTGTCACGGGATTCTCTGGGGCAAGATTGTGATCGACGGGATCGGCGGACATGCCGAATTGAAACCCCGGCATTGGAATGCGGGAGGACCAGTGGATGCAATCAAATTGCTGAGGTTCGTTTTAGACGGAATCGACGTCCTAAATGAGCGTTGGCATACTGACCCGAAAAAAAATCATCCGCTGATGGAGTTATCTAACCAGATTATTGTGACGCAGGTGCGCGGCGGCGAACATCCTAGCTCGATGGCCGGGCGAGGCGAGATTATCATCGACGTCCAATATCTACCTTCGGAGAAAGACGTAGACGGGGTAGGAGGGGCAGTAAAACGAGAGGGTGAAGCCCACATTGCGACGTTGGCTAAAGTCGATCCCTGGTTATCAGAACATCCACCGCGAGTCGAATGGATCCTGGATGCTGATTGTGCTGAAGTAAAACCGGATCATCCAATCATAAACACGTTTGCCGACGCATGTGCTAGTGCGGGGCATGCGTTTCGGCTTTGGGGTATGGGGGCCCACACGGACATGGGTATCCCAACGGATCTCGCAAAGACGCCTACGGTTAATTTCGGACCGGGCGACCCGAGCCAAGCACATCAACCCAATGAACAAGTGTCAATCGATGACCTGGTCACTTGTACCAAGGTCATCGCGTTAACCGTTGCGAATTGGTGTCAGTAGGAGGCTCTAGGTTCAAAGTTTTAGGTTCCAGGTTCTAGGTTGTAAGTTCTAAGTTATAAGTTTTAGGTTGTAGGTTTTAACATTGTCGGTCGGAGTCGATGGCCCACGAGTTACTCTTTATGGAAATTAAAGTATTGTTAGTTGGTGAAAGCTGGGTCAGTAGCTCGACCCATCTGAAAGGATTCGATTTTTTTGTCTCTACCCACTATGCGACTGGGGGGGATTTCTTAATCGGTGCGCTGAGCTCAGGGGGGATTGAGGTAGTCCATCAGCCGAGTCATGAAGCGGCCAGGGCATTTCCGTTAGAGCTGAGTAGGCTAGAAGAATACGATGTTATCATCCTTAGCGATATCGGCGCGAACACCCTTTTACTTCCGCCGGAAGTTTTCTTGGAAGGTAAACGCGTCCCGAATCGACTGGACTTGATCAAAGAATATGTGCGAAACGGGGGCGGATTAATCATGGCGGGCGGTTACCTGAGTTTTCAGGGGATTTATGGTTCGGCGCGTTACCATCGGACACCAATTGAGGAGGTTTTGCCGGTTACACTTCTCGCTGTCGATGATCGGGTAGAGAAACCAGAAGGGGTAAATCCCAAGGTCAAAAAAGCGGAGCATACGATACTGCAAGGGGTTGTGGGGGATTGGCCGTACCTACTGGGGTTCAATGAGGTTATACCAAAGGAAGAAGGAGAGGTGTTGGTAGCAGTCGGCGAAAATCCACTTTTGGTAACCGGCTCGTTTGGAAAGGGTCGATCGGTAGCCTGGACCTCCGATGTCGGTCCTCACTGGTGTCCAAAAGAATTTATCGAGTGGCCGGGGTACACACAACTGTGGCGACGAATCGTCACGTGGGCAGCGGGGAGCGAAGCGTGAGAGGTGAGAAGTGGGACCCACTTTTGGTAGGGCGAGGCTCCCGCACGACCTGAGACTTGGAACGAAGCTACTGAGGTTGGTGAATCCAGACCCCGCGCTAGATCAAACCGCGTGCCGAGCCGCGGGTCTACGGCGTTGCTACCGTCTGGGTTTTACGGGCTTCAACTCATCGGCTGAAAGAGGAACTAGGAGACCAACATATCGTACTCGTCGTCGTCCTTGTCCTCGATCGTGAACGTGTGGAGTCTCCTGGCAGATTAGACCGTTACGGCTGTACAGTGGGCCGGAGCTTCAATTCCAAACGCGCTATAGAACAGATTCGAGGACGACGACGAGGACGAGTACGATCGTGCGATGCCAGCAGGCACGTTCCTTAGGTGGGACCGCGCCTCCTGGCTCCTGGATTCTGACTCCTGAATCCTCGCTTTTGGTTCGCCTTATTCGCGTTGCCCCGCGCACGCCGCTTCGAATCGCCGCTTCATCTCCTCAAAGGAGACATCTTCCACGTGAGTCGCTAATCCCCAGCTATGGCCGAAAGGATCGGTGAGCGCGCCGTAACGGTCGCCCCAGGCTTGATCCGCCAGCGGCATTTCGACTTCGGCACCCGCTTTGACCGCCTGGTTGTAGAGGGCGTCTACGTCCTCTACATAGAGGTGGATCCGGACCGGGGTGCCACCGAGGCTCTTGGGGCCGAGAGCGCCCATCTTGGGCACTTCATCGTAGATGAAGAGTGTTGAATCGCCGATCTTGACCGCCGAATGGATCAGCATGCTGCCGTCTGGTGATGGGACCCGGCAAATCTCTTCTGCGTTAAAGGCTTTCTTATAAAACTCGATGGCCTGAGCCGCCCCCTTCACACAAAGATGGGGAGTAATTGTATGGGAGCCTTCCGGGATCGGGTTAACTTTCGTCGTCATTTTTATT
>DASUWQ010000194.1:0-9401 GCA_036378375.1 Chthoniobacterales bacterium
TTGTAACTATACATACGAACGTATTTATTTCGATACCGAATTTCGACTGGTTCTCCTGTCCAGGTCTAACCATCCCTAAGGAATTTTAAGCGATGAAAGACATCCAACCCGTTTTTGATAACATTCACAATATACTCGGTGAGGGAGTCGTTTGGGACGCCGGTGCTGGGTTATTGCTGTGGACCGATATCGAGCAAAGCGAGTTGTGGACGTTTGATTCGTCCGGTGAAATCAAGGTCGTAAACGCACCTGAGCGGATCGGCTCTTTTGCTCCGTGTGCGAGCGGCGGAATGGTGGCTGCATTTGCCAGCGGGTTCGCTTTCTGGGATCCTCAGACCGGCCAACGCCAAGATATTGAAAAATTTGAGAACCATTTGCCTACCACGCGCCTTAACGATGGTTGCACCGATCGACAGGGTCGATTTCTCGCCGGCGGATTTGACGAAGGAGGCGGCAAACCGATCTCTTCATTGTGCCGTCTCGATTTCGATCTCTCTGTGCACACGCTTCTGACCGATATCTGTTGCTCGAACGGCCTCGCCTTCAGTCCTGACGGCCGGATTATGTACTTTGCCGATACGCCTAAAGCCGTCATCTGGCGTTTCGACTATGATCTCGACAGCGGGGTTCCGTCTAATCGCCAAGTTTTTGCGACTTTTGACCATCAGCCTGGCATTCCGGACGGTTCCTGTGTTGATGCTGATGGCTGTCTCTGGAACGCACAATGGAATGGCAGTCGGGTGGTTCGCTACGCACCAAGCGGGCGGATCGATCGGGTAATTGAGATGCCCGTGCACAAGCCTACTTGCCTCGCGTTCGGCGGAGCTAAGCTAGATACTTTGTATATCACCTCCGCTCGGTATCATATGCCACCTCATGAGCTTGAGGCTGAGCCTTTGGCCGGAGCACTTTTCGCGGTTTCACCCGGAGTTACTGGTCTGGCCAGCGAAAAGTTCGTCGCCTAATCGAGTCTTTAATAACCCAAACTAACTTAGAACCTGTGTCTACAAACCTGCAGCAAAAACCAAGAGACCAACATGAGCAACTCAACATTACCCGCCCTCGGTTGGGGAAGCACACCTGAGCCTCCTTATCACGTCGCGATCTTTACCTCGCAGCGCAGCGAGGACGTCGGAGGTTTCGAGCCGATGGCCGAACGTATGGTAGAGCTAGTACGACAGCACCCCGGTTTCCTGGCTATGGATAGCGCCGGCGCCAACGGGATTGACATCGTAATCTCCTACTGGAAAGACGAAGAATCGATTGTGGGATGGAAGCAGCAGATGGAACATCTGAAGGCTCAGAAGCTAGGGCGCCAACGCTGGATGAAAAGCTATCAGGTGCGAATAGGTAAGGTGGAAAGAGCTTACGGTTCTGAGGTTGAGTAGCCGAGCTTCTGCCTTGCCATCCTTGATCCCAACGGTTTCTCCGACATCAAGCCGGACTCTAGCCGTTTTGAGCAGGCATTCTCTGACGATGGAGGAAAGAATTGGGAGACGAATTGGATAATGACCTTTACTCGATAGGGAACAAAGCGGATGAGCAGGAGCTCATCCCTACCGGATTTGCTGCCCGCTATTTTTACCACCTGGCGGAGCCTGCCAACTGGCCCTCGATTCGCCAGCACGGTTTGTTGAGTACCGAACGCCTTTTAGACTTAGCTAAAGTACCGGAGAAGGAACGAGAAGCGATTCTCTTCCAGCATCGTCCCGAATCAGTCGTGCTGTCCAATGGGGTTACCATCCGCGATCAAAAACCGATGCCGCCGCTTCTGCTTGCGCGAGCGCTGCCCAAGGATGTGTCACCATCTGAGTGGTACCGATTTCTGAATCGATTCGTTTTTCTTTGGTCGAATCGTGAGCGAGTTGAACGCCATCTTGGCGCGTGCGGAAGGCCTCAAATCCTGCTGGCGTTCGACGCATCGCAGCTTCTAGAGCAGCTCGGAGACACAATCTATCTCTCACCAATTAACAGCGGCAATGCTCGTCGCCGGCCGGCTCCTCGCTCAACCCAGATTTTTGTTCCGTATCGGGAATGGATTAAGTCGGGTTGGCGAGCGATCAACGGTGAAAGCCGGCGACGCTCCTGTCCCCCTGCAGAAATTTTGGTAGAAGGAAATCTGAGTCTAGAACCGTTCCTGGTTGCGGCCGGTACTGTTCGGCCCGGACTGGCGGCAAATTTTGAGGCGGAATTGAGCCGGCCACAGATATGTCGAGTCAAAGAGAAGAAGGAACAACCGCGACCCCGAAATTCTCGCGGATGAAATGGACGCAGATGGGTCACCACCCGGCGGCGCTGGATACGAGAACGGAAAATTTCACAGAAGATCACAAAGGCCACAAAGAGAAGCTCTACTTACATTGTTGGTCTTTGTACTACTGCGCCAGCAGATCGACGCTGAGCCGGACAGTCGAATTGATCTCTGCGACCTCTGCGCCCTCCTGTACAAAAATTTCTGTCTCTTTGGTTACGGCGATGCCGCTCTGCGATCTTTGTGCCCTTCTGTGAGATCTCGCCCCATTCGCTAGATTTTCGACGAGAATCGATTATCACCGAATACATGGATGAAGTGACTTCCATCAAGTTTGAAGCTGCTCCCAAAAACAGCGCTCTTAAGGCGACGGATTTTGCCACTCAACACACATTGCAGTTCATCGAATCCGTAACGGAAGGTCGACCGAATCTCCGTTTCCTCGAGGTCGGCGGTGGGAAAGGGCATTTGGCTAAGGCGTTGGTTGATAAGGGCCATCAGGTTCTTCCAATCGATGTCTCGGAAGAGGCAGTTGCTTTCGCGCGATCGCTGGGGCTCTCAGCAAAACAGACGGATATTTTTGGCGTCAATGATTTCGCGTTTGATGGCATTCTTTTTGTTCAGTCGCTTCACCATATTAATCCCTTGGATCAATCGCTTGCCCAAGCAGCGCGGCTTCTGGGTAAGGGCGGATTCGTGCTTGTGGATGACTTCTCCTTTAACAAGATCGACGAAAGGACCGCTGTCTGGTTTCAAGGTGTTCAGAACCTCCTGGCCGCAGGCGGAATTGATACCTTTCACCGCATTGATATCGGGAAGGCCTTTATCCACTTGATGAACCATTATTCCGAGCATGGTATCCATACCGGTGAAGAGCTGATCCGAGCGTTAAGCAATGCTTTTCGAAGCGTCGATGTTTCTGAAGCCAAGGTATGAGCAACGTCAGCAGCAAGAAAAAAGTATTGTCCCCGGAACAACGTGAAGAACTACTCGGAGCGGTTAAAGCGCGTTTTGAGAAGAACATGAACCGCCACAAAGGTCTGGAGTGGGCGAAAGTACAAACAAAACTCGAAGCTAATGCAGAAAAACTGTGGTCACTCAATGAGATGGAACGAACTGGCGGTGAACCGGATGTCGTTGATCATGATAAAAAGACCGGGGAGTACACCTTTTGCGATTGTTCGGCGGAAACGCCCAAGGGCCGCAGAAACCTTTGCTACGACCGTGACGCGCAGGAGGCGAGGAAAGAATTTAAGCCCGAAAACAATGTGATGGATATGGCGGCCGCCATGGGCATTGAGCTTTTAACGGAAGAACAATATCGAGACCTGCAGAAAGTTGGAAATTTCGACACGAAAACGTCGAGCTGGGTAAAAACGCCTTTTGATATTAGAAAACTCGGCGGCGCCCTCTTTGCCGACCGTCGCTATAATCATGTTTTTGTATATCATAACGGTGCGTCCTCTTACTTTGGCGGCAGAGCGTTCCGTGGCTTGCTAAGGGTCTGAAAACGGCGCAGGCTCGCTAGCAAAAAGAAAATCAAATCGGTCGGTCCCGCGATTGTACCGATCGCCGGATTTCTTGTCTGAACAGTCAGAGCTGGGTAGAAGTGTTAAAGCTGCGTAAAAAAGTGAAATACATTCGTCTATCCTAGTCTTGGCTTCGGGAGAACCGTGAGTCATGAAAAATCAGGTAGTTAGGGGTTCGATGGTTAGTAATAACAAGTATTGTGCTTCCTTGGTTCTGATCGTATCCGCCATCACCCTGGCCATGCTTACCGGGTGTTCC
The DNA here is from genome assembly GCA_036378375.1 of Chthoniobacterales bacterium. Taxonomy (GTDB): domain Bacteria; phylum Verrucomicrobiota; class Verrucomicrobiia; order Chthoniobacterales; family JAFAMB01; genus JAFAVN01. The sequence goes on from DASUWQ010000194.1 coordinate 4,040, forward strand.
ACCCTAGGCAGCGGTGCCTCGGGAGAACCCGCGCCGACCACCACCAATAAAACCTATCTAGAACAGCACTCATCCATGTCTGATCAGGTCGCGGACAGTCCGGATCCAGGCTACGAATGGTTCTACTAAGTGAACGCCGGGGTAAGACTAAGGCCGAGCGTCACAGTGAGGCAAACCGTGTGGATTTGAGGGCTACGCGCAATGACTCCAAAGCTCAGCCACCGGCACGAGCGCCGGTTCCTCCGATAGGCGTTCAAGTCGGCAACGTTTCCCTAACGTTTTGCCGGTGGCGATTGGACTTAGAAAAAAGAGGACCAAGAACCTCCTTGGGCCCGGGCATGATCAACCGACAGTATTATTTCCGGTACTACCGGCCCTTATTCTGGCTCGGTGCCGTGTCCTCTGCCCGATCACCAGGATGCTCCGTCAATTTTGACAGTACCTTTCCGGTTCGAGCGTCAACTTGTATTGCCACGATTCTCTTCGTTAACGGCGTGAGAATATCAATCGACCAGATAGGTTGGCCGTTCTCTTGCGACAACTTAGCGGCCTTGGCCTTTCCTCCGGGAACCTTGGCCAGTGCGGCTTTTTCAGCTTGTGATTGGGTGATTTGAGCATGCAGTGCTTTCGATGTTTGGGCGCCGTCGTTCGCCCAAATCGTCTCCGGACAGCTGCTCGTGACGAAAGCGATCCCCACAAAAAGGGTAGTCGCCAATTTACGCGATGCGCTAATGATGAATTGCGAGCGCGAAGAGATAAATTTGTTCATGTTTTCCTCACTCAGGTATAACTGTCGCTATCACATCCATTTCTGATAGCCGGCTGCGTCGGAAAAAGCTATCTAACTATTCTGTTCGCGGGAGAGTGACCCATTGGTTTTCTATCGTCTTGCGGAAGGACTTGGCAGCGAAACGGGCCGCTTCAGAGCCGCTGAAGCTGGTGTAGGCGCGAACGGGGTTAGACAAAACCGGGAAAACTGTCCACCACTTTCATGTTATAGTGCTCCGTGGAAGAATGGATCAAGGCTCAGCTGCGAGAGCGTCAGCCGCCGGTTGGCCAGCCTGGAATAATGGCACAGCGCTGGGAGCATCTTCTTTTTTTGCATTGGCCTTTTGATCCCATTGCCGTTCAGCGGACCCTGCCCGCTGGATTATCGGTCGACACGTACCAAGACCGTGCTTGGATCGGAATTGTGCCATTTCGCATGAGAAAGGTTCGGCCGGTTGCGCTGCCCTTTGTGTGGAGCAATTTTCTCGAGCTGAATTTGCGCACTTACGTCAGAGACTCTCGCGGAGTTCCCGGCGTTTGGTTCTATTCTCTCGATGCCAATAATCCCATGGCGGTTTGGACAGCCCGTTTGTTTTTTGGCCTCCCATATCAGCATGCCGAAATGCAGGTGGAAAGCGGCAATGAAGAGATCGGATATTCTTCCCGGCGCAGAGGCTGTGCAACGGTCCAAGAGTACCGATTCCGGCCATCCGATGAGCTGGGCGAAGCCAAACCAGGCTCGCTTGAATTTTTCCTCATAGAACGCTACCGCCTGTTCTCTGTTCGTGGCGGTCAAATACTAGCTGGGCGGGTCGGTCATTCTCCGTATCAACTGAGGGAGGCCACGGTTACACGTTTTGATAGTTATCTGTTTGAGTTAGACGGTTTGGAGCCTCCGGCTGAACCGCCTGACAGCGTCCTTTACTCTGCTCGGGTCGACGTAACGATCTACCCGGTAGCGGAATTGTTAACTCAAGGTTGAATTTTGTTTCAAAATTCCAGCAGATTGTTCCTTAGAGTCTGGCCCGAGTAGTGAGTACGTAGCCGACCTCTTCGTTGCAATTCGGGGACCACAAGATCGACGAATTCTTCGAAACAGCCTGGTGTATAGGTCGCGGCGAGCATAAATCCATCCGCACCTCCTTTGTCCATGAAATGTTCAAGCTGATCCGCGATGTCTTCAGGAGTGCCGACTAAGCGAGGCATGCCCATACCTTCGGCATAGATCAACGCTGCCTCACGCACTGTGACTGGTGCGCCGCCTTTGGCATAGATGATGGAATCGAATAATCCTTGGATTCCAGGTATCTCTATGTTTTGAACGATTTCGTTAGGGTCGTATTTCGAAAAATCAGGACCGAAGTGTCCGGAGATCCATGCCGTAGCGCCTTCCAGCGGTATACATTCTTGAATCCGTTCATATTTCTCTTGGGCCTCACTCCGCGTTAGGCCAACAACGGTCTGCACCCCGTAAATGCGCTTCACGCTTCCCGGCGTACGGCCAAAGCGCTTTTCGAGCCGAAAATCGAGGTCATCGGTGTATTCCCGCATTCGGTCCACGTTAGGATGGACAGCGAAGATCGCTTCGGCGTGCTTCGCGGCGAAATCGCGCCCCCGATCGGATGACCCCGCTTGCCAAAGAACCGGATAACCTTGGGGCGATCGAAAAACGAAGGAGCGCGCTTTACAGCGAAAATATTCTCCGTGGTGGTCAACCTCATGAACTTTAGCTGGATCGGCAAAGATTCCGGTTGAGCGCTCGGCCAGAATGGCATCAGGTTCCCACGAATCCCAGAGCTTATAACAAAGCTCCATATACTCTTCCATTCGCTCATATCGGCCTGAGCGTTTTGTCATTTCAACTCCGTAAGCGTCCCATTCGCTTTTCGAATACGAGCTAACAATATTCCAAGCGATCCGTCCGCCGGATAGGTGGTCCAGACTTGATAACCGACGCACCATTGAATAGGGATGTTCGAAAGCCGTCGACAGGGTGACCCCGACGCCTAAATGCGTGGTCGCCGTGGTAATAATTGGTACAATAGTGGACGGCTCATGAACCGGGCATTGCACGGCGTATTTCACGGTCGCATCCGAGCTGCCCTCATAGTTGTTATACGGCGCTAACTCGTCTGCAATAAATACTGCATCGAACATACCGCGTTCCATCGTACGCGCCATGTGCTGCCAATAAGGGGGCCGAGACCAATCCCAGTTAATCTTGTCTTTAGGATGGCGCCACATACCGGTGGCATGACTGTTTACGCCGTGTTGGATGAATCCGAGAAGGTGAGCGCGTTTCTTTGCCATAGGTTTAGTTCAACAGGCGTTTGCTAAGCCGTGAAATTCAGTCATTGAGCTCGCGGCGAAACGTATAGATGACCGCGATGGGGCTTGCTAAGGCTAGCGCAATTCCGAGGTAAAGAAATTGGGGGGCGAGTCCGTAGGCGATAATCGCTAAAGAGGATGCAATCACGGCGAGAATGGCGCCGATGAAACTGTGGGCAAAACCATCGCTCTTTCCGTCATCGGGTTCATCCAGTGTTTTGGAGACGCGTTGCAGTACGAGCCACATGTAACGCAAATAGAAGAATGTGATTACAATACCAATTCCGATTGCGGCGAGTGTCGTCAGAGAAACGAAGATAGTGGGCATAGATCTCCTTTTGTTGGTGATGGCGTCGTACTAATCTGCGGGAAGAGGTTCGGGCTCGGAGGAGACGGTGGCGTCCTTGATGTGGCGCAGCCGTTCGAAATCGAAGCGGAAATTGCCCAAAAGACCGATGGTGATCGGCACTAGCCCGCTGATTGCCAGAATTGATAATGACCCCAAGAGCTCGCCGGCTGCCGATCGAATCGGCATACCGATGGCGATCGCAAGAATGGTGCCTCCCACAAATCCCCACCCAGTGGTGCGCGACCAGAATAAAGCTAGAACTAGAGGAATGAGAATTGCGGTCCGGATCGCGTAACTCGTCAACACAATCGTCACGAAATCCACGCCACTTAAAACGACGGCGGCTGCAATGATCGCGGTAAAGAACATTGGAACCTTAGCCCATAAGAACAATTGTTTTTCGCTGATCTTAGGGAATAGCGGTTTGATAATGTCGACTACAAAAACCGAACTCGTCGCAGTGAAGGCGCTATCGATAACCGAATAACACGCTGACAAAATTACGATCACGTAAAGAATGACCAGCCAGGTCGGCATTCCCAGGTGTGAGATGAGGTAAGGACCAACCGCGGCGGCATCTCCACCAAGTTGCGTGTTAACATTTACATGCAAGCCGAGCCCGATCAGTCCCAGTAGACCCAGGCAGATCGGAATCGGGTAGAACCATGCACCTGCCCAAAAGAACGATCGACTAACGTCTTTTTTCTTCAACGCCCAAGCAACTTGCCAAAACTCCTGACCTGCGATGGTAGCGGTTAGGAGACCAAGAGCCAACGTGATACCGAAGCCGGTCGCCGCATCGGGTCGGGTTACACTCAAGAGATCGTTTCCCTGCGCTGCCACTGAATGCCAAACGGAATTTACGCCCCCGGCGTAATGCAACGCTGCTACCAGAATGATCGCGGATGGAACCGTGTGCAGCAAGGTGGATAGAGCCGACGTGGTGATCGAAGCCCATAGACCACCAAGGATTGAATAGATGAGGACGACCAGCAGGCCGACGATTGCAGCAAACCGTGGATCAGCGCCAAAAACGTTCGAAATAACGAGTGAGGTCCCCTTGATGTTGATAATGACTTCGATCAATGATCCGAACAAGGCACCGAGGACCACGACGCCGCCGGCAACTGCATTCCCATCGAAGCGAACCTTAACGAATTCTGGAATTGTGTACCCATCCGGCATCAGAGTCCGGATTTTGCGAACGAAAGGAATCGCGGCGATCACGGCTAAGCCGTTTGGGACCGTGAACCAGAATAGCCCCGAAAGGCCGAACGAATAAGTTTGGGCAGCAGACATCATTACGGCCATTGCCCAGGTCCAAATTGAGATCAGCCCTGCCACACCGAATCCGAATCCGATTTTGCGATTGGCGATCACAAAGTCTTTGGTGTTTCGCACCAGTTTGACTTTAACGTAGTAGACGAGCGCGAGCAGGAGGACGCCGAGCAGGATCTCGCTGGTAATGCCAATCCAAGGCGTAAGAGACTGATTCGTGGACAGTTGCACCGAATTCATTGGAATGTCTATTAAGGCAGTATGGAATAGGATATGTCTACTGATTGAGTGTAGAATCAACAAGAAATTTGCTCGACTTATTTTACGGTTCGATACGGGCTTCCGAAGGTGAGAGTGGATCAATGGCATTCAGAACGGTCTGGAAAAAACCCCAATCGAGGACGAGTACGATTAGCGGGTCTGGCATACCCATTAAGGTGTTTTCAGTACATGCCTTGACAAGTATATGCTATGTTGCGTATATGCAGCGAACGGAACAAACGAACATGAAAATCAAATTGACCAGCGTATACGTGGACGACCAGGAGAAGGCTCTGCACTTCTATACAGAGGTATTGGGGTTTGCTAAGAAGGCAGATTTTAGTCAGGGCCCATTTCGTTGGCTGACCGTGACCTCGC
>DASUWQ010000195.1:0-4379 GCA_036378375.1 Chthoniobacterales bacterium
TGAATCCTGGTTGAACACTCTGAATCAGGCCCGTTTGATTTTGGCTGCCAAGTTCGAGTTTTCCGAAGCGGAACTCTCTACGTTCGAACTACCTAGGACGTTTTCGCAGCGAGAACTGGTCCTCCATCAGATCAATTTCTATGCAGCCATCCAGGAGCGTATCATTGAAATTCTGAACGACGGTGAAGAACACAAAGGTTCAGAAGGGAGCGGGTGACGCGGCGGCGCGGGACCGCCTGGAGGGGAGCCGCTTTCACCCGAACTCAGTTTGCGCGCAAATTCCTGAAGCCTCGCGTTTGCTGCCTGGGCGAGTGCTTTGCAGGCGGCTCCCGCGAACGGCCCCGGATGCCCTTATGCCAATGGAGATTCGTTGTTCCCTGAGCCCCACGCGACCAGGTGAAACAACGCCGTGAAACGTTCGCGGGAGCCACCCGCTAAAGAACCTGCTCGCCTCTACCACATCTATTTGCATGATCAGGTCAGGTTCCGGCAACGGTCAAAAGCGGCTCCCCCGCCCGCATCGCTACGCGAAGCCGTTGCGGGCGTGGCCTCCAGGCGCTGGGCGAGCTCGACCGCAATCTGTCCTTCATTATCGGCCACTCACGAGAATTTCTCCCTAGTGCCGTTGACGTGATCCAGCCATCACGAGTAACTTCGCTCAATGAGCAAACCCGTCGTCGAAGTCCAAGTCAGGGCCGTAGTCCCGACTACTGGCGGGTGCGCAGTTTTCATCGGGAACGATGAAAAGGTGTTTGTAATTTACGTCGACCAAACCGTTGGTCAGGCTATCACGATGTTCATGCGCGGCGCACAGAAGGAACGCCCGTTGACCCACGATCTTATGGCCAACATCCTGATGGCGTTGGGAGCGCGAATCGAGCGGATCGTGATCAATGATCTAAAACGTGGTACGTACTTTGCCCGGATGATTCTCAGCGCCGAGAACGAGCTGCACCAGCGCAAGGTCGTCGAGATCGACGCTCGCCCCAGCGATTGTATCGCCATGGCGGCCCAACAAAAGGCCGCTATCTACGTCAGTCGCGAGGTCTGGGAAGAGGTCGACGATATGGCTGACGTGCTCCGCAAGATGGAAGAGGAAGGCTCAAGTCCGGGGGAGTCCGAAGAAGAGTTCTGAAATTTCCTCGGAAAGGAAATGGCGGCAAGAAGCGCCACAATGGGTAAAACAACAGATTCTCAAACCTGAGACAACAGTGGTGAAAGACGTAGCCCTCTGTTTCCTCTGGTTGCTCCTGTTGAAAAACTTTGTCCTTTTTACAGCCACCGATTGCAATTAAAGATGCACCACTTAGTTTGCGGCGATCATGTCTGATAGCTGGGACATTCCATCCGCGATTTCTCTTTATAACGTAGACCGTTGGGGATCGGGCTACTTCAGTATCAACCGATCTGGCAACGTGCAGGTCATGCCGACTCAGCAAGAGAATCTGAACATCGACCTAATGGAGGTGGTTCAAGAAGCTCGGGATCGCGGCATGAGTTTTCCGCTGGTCGTCCGCTTTCAAGACCTCCTGCGACACCGCGTCGAAACAGTTAATCGAGCATTCCAATCGGCAATTGCTGAGGCCCGCTATCAGAACGTCTACAAAGGGGTTTTCCCGATCAAAGTTAACCAGCTTCGGGAGGTGGTGGAGGAGATCATTGATGCCGGCTCGCCATACCACTTCGGTTTGGAGGCGGGCAGTAAACCGGAACTGATCGCCGCATTAGCCGTTCATCGCGATCTGGAGAGCTTGATTATCTGCAACGGCTACAAAGACCTCACCTACATCAAGCTGGCGTTACTCGGCCGGAAGTTAGGTAAGCTCATCATCATCGTCGTCGAAAAGCTCGAAGAAATCCGGCAGATCGTTCAGCTTTCCAAAGAGATGGGGGTTCAGCCGATGCTTGGCCTAAGGGTTCGTTTGCAGGTCAAGGGCCACGGACGCTGGGCTACCAGCGGTGGCGAGAACGCAAAGTTTGGCCTTTCGACAGCCGACCTGGTTGCGGCCAGTAACTACCTGAAAGAGCAGGGGATGGCCGACGCGCTACGCTTGGTTCACTTCCATGTAGGGTCGCAAGTTCCCGATATCGGTGTCGTTAAAAGAGCTGTTCGCGAAGCGGCTCGATTTTTTGCCAAGCTAACCCATATGGGGCACCCAATGGAGTTCATCGATGTGGGCGGCGGACTGGGTGTTGACTACGATGGCTCCCGTACCGCTTTTGACAGCTCCATGAACTACACGTTGCAGGAGTATGCTCGCGACGTGGTTTACAACATCATGGATGTCGTTGACTCGGAGAAAGTTTCGCACCCCACCATCGTCAGCGAAGGCGGGAGAGCGATCGTCGCTCATCACTCCGTGCTCATTGTTGAAGCTTTCGGATCCATTGAGAAAGGCACCGCGGACCTAGCCCTGCAAATCAAAGACGCCGATCCAAAACTGCTGGCGGATATCGTCGAAATCCAACGGTCGCTAACCAAGCAGAACCGGATGGAAAACCTGCACGATGCCCAGCAGGTTAAAGAACAAGCTCAATCCATGTTTGAGCTTGGTTTGCTCGACCTGGAGAGCAAGGCGAAAATCGAGACGATTTACTGGCAGATTGCGGAGTCGGTGGTCGACCTCTGCCGCGGTATGCGCTACGTGCCGGACGAGGTTAAGGAGTTGGAAATCTCGTTAGGCGATCAATATCTCTGTAATTTCTCCGTCTTCCAATCACTGCTGGATCATTGGGCTCTTGGGCAGCTATTCCCGATCATGCCGATCCATAAATTGCAGTATCCGCCCGATCGGAATGGCACGTTGGTGGATATCACCTGCGATTCGGACGGCAAGGTCAGTAAGTTTATCGACTTGCAAGATGTCAAAGAGACACTGCCGCTGCACCGGATAAACAATGGCGAACCGTATTATCTCGGTTTCTTCCTGATGGGTGCATACCAAGATATCATGGGTGACCTGCACAATCTGTTCGGCCGGGTGAACGAAGTTCATATCTTCCTGGACGAAGACGAGGACAGCGGCTGGTACATCGAGGAAGTGATCCAAGGCAGCACCGTAATCAGCGTCCTTTCCATGACGCAATGGGATCAGAACGAGTTGGTGCGCCTGGTCAAAGGTCAAGTGGATGCCGCCATCAAAAGCGATCGCCTGAAACCAAACGAAGCCATGCGCATCTTGAACGACTACGAGCGCGGCCTCGGCGGCTATACCTATCTGAATTTCAAAAAGCAGGTCTGAGGCGTCGTCTTATACTCCGCAGGAGTCAGGAGCCAGAATCCAGGAGCCGGGAGAGGGGCGTCAGACGGTGAAGCGTTACATCACTTGTGAGATACCCGCGTTTCGCCACGGCCACGCAAGTAAGGCAGCGCTTCACAAATAGCTGTTTCGTAGAGACCAAGATCCAGCTCCGTAGGAGCGAAATATTTATAGCTATCGATATCCCAAATCCGACTAGCTCCGTAGGAGCGGCATGTTGCTGCGAGCGATAATGTTGCTGTTCCTATCAAAACAGATGCCGCTCCTACGGAGTGAGGACGTCGCCTCAGGCTCCGCCAGGAGTTAGGAGCTAGAATCTAGGAGCTAGGAGGGGCGCCAAACGGTGGAATTTCTGCGTTCGATTGCTTGAATGTAGGCTTCGAGCATCTTCGAGATTTCGTCGAGACGGGGCCTGAGAGTCAGCGTTTCGGCGTAATGCAGGTCGTTCGATAGGATCAAATAATACAGGGATTCATCCAAGGAGCCCTGGCCGATGTTAAAGACACGTATTTTATCCCTGGGACCTCGTTTCTTAAAACCTTCTGCGATGTTCGCCGGGACCGAGACGGCGGCCCGTCGCATCTGGGAAGTAAGCCCGAAAAGTTCGCTCCGAGGGAAACTCTCAGTCATCTTATAAACATCGAGCACGTAAGCGTGTGCCTTCTGCCAAACCAATAGCTCTTCAAAAGATTTTGCGCTCATGATCGAGTGCAAGGTAACAGAACAATGTAACGTTGTAAATAAATGTTATGAATGTTACGTTTTCCTTAACCGTCACCGCTCGCCACCCTCCTAGCTCCTGCGGAGTATAAGACGACGCCCCCTACTAGCCCCCAAACAACTTCTTCACCGAATCCAAAAATCGCTGTCGAAGATTATTCCCGTTATCGGCCGGCTCTGAATTTGGATTAATCGGTTCACCCTTGTGTACCTGGCAGTTCTGCGAGGGGACCATCGACTGCGGCAAAGTGATCTGGTAGGCGGTCCCGGCTGCTCGACATTCATCGGTTGCGATCGCATTCGATACCGAACAGAGTTGGACCTGAACCACTGGTTCAGGCGGAGTAAACTCACCATCCGGGTATTTCGTCCGCGAAGCTTTCTCCATAATCTTCACCC
>DASUWQ010000196.1:0-3637 GCA_036378375.1 Chthoniobacterales bacterium
TGTTTATCCGACTCAGCCGCCTGAGAAGGTTCCTCGAGTGCTTCGAGGCTTTCGTTGGTCGGACCAGACCCGCGCGGTGGTAAAAGTAGTGCAAGAGGAGTTCAATGCCGGCCGTCGCGATCTCGCCGTTGCCATCCCGCAAAACTCACCGTCAGGTGCGGCCATCGTAGAGCCATTGATCGGAGCGGGAATCCCGGTCAGCGACGAGTTTCGCTCGAATGCGATTCTGGCTTTCTCTGAAAGGGTTCATCGTTGGTTAGCCGATTGGGTTGCTGGTCCGCGAACTCCGGAAAAGTTGCTGCATTTATTCGGTTTGCTAGCGCATGGGCCGGAGAGCTACGGACGCTTTCGCGACTATCTGTTAAAACAGTTTGATAAGCGGCAGACACGCCTGGTTACGGAGCTTGTACCTGCCTTGGCCGACGTAGCTAGAGGGGGAGATGGGGCGAAGTCTGCCGACAGCGGCTACTTGTGGCTCCGGGAAATAATGGAATTTGGGCCAGACTGGCCGCGAAACGGTTCCTGGAAACAGCTTGATGCTAAATGGTCTGAAACGTTGATCCGGTTTCAAGAATTTCTGAACCAACATCGATCTTTCTTTCGCTCAGTGCGGATCTCGCTCGAACCGCTACAACCGAATTGGGGCGAAATCGGGAACGCGTTGGGAGATCTCTCTATTTCATCGGGCCTCTTTCTCCGGTTCGTTTCCGATTCGCTTTCTGCACCGAGCCGCGTCGGGCATCGAGGAGCCTCACACCGCTACGCCCCAGTTGTAGTGAGTACGCCGGAACAATTGCATGCGACTAGCTGGGACGCCGTGATCTTGGTCGATGGGATCGGCGATCTTTGGACACGTCCAGTTGAACAGGATTCGCTCCTCAGCCAGGAATTCAGAGCTCAGGCGCGGGATGGGGGATTCCTGCTGCCTACGATTCAGGATCATGCATTGCTCCGGGAAGATGCGATCCTCCAATTAATCCAGCATGCTCGTTCTTCCGTGACGATTTGCGGATATGCGAAAGAAGAGAGCGGTGAAGAAGTAGACGCGAACCGGTTTATAACATTTCTCGAACACAGCCTTGGCGCTGTGCCGAACCTGTTTGAACCGCCAGCCATCGAGGCCGTAAATCTGTTTCCACAACTGGGAAAGATTCGCCGGGACCGATGCGATCCGGAGCACGGTTTTGATGAGTATCTGTTTGACTTTAGTAGCCTCGATCTGAAGGCCGATGCCTGGCCGGCATCGGATCTGCAGAGAGCGATTTCGGCGCCCGGCACCTTTGCCCTTAGACAATTGTTCGGTCTCAGACGGACGTGGGATCGACGCTTTGAACGAGATGGCCGGAGGACTTTAGGTGTTACCCTTCATGACCTGATGAAGGTCATTCTGCGTCATCCATTAGGGGATCTATTTAAGGAAGGTATGGGAGATTTGCGGCAGAGTCGCGAATTGAAGCAAAGCAGCGGCCCGAATGCCTATCGTCACATCACCAAGATCGCGCTGGGCTGGAATTTACCGCCGGAGGACGCGTGGTGGCAATCGGTCATCGCCAAAGCGGCTCACCTGGTTGAAGGTATGTCGCAGAAGGTAGTGGATCGGTTGGTAGATTTTCCTTACGGAATTTCGGAATATTCTTCGGGCGATAAAATCGTGCCCGAGCTGCAATTATTTTTAAAAGGCCGCTTTGATCTTTTGTTAGCCAATGTTGACCACATCGATGGCGCCGACATTGTCATAATCGACTTCAAAACCACGAACTCAATTCGGCGCTTGAACGCCGATACTGGCGAAGGGTTCCAGATCATCGCCTACACCTTGTTAGCCAAAGAGATGGGCGCAGCCCATTGCGGTCAGTTTGTGTTCACGCCGGCCACCGCGAAAGAATTAGATCTTACTAACAAAGCTGACGAGATCATTGCGAAGTTGAACGAATTGTCTTGGATCCAACAGACACAATGTTTCGGGCATGCACCGTTATTGCGACAGGATTTCGCCATTAACGAGGCGCTGCCGTTAGCCACGCTGACTATTCCGGTCTGGGTCTTACGGAGGAAACGGGCATTGTTGGTGGACGAGATTAAGGGAGGTTAAGGATGAGGACGCGAACTTCGAAAGCGGCGTGGCAAATTACCGCCCCGGAGGGGCATAACAGAATAGCCCAGGGTTTTAACCCTGGGTACCGCGTCATACAGCGATGTGCCCTGAAGGGGCACCAGAGTTGGTGTACGTCGTCAGATTCGCGAATGTTATTTCCCGCACCAATCCGGTCCGGCGCCACTTTCAGGGCGCATCCAATGGCAACCCGATACCCAGGGTTAAAACCCTGGGCTATTCTCTTGCGCCCCTTCGGGGCGGACGAGGACGACGACAAGTACCGCCAGCCACGCCGTCTTGTCCGCCATAGCTTTAGCGACGGAGGAAGCTTGCGAAGGCGGGAGGACGATAAGCGAGAGAACACGCCACATCCATGAGCCTCATCGCAGACCAAGCTGCCAGAGACCGTTTCCACTCCGAACTTGACCGGAACTTCTGCGTCGTCGCTGGAGCAGGATCCGGCAAGACCACAGCCATCGTGGAACGAATTTGCCGGTTAGCAATCCGTGATCGAAATGCATTGCGGCGCTTGGTGGTGGTGACCTACACGAAAAGTGCCGCCATCGAGTTCAAGAGTCGTTCCCGGCAGAAGTTGTTGCGCACTGCATCCGAAACGGATGCACTAGACTATTTGCGAGCCCTGGAACAAGCCTATTTCGGCACTATCCACGGTTTCTGTTTCAATTTGATTCGGGAGTTTCGCAGCCGGCTCCTCATTCCAGAACAGCCACGTGTACCAACCGAGGACGAACAGAACGTGCTCTGGGAAACGTTTGTGACCGATTCCAACGAGCTGAATGAATTGCTGCGGCATCCGGTCACTCACTCTCTGCTGAGAGTCTGCACGCTGTCCGATCTGTTATACATCGCCAAAAGGTTTCGGCCGAGCCTGCCGCGAAGCGCGCCGGCTAAACGAATGCCGATTCCGGATGGCGCCGGGACCAGAGCGGTCATTCTTAACAATAAAAGATCTGAAGACGTCAAAAAGAGAACGATTGCCTCGCTAGATGCATTTGCCGCGGCGATGTCAGCCGAAGCCGGGTTTAGCCTTTTGCCGGTTTGTGACAGCACCCGGGGAAAACTGATCGAGGCGTTTAAACATGACATGGCGCCGCTGGTAAAGTGGCTCCAGGAAGCCGCTGAGTGGTTCGCCGATCGTTTGGCCAGGAGTTTTCGTAGCCGCTGTCTGCAAGAAGGCAGTCTAAGCTTTAACAATCAGATCGACGTTTGCCTCGAGCTGTTACAACAGTCGGATATCCTTGATCAATTACGGGGTCGTGAATTTATCGTGATTGTCGATGAAGCGCAGGATACCGACTCGCGCATGTTCCAGATTTTCGTGGAACTAACCAGGCCGCAAAACGAGCGGTTCGGGAGCTGGCCTGATGCCGGGAAACCTCCAATTGCAGGCAGATTTTGTTTAGTGGGCGATCCGCGACAAACCATTTTTGAGAGGGGTATGACCGGCCGGTTTGCCAAGCTGTGTAAATATTTCGGAGATGGCGATGGGGGTGAATTGCTCCGTTTCAATGTCACGTATCG
>DASUWQ010000197.1:0-6415 GCA_036378375.1 Chthoniobacterales bacterium
GTCCTTACGATTTGGGTCCGGCATAAGTTAGAGCATCCATGTGAGCGGCGGGAACGACGAGCATATCTAAATAGATACGCCTCGAGTGAGCAACGCGGAAAATTGCCGCCGTCCGGTGAGACCGTTTTAGGTTCTAGGTTCTAAGTTTTAAGTTCTAAGTCGCCCGGACCTTGGAACTGGAGACGGCGTTCTCGCTTATATCTTTGCGCGCGACTCGACCGCCCAACTTAAAACTTCAAACCTAGAACCTAAAACTTATAACCCTGGCTCAGGGCTGGACCGCCCAAACCTCGACGACCCGGTTCTTTTCCCGGTTTTCTTTATCGAAGAGCTCCTGACCTCCCATCCCCACCGAATGCATGAGGTTGGACAGCTTCAATCGAGCCGAAACCATTTTCTGCACAGATTCCGCGCGAGTCCGCGAGATCTCGAGGTTGGAGTCTTCGTTACCTTGAGTATCAGCGTATCCGACGAAGATCAGGACAACGGTTGGATCACTGAGCAGTTTTTGAACGTCGGCATCTTGGAGACGCTTCACCAGATCATCGATCTGAGCTGAACCGGCTGCGGTGCGGCCACTTTGGAATGGGATAAGCGCGATCTTAGTAAAACCATGAGCCCGTACTATCTGAGCGTAGAGCTGATCTTTCTCTTTCTGAGAGATGTTGCGCATCAGATCAACTCGAGTCAGCACTTGCTGGCGAGTATCCGCTTCTTCCTTCGAATCCGAGGTTTCGCTGGGCGAGTTTTCTAAGGCAGCGGTGGCGCTCGACTGAGCGGCCGGCGATTCGGGCTTTCTGGGTGTCTCTGCTGACGCAGCGGCGGTGGGGCTAATTTTCGCGAAAACCGACGGTGAAGCGCTCGCGGCGACAGGCGAGGCCTCTCCGCTGTGGCGTTTTGCCACTACGGCTTCTAATACGATAAAGCCCGCGATCCCAAACGCGATCAAGGCAAACAAGATCGCCAGCCCGACGATCACCCATACGCCCGGCGGCGTCTTCTTCTTCTCCGGTTGAACTAACTTTTGAAAGCCATCACCGATGGACTGCTCGGCGGGATCAATGGGCTCTTTCGGCATTCTCTGGACAAGTTTAGCCTTTATCCTCCTGGAATGCATCAGTCATTTCGTGTGGATAAAGGCTATGGCAGCACATAGTCCGGCTAACCGGACTATGTGCTGCTGTAGCCTGGGTGCCTGGCAAATGACGTATGCATTTGCCAGGCACCCAGGCTGTGCCATTTTTCACCTCTCTTATGAGCCAAAAGAAGGCCGCTTCAGATCGAATGGAAAAGATAGTCAGCTTGTGCAAGCGGCGAGGCTTTGTTTTTCAATCGAGCGAAATTTACGGTGGATTGAACGGTTGCTGGGATTACGGCCCGCTCGGGGTCGAGCTAAGAAGAAATCTCAAGGACTTTTGGTGGCGCCGGATGGTCAGGGAAAGAGACGATGTCGTTGGCCTCGATGGATCGATCCTAATGAATCGCCAAGTGTGGGTTGCCAGCGGCCATGAAACTACTTTCAGCGACCCGATGGTGGACTGCCGCAACTGCAAGTCTCGGCTGAGGGCAGATCAATTGCCGGAGAAGAACGGTCAAAAGCAGTGTCCCGTTTGCGGCAGCCTCGATCTGACTGAGCCCAGGGCGTTTAACCTGATGTTTAAGACTTTCGTGGGCGCCACCGAGGATGATTCTGCTGTCACTTACCTCCGACCTGAAACGGCTCAGGCGATCTTCGTACAATTTCGAAATGTACTCGAAGTTTCACGCAAGAAACTCCCGTTCGGTATCGCCCAGATTGGGAAGGCGTTTCGGAACGAAATCAACCCACGCAATTTCATTTTCAGATCGCGCGAGTTTGAGCAAATGGAACTCGAGTATTTTTGCTTTCCAAATCAAGGACTCGAGTTGCTGGAGTACTGGTTAAACGAGCGCCTCCGGTTCTATGCAGATATCGGCTTGTCCAAGGACAAATTACACGTTCATGAGATTCCACCAGACGAGCGATCGCATTATTCAAAGGGCACCTATGATATCGAGTTCGAATTTCCATTCGGTGTGCAGGAACTCGAAGGTGTCGCGTATCGAACTGACTACGACTTAACACAACACCAGAAGAGTAGTGGTAAGCCTTTAGAGTATTTCGACGAAGAAACCAAAACCCACTTTATTCCGCATGTGGTAGAGCCAAGCGCCGGAGTCGATCGCACTCTGCTGGCGTTGCTTTGTGCAGCCTACGACGAGGAGACAGTAACCGACGAAAAAGGTAAATCCGAGACTCGGACTGTCCTCCGGCTGCACCCTCGCATGGCACCGATCAAGTGTGGTGTATTTCCGTTGCTGAAGAACAATGAAGAGCTGGTAAAGAAGGCCAAAGAGGTTGTAGAGATGTTGCGCGGCGGAATGTCGGTCTTCTACGATGAGACTGGGGCAATCGGCCGCCGTTATCGCCGGCAAGATGAGGCGGGAACCCCTTTCGGGATCACCGTTGATTTCGACACGATTGGAGAAAACGGTCCCGCAAACCGGGACACCGTTACCGTCCGCTATCGCGACTCGATGGAGCAAAAACGATTGGCCATCGCGGAGATACCGGCGTTTTTGCGCGAGCAGATCACTTGAAAAAAAGTAAGCAGTAAGCAGTAAGTGCTGCTTTTCCCGGCGGTCGGTCTGCCGCACACTGCTTACCTTCGCAGTCCCCCTTGCCAGGCCGCCCAATCACGCAACTGGCGTCCGTCGTACGAAATGTTATCTTAGCCGAGCCGACTATGTCGTATTCTTTGGATGATAACGTAGCGGACAGCTCGGTTTCGCTAATGCGCTGGTTATTGCCGGCAGCGGCGCTCTCGCTGGTCCTACACGGCGCCCTTTTCTTCGGTTTTAGCAGAAAGATTCTGCACAGTTTCGAAACGCCAAATACTCCTCGGCTGGTGCCAAGGGCCTTCAATGTTAATCGAGTGCAAGTCGATGAGAAATTGCTGGAGCTTCAGGGTCAGCAAAGTAAATCGCTCACAAACGACGGCGCGGCTGGGGGAAGCGCGAAAGGGGTTACACAATTTGATGGGTCCTTCGAGCAGGACATGAAAGAGATCCGGGTAGCGCCTCAAGTCAGCACGCCCCAAACTCCGGACTTCAAGGAAAAACCGACCGTCGATACACAAGCGGCCCGGAATGCCGCCACGAAAGCCGAAGCCGAGAGCGCCTTGGTCATGGACAAGGAGCTCAGCGATAGCAGGCAAAAGCTTATTAATGAAAAGCCGGGCGTTACCGGTCCAAGGCCTAAGATAGCGAGTGGCAACAAGAAAAACCTTGGCAGAGCTGCTAACGATGAATCGGGTGACGGCAATATCTCGGGCGAGTCAGGTATTCCATCAGGGTTCAGTAACCTGGATGAACTTTTGTCGGGACCCGGCCGGGTCGGTAGCGGGACTGCTCCAATCTTGATGCCGACGGACCTGCTCTTCGACTATGACTCGGCCAATCTTCGCGAAGGCGCCACGGCTAGCCTGCAAAAACTCGGCCGACTAATTCAAAGGAACCCACAGGCGATATTCAAAGTGGAAGGGCATACCGATTCTTTCGGCAGCGACGAATACAATATGGAATTGAGCGAACGACGCGCTGAGACGGTAAAGGATTGGCTAGTGCAGAACATGGGCATAGACGCTGGCCGGATTCAAACCCAAGGATACGGGAAGAGTCGGCTGTTAGTTCCAGGGGATCGCTCCGTCGAAGAACAGCAACTTAACCGCCGAGTCGAAATCGTCATCCGTAAGGGATAAACCCACAGAAAATCCTCACGCAAAGACGCAAAGGCGCAAAGTTCAGAAGAGTGAAAATAACCTCTGAGCTTAGCCTGAACGCATTAGTTGCAAACCACTGCGGCGTCGATGGTCCGCTGGGCAATACGAAACTGCAACGCCCTTCGGATCTGCCCGACGACCAATCACGAATAACCGCTCACCCTTCTGTACCTTTGCGCCTTTGCGTCTTTGCGTAAGATTTTGCCTTTGATCCCCAGGGTTCGGTCAGTATGGCAGAGGGTTTGATTTTCGGCAGCCCGACTTCATATTCTCTGGTGAATCCAGGAGTCGAGGTTAGGTACAAAATAGGTAATGAGCGCTTGGTTAAGGTCACCCAAAAGGCGGCCGCCAAGTTAGCCCAGCTTCTGGAACGTCAGGGTCGACCTACGGGAGCGCTCAGGGTAGCGGTGATCGGAGGGGGCTGTTCAGGGTTGCAATATAAAATGGACCTCGTCGACGGCCCAGTGAATCGTGACATTCTAGTGGAATCAAATCAGGTTCGAGTGGTCGTTGACCCAAAGAGCGCTTTGTTTGTCAGCGGTTCGCTTGTCGATTTCAGCGACGACCTACAGAAGGGAGGGTTCAAAGTGACCAATCCTAACGCTGTGGCTCATTGCTCTTGCGGCGAGAGTTTCTCGGCATGATCGATTTCTTTGCGGTGTTTGGTCTAGAACCGCGGCCGGTGCTTGATGTAGATGTTCTGGGCGATCTATTTGCGAACAAAAGCAAAACCAGCCATCCAGATCGCGGGGCCGATGGCGATTTTGCGACCTTGAACGAGGCGTTCAATACGCTGCGTGATCCGGCGTCGAGAATCTTGCATCTGTTAGCGCTTTCAGGTCAGGAGCCTCAGCCGAAAGCAGCAAGTGCCGGAGTCAGCGCTTGGTTTGGGAAAATGGCAACGGGTTTGCAGCAATTTGACCGTATGTTTCAGCCACTCACCCAAGAAACCAGCTCACTGCTGCGCGCCATTAAGATCCGGGAAGTTCAATCCACTTTGGCAGATTTAGAGGAAATATTCCAAGGGCTTACCCGGGAAAAAGAAGGACTGCTTCAGGCGATGGGCGAGATCGACGCGAGATGGCCGAGCGATCGCCCGGCGGACCGTGATTCATTGGCGCAGATTGCCTGCGATTTACGATTTCTTGAAAAATGGCTTGCGCAAATTAGCGAAAGGCGACTTCGGTTAGCCGGCATTGCTTTCTAAAGCGCATGCTTTAAAAAGCAGTGCTGGCTATGGCAGCACAATGTTCGGCTTACGCCGGAACATTCTGCTGCAAATTCTTTCTCGAAACATTTTAAAACCATGCGTATCCATCAGTTCTTGAACCGACAAACCCGCAGAATCGCGAGGCTGAGCCGAGCGATTTTGCCATAGCCTGCGTATCTCACCAATCGATGACGATTGGTGAGATACGCAGGCTTATGAGTCAAATCGTCGGTATCGATTTAGGCACAACGAATTCCTTGATCGGGGTCATGGACTCGGGATTTCCAATCCTGTTAGCCGATTCCGAGGGTTTCCGTTTGACGCCGTCAACCGTACACTTCCCAGTTTCGGGTGAACCGCTGGTAGGACGGCCAGCCGGCCGGATGAAAGCCATCTCGCCGGAGCGAACGGTTTTTTCAGTTAAGCGACTGATGGGGATTCGTCCGGGTGAGACTGGGAAAGACAATTTTCCGTTTCGAGTCGCCGATGCTCAGGGAAAGACCACCATCGTTATCGGAGACCAAACCGTCACCCCAGAGGAAGTTTCCACCATTATTCTCCGCAAGCTCAAGGCGGACGCGGAGAAATCTCTCGGCTCCTCGATCGACCGGGCCGTGATCACGGTCCCTGCGTACTTCAATGATTTACAGCGCCAAGCCACCAAACGAGCCGGCGAAGCTGCCGGATTCACCGTAGAGCGGATCATCAATGAACCGACTGCGGCTGCTCTGGCTTACGGACTCGACCGGTTAAAGGACCGGGCCAAGATTGCTGTGTACGATCTCGGCGGCGGCACTTTTGACATTTCCATCCTGGAACTCAATGAGGGCGTTTTTCGCGTTCTCTCGACTAACGGGAACACTCGTTTAGGAGGGGACGATATTGACCGGGATCTAGTTCGTCTCCTGGAAGAGCGCATCACTGCCCGCTACCCGGAAATCCGGCATGAGCTGAAAGACCCATTGTTTTCGGCGCGTCTCCGCGAGCTGGCGCATGATGCCAAGCTGAGGTTGTCCGAGGAAAACGGGGTGCAAATCGAAATCCCGTTTCTTTCCGGTAATCGCCGGTTCAACTACTTGCTTAGCCGGCAAGAATTAGAAGCGATTACCCGGCCGATTATCCGCCGGACCCGCTCTCACTGTCTGCGGTCGATGGATGACGCAAAGGTGGTCCCTCGCGACCTGGATGAGGTTATCCTCGTCGGTGGAGTTACCCGAATGCCAATTGTCCGCCAGTTGGTCGCGGAGATCTTTCAACGGCTGCCGAACACCTCTCAAAATCCGGATGAAGCGGTCGCCATCGGCGCGACGATCCAGGCCGGCATCATTTCTGGCGAGATTCAGAGTGTCGTGCTGCTCGATGTCACTCCTTTGTCACTAGGTGTGGAGACCTTTGGAGGACTCAT
>DASUWQ010000198.1:0-17445 GCA_036378375.1 Chthoniobacterales bacterium
TCTTGGCTGCTCGCTGCGGATATAACGATAGGTCAAGAAAAGCGCCGCTAAACCGATCGGAATGTTGACATAAAAAATGCTGCGCCAACCAAAACTGTGTATGAGAAAGCCACCGATAACCGGACCGGCCGCGACTGACGCTCCGCCGCTCCCGGCCCACCAGCCGAATGCCTTGGCTCGTTCGCCTGGATTATCGTACGCATGATTCAACAAGGTAAGCGAACAAGGGATAATGAGGGCTGCACCGATGCCTTGAAGCACTCGAGCGCCGATCAATGCCGGCAGACTAGTGGCCGCTCCGCAAACGACTGAGGCGACAGTGAAAACGAGAAATCCCGCGGTGAAAATCCGTTTATTTCCGAAGCGATCCCCGGCGGTACCAGCGGTAAGAAGAAAACTGGCAAAAGCTACAGTGTAAGCATCGACGATCCACTGGAGGTCGGTGAGCCGGCCACCCAATCCCGAAGCGATTGGCTTGAGCGCGACATTGACGATGGAAATGTCGAGCAGAACGACGACGCACCCCAGGCAAACAATGAATGCGGTTAAGTTTGGACGACTACGTTCGAGTTCTCCCGCGTCGGCAACACGTTCGCAACGCTCAGACATCTCGATCCTTGTATGCCTCGTTCCAGATTAAGCCCGGCTTTGGTATCATTATATTGTGATTAATACCAAAGCCGATAGGACGACGCTGTCAATCTGGTGAGGGGATGGGGCATCGCAAGCCCAAAACGGAGGGGAGCCGCAATAGAGATATCAAACCATTGAATTCTAAACCGGTCTATCGCGCGTCCCACCAAAAGACCTATCCGGCCGCGGCTCCCTTTGGGCGTGGCTCAACCGCAGCGTGTTAGACGTGTTCCAACCCCGAGGCGTCGGTCTTTCCAAACGCAATACCTGAATACAATTTGAGGCGTCGATGTGAGTTCGAGCCGGTCGAGCGGAATGCAACGCCCCTCCGATCCGTGGTCACGCTTTCTCTAAATCAGTTCGCACTTCTTTCACCAAGACATCGCCTCGTTCCGCAAGCGGCATCTTTAACAGATCCTCTTCATCAGGTTCGAGTTCCTGCTCGGCGTCTGCTTCCAGAACATTTTCGACGAATCCGACGCAATTCTCGAGGATCATGGCGATTCCTTGGCCTACACCGATGCACATGGTGCAAAGTGCATAGCGGCCACTGATGACCTCGAGTTGGTTTACCGCTGCGGTGGCCAAGCGAGCGCCGCTGGCTCCCAACGGATGTCCGATCGCGATGGCTCCTCCGTTCGGATTTACGTGAGGTGCATCATCCGGTAAGCCAAGTTCACGTAGCACCGCCAAAGCTTGGGCAGCAAAAGCTTCGTTCAATTCGATGACGTCCATTTGGGAGAGTTCCAATTTAGCCATTGCCAGAACTTTCCGGGTCGCCGGGACCGGCGCCATCCCCATGATTCTCGGCTCTATCCCAGCCGTCGCCGCCGCTACCACGCGAGCGCGTGGAGTTAGCCGGTGCGTTACCATCGCGCGTTCGGATGCCAATAAAACCACACCGGCTCCATCGTTAATACCCGAGGCGTTCCCGGCAGTTACCGTTCCGCCCGGTTTAACTACCGTTCGGAGATTCGATAAAGCTTCCAGGGTCGTGTCCGGTCTAGGATGTTCATCGATAGCAACGATTATGGGATCACTTTTTTTCTGCCGGATTTCGACCGGAACCAGCTGGCGCGTGAAAAAGCCGGCTTGATGACCGATGGCCCAACGTTGATGGCTACGCAGAGCAAAAGCGTCTTGATCCTCGCGATTAACCCGGAATTGTTCGGCCACGTTTTCTCCGGTTTCCGGCATCGAATCGATCCCGTAAAGTTTCTGCATCCGCGGATTAACGAACCGCCAACCGATGGTGGTATCGTACATTTCTGCGGTACGGCTGAACGCGGTATCGGACTTAGCGAGAACGAACGGTGCGCGGGACATGCTTTCGACCCCGCCAGCAATAATCAGATCCGCTTCTCCGGCTTTGATCGCTCGGGCCCCCATGGCGATGGCATCCAAGCTGGAACCGCAAAGGCGGTTAACCGTACTGCCAGGCACCCTATGGGGTAGCCCAGCCAGCAAAAGCGCCATTCGCGCCACGTTGCGGTTATCTTCACCCGCTTGATTCGCACAGCCCAGAATCACATCGTCTACCGCCGGCCAATCGACATTCGGGTTTCGATCGATCAATGCGCGGATAGGAATCGCAGCGAGATCATCCGCTCGGACGGACGCCAAAGCTCCGGCGTAACGGCCAAAAGGAGTTCGTATCGCATCGCAGATAAAAACGTCGTTCATTTACTCTCCTTAGAAAGTACCGAGGGTGCAGTATTTTCCACTGTGATATACTAACGGCTCGCGATCCGGCCAGACTTGGGCATGAGTGATGCGTCCAATATAGATAATGTGATCGCCACCTGGAAGCGCGTCAAATACATCGCACGCCAAGTGCGCCAGCGCTCCATCAAGAAAAGGAAGGCCTTCGGCCTGTATCCATGGGATCTGCAGGCTATCATTTGGTCGACCTGCAAAGTGGGTAGAAAGCAGGTCTTGACCTTTGGCGAGGATGCTGACGCCGTACCTCCCCGTCTCGGGCAGTAGATGATGCAGCCGGGCACGTTGATCCACTGAAACTAATACAAGCGGCGGGTCCAATGAAAGCGAACTAAACGAACTAGCCGTCATCCCATGCGGTACGCTTTCCCGCAGAGTCGTGATAACGGTGACGCCGCTTGCCCATTGGCCCAACGCCCGCTTAAAGAGCAGGGGAACGATCGATTCTAGATGAGACATTTTCTTAAAAACCCAGATCGCCAAACGAGTCTCGATCTTCGACCCGTCTCTCCATGTCGAGCATCAATTTGGCCCACAGACGAGCTCGAGCGGCCTGTTCACAAGGTCCGGTTAGCTTCCCTGTGGGGCGCAAATACTCGAGCGCAAACGGTCTTCCGAGCAAGAACGCTGCTTGATCCACCCGGTCTTGCTCCATCGCTGCCCGAATCCATGAACTGCTAACAACTTGATCGTTGACCAAGACGGCCGGTACCGGCGTCACTTTAATCCCGAGGCGTTGGGCGATCGATTGAAGCAAACTCATCCCGCCGGCGCGGTTAACTCCAAAGCGCCACCCTTCACCAACCCAAATCTCGCGAAGACTGTTTGCGCTCTGAAAGAGCCTTTGTACGAAGTCCTCCGCAGAGATGTTTGAAAATTCGCGGGTGAACGAAATTGTCAACATCGCGTCCACGCCGAGTTCTTCGACTGCGCGCCTCTTGTTAGCAGGAGTCATCAAAATGCGAGGCGCCTTCTCCGGCCTTAATACTCGAATAGGGTGGGGATCGAATGTGAGCACAACAGCCCTGCCTGCGCTTTGTCTCGCACTGCGGACTGCACCGCCAATCACTGCTTGATGTCCGACGTGGACCCCGTCGAATACGCCGATTGCCAAGTACACTGGACCAGGAATTAACACCAGGTCCTCTATTTTATAGAGAAGCTGCATAGCGAATGTGCATCTATATTCTCCTCAGGCCGAGACCTGTTGAGCTAACAAGTAAGACCGGTCCTCTTCTCACTTTCGCCTAATCACGTTTACATCAGTCGGCGTGATCAGATCCGCGGCCGTCCAACCATTCAGGTCGTATTCAGCTAAGGCCGACTCAGCAAAAGCCTTTAATTCGTCGGCGATCCCGCTTGCATTCAGATAGGACAAAGCTTGCCGGCGGATATCTTCGTGGTTACCGGTGTAATTCACTTCATATAATTCGTGCCGGGAACCGAATTCACTCCCGACCGCGTCCCACAACATCTTCATCAATTTAACTCGCTGTTCGGAGGTGTAGCCGTTGGAGCCGCGGACGAACCGGTCAAGATAGGGACGCAGCTCTGGGACACTGAAATCAGTTGCATGCGAGTTCATATAAATGAGGCCGCTAGCCACGGTTTTTTCGACGAGATGGCGAATGGCAGGATACGCCTCCGTAGAAAGAACCTGATAGGCCTGGGCTGCTGCTGTATCCGGCAGCACCGTTCCTTCGGTCCACGGCTTCGCGTTGCGCGCCATGGCTTCGCTTAGCCCCCAAAAGCAGTTTCGCCAGGCAATTACCTCGCCGATATTGGCCTGAACACTGCGGTAGTCCTTCGAACCGGTCGCTTCGACCGCCATGAGAAGGAGTCCAGTAATGAAATCGAGTTTAACCGCGAGCCGGGTACAACCATGCATCAAGAATCGCGGAATAAATCCGGTCTTAGGGAAGAAATTGTTCGCTGTCTCGACGTCCCCGTAGATGAAAACATCTTCCCAAGGTACGAAAGCGCGATCCAAGACGAGAATCGCATCGTTCTCATCTAACCGGCTGGAGAGCGGATAATCAAACGGACTGCCAATCAGATTCGCTGCGTATTCGTATGAGCCGCGACAAATAAATTTCAGGCCTGGCGCATTGGTCGGAATTGCGAACACAATAGCAAACTTTTTTGTCTGCAGAGGAACGGCGCCATGATGAGCAATAAAGCTGTAATGAGTAAGTGCCGACCCGGTTGCAACCACCTTTGCGCCGCTAACAATCAGGCCGCCGTCGGTTTCCTCGTCAACGTGGACATAGACGTCGCCCACTTCGTCCGGGGCTTTATCCCGGTCGACCGGTGGATGAATGATCGCGTGGTTTAAGAAGTAAGTCTTCTCCTGCGCCTTGTGATACCAGCGCTTGGCATTCCCGTGGAACGGTTTATAAAAATCGTTGTTGGCGCCAAGCGTGGCTAGGAATGAAGCCTTGTAGTCCGGCGATCGCCCCATCCACCCGTATGTCGTTCGTGCCCATTCGGCAATGGCGTCCCGGCTGGCGACCTGCTCTTCTACATTTCGGGGCGCGCGATAGAAACGGTGGGTAAAACCCCCGTCTTCCGTCGGCATAGTCAATACCTCCTTTTTCGCCGGGTCATGCAGGGCATCGTATAACCGAGCGATCATCCGGCACGAATTGCGAAAAGCCGGGTGCTTGGTTACATCCTTAACTTTCTCTCCGTAGATCCAGACCTCACGTCCATCATTAAGGCTTTCGAGGTACTCCTGTCCGGTTAGTGGTATCG
Source organism: Chthoniobacterales bacterium (assembly GCA_036378375.1). Taxonomy (GTDB): domain Bacteria; phylum Verrucomicrobiota; class Verrucomicrobiia; order Chthoniobacterales; family JAFAMB01; genus JAFAVN01. Next base: position 5,107 of record DASUWQ010000198.1, read on the forward strand.
ATAGTTGTGCAGACCTCTCCTTAACCGCCGTTTGGTCTTCCACTGCTGTGGATATATCTTTCATATTGTTCAGGGGGGCGTTCTTCAGCTTCTCAACGGATTTAACAAAATGGTCTCAAATGGGTGCTACTCCATGCGCCGTCGCCGTGCGTTTTTCTAGGTCGCGCAAAACCGCGAGCTCTTCGGTCGTGGGTACGGGCGTCGTTTCCAGGTTCGAAGAGAAACTAAGGTTCCACCCGGTCATAGCCCGAACCTGATCGATGGCTACACCAGGGTGAATGTTCGTGAGGGTTAGTTCTTTAGACTCCGGATGCGGGCGAAGAATTCCGAGGTCGGTTATGACCGCGGCTGGGCCACTACCAAGCAAGCCGATCCGTTTCCTATAATCGCCTCCTTCTCCGTGCCCCACCGAGGTCACGAAGTCGAGGCGGTCGACGAAAGTCTTCTGCGTTTGTCTTAACACAATGAAAACTTCTCCGGCCGAACCGGCTATCTCGGGGGCGCCGCCAGCGCCCGGCAATCGGACGGTCGGACGATTATAGTCACCGATTACCGTCGTATTGATATTGGCGAAACGATCGATCTGGGCGGCCCCAAGAAACCCCACATCGATTTTGCCGCCTTGTAACCAGAAAGTAAAAATTTCGGCGGTTGAAACCGTCGTATCCGCTGTAGTGCAAAGCTCGCCGTCACCGATCGATAGCGGCAAAACCGATGGTTTGGCGCCGATTGGACCTGACTCGTAGATTAGAACAAGTTCGGGCGCATGAGTCAGTCGAGCTAGATTAGCAGCCTTGGATGGTAATCCAATCCCCACAAAACAGACGGCGCCGTTTCTGAGCATCCGCGCTGCTGACACCGTCATGATTTCGTCCGCGGAGTAATCCATATGTTTAGGCCACCCTTTCCACGTTGGAAAATTTCTCCTTGAAATTTACCGAACCGGATACAGCCAAGACGTTGACTTTCATCCAGTGGAGGAACTCCTCCCGCGACCGGCTTATTTTATCCCACAATTGATAGAAGCGATTATCCCGGTCATAATACCCCTGGGCGTAAGAAGGATAAGCGCCTCCTGGAGCGAGGCAGACTGCAGAAACCACCCAGCTCGGTAGTACACAAGCGTTCGGTGGCGGCTCCAGTCTTTCCACTATCTCCTCCACTGTTACAATAATGCGTTTCGAGGCCAAGGCCGCTTCCTTCTGCACTCCGATAATCCCCCAGATCAGGACGTTCCCGGTTCGATCCGCTTTTTGAGCGTGAATCACGGCCACGTCTGGTCGAATCGCCGGAATCGCCGCCAGACTCTCACCGGTGAATGGACAGGTGATCGATTTGATTCGAGTATTTACTTTTGGCAGGTCTGTGCCCGTAAATCCGCGTAGAGTCCCAAATGGCAACCCGGCAGCACCTGCCATATAAGCTTGTACCATGCCGGCGTGGCTGAGCTCTTCGACCGCTAAGCTCACTGGCCATTGCCGTTCGATCGCATCCCGTAACCGGTGAAGCGATCCTACGCCGGGATTTCCACCCCAGGAGAACACAAGCTTGTTAGCGACACCCATCCCGATCATCTGATCGTAAATTAGATCCGGCGTCATCCGGACCAGAGTCAGATTCTTTTTCCCTTGCCGGATGATTTCATGACCGGCGACGAACGGAATCAAATGGGTGAAGCCTTCGCATGCCACTTGATCACCGTCATGGATCAACTCTGCCACGGCATCCGCCAGAGGAAGAATTCTCGCCATGGTAATTGATTCTTCTAACTAGGCGCGGCCGGCCGAAAACTTGACTTCGTCGCGAGTGGCGCCCGGTACCAAGACAAAATCGTAGTTAACGGTATAGAAAGGGGTGGGCCTTCCGTACCGGGTAGCGTCTTCGGGTGAATCATGCCGGACGAACTCCACCACCAAAGAATTTTTCACTCCGAACACGGCATCGCTAGCGATATACGGATCGCCGGCTACAAACAATTCGCTGATCACTTTTTCGTATCCAGGCGCCTCAACAATAACGTGGATATGAGCTGCCCTCATATTGTGACGGCGTGCGCCATCCAGGATCAGACCGGCCGGCCCATCCTTCGGAATTGGGTAAGGCACCGGTCTGACCGTCCAGAATTGGTAGCTGCCATCGTCAGCCGCTCGTAACCGGCCACGGCAATTGAAATCGACTTGGGACGCGTCGGTATTTTCGTACCTCCCATTGGCAGGAACTTGCCATATGTCCAAGACAGCGCCGGTGATGGGAGAACCATTTGTGGATCGGACCCGCCCTGAAACAAAGGTTGGGGTCCCGGCATCTTTTTGCCGGCAAATATCGCCACCCATTTCAATCCAGGGAGCATCTGCTCGGTAGAAGGGCCCAAGGACGCTGCTTTCGAAAGCGCCGGCAGGCTTTTGGTTGGTGCTGTAATCAACGACCATCGTCAGTCCCATCACATCGCTCATGAGAAGAAACTCGTGCCGGCTGGCATCAGAAATTTTGCCGGCAGCAGTCAGAATCTCGGCGAGCCTGATGAGTTCGTTCGTAGTTAGGTTTACCTCGGTCGCGAAGGCATGGAGGTGTCTCACCGCGGCCTGAAGAAGTTCCTTGGTGCGCGGATCAGGGGTTTGATCGAAAGATCGGAGAGCGGCCTGGGTGATATCGGCGGCGGTGGTGTTGGGGGCAACAGGGGGCGTCATAGCTGGGCGTGTTCGTACACCGAACACTTGTGCGGACGCTAGCGTTGAGCCAGGATGCTGTCAAGGTTTTTGGCTCCGGGGGTCCTCCGGTTTTCGAGTTGCGCAACTCCAGCTTTTAGGTAAGAGACAATCATGTTCGAATACCGAACGTCGTTGACCATCCTGGCTTCCTAACTCTGGATTACTATCTGCAAGTGCCTAAAACACCAGCTCCATCCGCTTTTGCCAATTCACCTGACTTCGTTGTCTCTCTGGCTAGAGGACTAGAAATTATTAAGGCTTTTGGTGTCTCTGGCGAAGCCGGCGTTGCTCAATCGAATATGCGGGTAGCGGACGCAATGACCTTGAGCGAAGTCGCGGAAAAGACCGGCTTAGCACGAGCCGTTGTCCGCCGATTCCTTTATACCCTGGCAGAACTGGGGTACGTCACCACCGACGGAAAATATTTTCGGCTCACCGCGAAAATTCTCGATCTGGGATTTGCTTATCTTTCTTCATTCTCGCTGCCAAAACTCGCGGAAAGATTTCTGGAAGAGGTGACGTTAGAAACCAAAGAATCCTCGTCCGCTTCGGTATTGGATGGACAGGAAATTGTCTATGTCGCTCGGGTGCAGACGCGTCGCATCATGTCTGTGTCGTTGGGGATAGGCAGCCGACTACCCGCTTTTTGCACTTCCATGGGCAGAGCGCTGTTGGCCCATCTTCCAGCTGAGGCGATCCAGCAATATTTGAAGACGGCTAAGTTCGATCGTTTCACGGAAAAAACGGTCATCGAGCCAGAGGCGTTACGAAAGGAACTCAATATGGTTGCCAAACAAGGGTTCGCCTTGGTTGACCAGGAACTGGAGATAGGATTGCGGTCGTTAGCTGTACCGGTTTTTGCCGGAGGAGGCAGAGCCGTAGCGGCGATCAACATTGGCACGCAGGCGGCTCGAACAACCAAGGCCCAATTACTGCAACAGTTTCTGCCCGCCTTGCGCAAGGCTGCAAAAAACATCTCGTCGTGTCTTGGCCACCTATAGGATAGGCCTGAGTTAAGGAACGAGCTGAGACGGCTCAAGGTTGCTGGGGCGGGGCCCCGGTACGGCCTTGGCGGCTTTTCGGCCCAGGCTACTACATATTCGAGAACCTCGGCAGCCTTTCGCACTTAAGCAAGACGCGGAGCCTCACCCCACCAATCTTGGGCCTGTCAGCCGTTTCCCACAAGTCAGCGCATATGGGCAAAAGCGCCCGGGCCATTTCGGTTAGTCCATTCCATAGTCAAAAACGACGCGACGGTTGTGGCCATTTCCTATTGACAGCTTAGTGCGGCTGCCTCAAAGTGGCGTTTATCGTACAGGCGTTCGTTTAACGAACGCACCCAGACTCTCCTCACCTCCCCCAGAATCATGAGCCCCGCCAACTCCTCGGATCGATTGTGGCGCCGTCGCGACCTCATCAAAGCGCTCGGCGCAACGGCAATTGCTGCTCCTATCATTCTTCGCGGCACAACCACCAGAGCCGCTACTTCCAAAGTAATTAAGATTGGCCATGTCACCCCTCAGACCGGTGCTCTCGCTCCTTTTGCAGAGGCTGACCCCTTTATTCTCGATCAGATTCGAAATGCGGTTTCCAAGGGAATTAACAATGGAGGATCCACCTACCAAGTCGAGATTATCACTAAAGACAGCCAATCCAAAACTAACCGGGCGGCTGAAGTAGCGGCAGATCTGATCCTCAAAGAGAAAGTGGATATCATTGTGGCTTCCGGCACGCCGGAAACGACAAATCCGGTCGCAGATCAGGCGGAAGCAAATGAAACTCCCTGCATTACCAGCATTACGCCATGGCAACCCTATTTCTTTGGGCGGCACGGTGTAGCTGACAAAGGGTTTACCTGGACCTACCATTACTTTTGGGGTCTGGAAGATGTGATCGCTGCGTTCTTTGCCCTTTGGGGTTCCGTTGAGACCAACAAGGTTGTTGGTGCTCTCTTTCCGAACGATGGAGACGGGAATGCCTGGGGTGATACGAAACTCGGCTTTCCACCTGATCTCCAGAAAGCGGGTTATAAGCTGATAGATCCGGGGCGCTTCCAGCCGATGAACGATGATTTTGGTTCACAGATCTCCGCATTCAAGAACGCCGGCGTTGAGATTGTTACCGGCGTAGTGATCCCGCCGGACTTTGCAACTTTTTGGAACCAGGCGGCGCAACAAGGCTTTAAACCGAAGGTTGTAACGGTAGGAAAAGCCCTACTTTTTCCGGCTTCAGTAACTGCGCTTGGAGATCGAGCCGATGGACTATCGTCTGAGATATGGTGGTCGCCCAGCCACCCGTTTAGCTCCGGTCTGACAGGTCAAAGCGCAAAGGAGTTGTGCGATGCTTACGAGCACTCAACCGGCCGTCAATGGACCCAGCCGATCGGGTTCCAACATGCGCTCTTCGAGCTCGCGATTGATGTGTTGAAAAGGACGAAGAATCTCAGTGAGCCTTCATCTATTCTCGAGGCGATTACGACAACTGACTACAACTCGATTGTGGGACCGATTAAGTGGCCGGGGAAACCGGTGAAAAATGTAAGCAAGACCCCCCTGGTTGCAGGTCAATGGCGGAAGAAAGAAAAAGGCTTCGAACTAGTGATCTGTGAAAATGCGACTGCGCCCAGCATTGCCAACCAGGACAAACTGAGGCTCCTTAACTAAATTCGCTTGGGGTTTCGGCCAGGATTCTCTCGTCCTCAACTCGTGGGGATTGGGCCAGCATCAGAGTTCTTCCGGTGAGCGCAATCTTACTCTTACAGAGGATCTCAAAGCGGTACGGCGCAGTGGTGGCGAGTGACGATCTTTCGCTGCATCTCGACTCGGAGGAGGCGCTTGGTGTGATTGGGCCGAATGGATCGGGCAAAACTACGATGTTCAATATTGTCACGGGCATCACCGCACCCGACCGTGGCCAGATTTTTTTGGCCGGAACCGAAATCACGCGTCTGCGAGCCTTCGAGCGTTGCCGCAGAGGTATTGCCCGCTCGTTTCAGATTCCACGTCCTTTTGGTGGGATGTCAGTCTTAGAAAATCTTTTAGTCAGTGCCGTTTTCGCTCGGGGAGAGAGTGAGAAGAAAGTCCGTTATCGATGCCTTGAGATTCTGGAAGAGACCGGCCTGTTGGAAAAAGCGAATGCTAGAGCGGGCAGCTTGACGTTGCTTGATCGCAAAAGACTGGAATTGGCGCGAGCCCTGGCCGCGAACCCGAAAGTGCTCTTGCTCGACGAAATCGCCGGAGGATTGACAGAACAAGAGTGCCGACTGCTGGTTGAAGAGATCACTCGGATCCGCTCGCGCGGGGTGTCCATTATATGGATAGAACATGTCGTCCATGCCCTGCTTGCGGTAGTGGACCGCCTCGTAGTCATCAATTTCGGGAAAAAAATTGATGACGGTGAACCGCATAAGGTGATGGGAAGTCAGGCAGTAAAAAATATCTACATGGGACCCGAAGGCGATGCCGTCTAAACTCCTCGAAACCCGCGGTCTCATCGCCTTCTACGGTGATTTTCAGGCGCTGTTTGGAATCGATTTCCAGATCGAAACGGGAGAGACAATTGCTGTTATTGGTTCGAATGGCGCGGGTAAATCGACGTTTTTGAAAAGTTTGGTTGGGCTGGTTCGCTCAAAGGCCGAGACCATTAGCTTCGACGGCCAGGCCATTTGGGGTAAGCCTGCCTATCGCATCATCGCCGAAGGGATTTCGTTAGTTCCTGAGGGCCGGCGTTTGTTTCCCTCGTTAACGGTCGAAGAGAATCTCTCGATAGGCGCGTACAGCAGACGGAAAGGGCCATGGAACCTTGACGCGGTTTACACCATTTTTCCTGTTCTCAAAGAGAAGCGCACGCTGCCAGGAACTGCACTCTCCGGCGGGCAACAACAAATGGTTGCGCTCGGTCGCGCCCTGATGGCCAACCCCAAACTATTATTGTGTGATGAAATCAGCCTTGGGCTAGCGCCGATTGTTGTCAGGGAGATCTACCAACAATTGGAAAGGATTACGGCAAATGAAACAACGGTAATTTTGGTGGAACAAGACATCAAACAAGCCATGGCCGTCGCCGATCGGGTTTACTGTTTCCGGGAGGGAAGAGTGGCGCTCGAGGGGAGACCATCTGACCTTGGCAGAGAGCAAATTACCAAGGCGTACTTCGGAGTATAAGCGATGGATCTTGCCGCTACTCTATTGGATGGTGTGCTTTTAGGTGGGTTATACGCTTTGTTTGCTGCCGGTCTCTCACTCATTTTCGGGGTGATGCGCCTTGTTAATATTGCCCACGGAGATCTCATTTTGCTTTCTGCGTTTGTCGCATTGACGGTGACGGCTTACTTTCGAATTCACCCGCTGTTCTCTCTCCTGCTGGTAGTCCCATTGATGGCGTTACTAGGCTACGCTCTCCAACGTGCCGTCTTTAACCGCACATTGGGTGAGGACATTCTACCTCCGCTCCTCGTTTCGTTCGGTCTTTCGGTTTTTTTACAAAATGCCTTGCTCCAGATTTTCAGAGCCGACAGCCAGCGGTTACACGCGGGCCCACTGGAGACTTGGCACATCGATCTGCCGTTCGGAATCACCATGGGAGCGTTACCGTTCCTGATGTTTATCGTAGCAGTCCTGGTAATCGGTGGATTACAACTGTTGTTGTATCGCACTGCGTTAGGACGCGCTCTGCGTGCCGTATCCGATGATGGCGAGATTGCGCAGGTGATGGGAATAAACAACGCGCATCTCTATGGAGTCGCAATGGCTATCTCACTCGCTGTCGTCTCGGTAGCCGGCGTTTTTCTCGGGATCCGAGCGAATTTCGATCCGTCGATCGGTCCGACCCGGTTAATCTTTGCTTTTGAGGCGATTATCATTGGTGGTCTTGGTGATCTTTGGGGAACCCTTGCTGGCGGAGTTATCCTCGGAGTCGCCCAAGCGTTAGGCGGCAGGATAAATCCAGGTTATCAAATCCTGGCGGGTCACTTGGTCTTTCTAGCCATTCTGACCGTGCGACCCCAAGGTTTTTTCCCTAGAACGCGGTGATTCGTATGATCGAAAGGATTCAGGTCGAACGAAGCAGCCGGGCCAGCCGTTTCTTTGCGGTGGTTGGGCTTTTTCTGCTTGGTTTGCTGATAGCCGCGCCTTTCTTCGGCAACCGGTCCATACTCTACCTCTTGGTCGAAATCTTCGTCTACATTGCACTGGCCAGTCTTTGGAATTTATTGGCTGGCTACACCGGATTGGTTTCGATCGGGCAACAGGCTTTTGTCGGCTTGGGAGGCTATTCGCTTTTTGCGTTAACTATATTCACTGGAATGTCACCTCTTTTAGCGGTGCTGGTCGCCGGCGTGATCGCAGCTCTGTTTGCCATCCCGACCGGATTTGTGGTGTTTCGTTTCAAGGGCGCCTACTTCGCAATCGGCTCCTGGGTCGTTGCGGAGGTGTACCGATTGACCTTTGCGCAAGTGAGCACGCTGGGAGGAGGGTCCGGTACAAGCTTACCTGTTGAAATTGTGCGACAGATCGCTAATAGCCGGGCAGAAAGGGACAGCGTGATCTACTGGGCTGGCCTGGCTATCATGGTTGGAGTGTTAACGGTTATCTATCTAATTCTACGATCACGGTGGGGACTGGCGCTGACAGCGATCCGCGATAGTGAAGCAGCCGCGGAGAGTGTTGGCGTTGATAATTATCGAACAAAGTTTCTCATTTATTTTCTCGCAGCCGGCGCAACGGGCTCTATTGGCGCTCTAATATCTTTGCAGAAGCTCCGGATCAGCCCGGATGCCGCCTTTAGCGTGAATGACTGGACCGCTTTCGTGATTTTCATTGTGGTTATCGGAGGCATCGGACGTATAGAGGGTCCGTTCATCGGAACGATCTTGTTTTTCATCCTACGTGAGTTCTTTGCTGATCTCGGCTCATGGTACCTGATGTTCCTCGGTCTCTTTGCCATCGTCATGATGTTGATAATGCCGAAGGGGATTGCGGGATGGTTAGCTGAGAGATTTGATCTACAAATCTTCCCGTTGGGACGCCGGATTATCCTCCCAAAAGATAAACAGATCGCATTCTCTCAATTCAAGACGCCCGAGACATCCGAGAAGAGAAGTACGACCAAGGTGAACGATGATTGATTTCGCCTACGATGTTCTCCCCGGGCGCGTCGTATTTGGAGCGGGGAGCCGGGATCAAGTTTCCGCTGAAATAGACCGGCTCAGATGTTCTCGCGCACTAGTGTTATCGACCCCCGGATATTCGGGCAAGGCGAAAGCCTTAGCGGATAAGATCGGACAACTTGCGGCGGGCAGGTTCTCCGGAGCCGTCATGCATACGCCGGTTTCGGTCAGTGAAGAAGCAGTAAAGGCAGCACAAGCGGTGAATGCGGATTGTGTTGTGTCTGTTGGAGGCGGGTCAACCATTGGTCTTGGAAAGGCCATCGCGTTGCGAACCGATTTACCGCAAATCGTGCTGCCGACGACGTATGCTGGATCCGAGATGACCCCGATCCTGGGAGAAACCGCCGGCGGCAAGAAGTCGACTCAACGAACGCTCAAGGTTTTACCCGAGGTGGTGGTTTATGATCCGGAGCTAACGCTCACGCTGCCGGTCGATGTCAGCGTTACTAGCGGTATCAATGCGGTGGCGCATGCGGTTGAAGCGCTATATGCGAAAGATCGTAGCCCGCTGGTTTCTCTGATGGCTGCGGAATCGATTAAGATGTTTGTGCGAAGTCTCCCGCGCATACTAGCTGAGCCGCTGGATTTATCTGCGCGCTCCGACGCGTTGTACGGCGCTTGGCTGGCCGGGACTAGTCTGGGAGCGGTCGGCATGTCACTGCATCACAAGCTTTGTCACGTTTTAGGCGGCAGTTTTAACCTGCCGCATGCCGAAACCCATACCGTGGTACTGCCGCACGCGATCGCTTATAACGAACCGGCAGAACCCGAAGTGATGCGATTGCTGGCTGGACTACTCGGCGCAAACAGTCCTTCCTGCGGTTTATATGAACTCATCGGTCGCTTGCAAGCAAAGCGCTCCTTACGCGAGCTGGGTATGCCGGAAACAGGGATTGAGAAAGCGGTGTTAGAGGCTACGCAGAACCCGTACTCGAATCCACGCGAATTGGATCGCGAATTGATTCACGAGTTGATCCGAAGAGCATGGGCAGGTGAACCGCCCGTGGTTAGGTCGGGCTAGGATGAAGCGCCCGATTGTCGGACAAAAGTGTTATGGTGGGTTTAGTCGGGTGTTTGACAACCTACCAGCGGGCCCTTAGGCTTTCGTACGATTGTTCGTGTAACGAACACGGAGCGCATCCGTCGATACCCCCTCGTTCGTATGAATCAGCGTGACCTTTTTCCCATCAGAAGATACCGATCGCCGGCACCTGGTATTCATCCGCCCCATCTTTATCCAGGCTATGTTTCGTCAGTTAAACGGGCTCCCAGCCAAGCCTTGGTTTCGATTCCGCAAACTCTTTCTGAAGTCACTGGTCCCGGGTTCCAACGGCATCAGCTCAAAGTAGGCGCCGATTTGACTGCGCAAGGCCACGGTGAACCCTCTGGCCAGCGAATATCGTTGTCGGGACGGGTCTTGGACGAAGATGGCAAGCCGATACGCAACACTCTGGTTGAGATCTGGCAAGCCAACGCGGCCGGCAGATACAACCATGCCGTCGATCAGCATGACGCACCGCTGGATCCGAATTTTATCGGCAACGGACAGCTACTGACTGACGAAGAAGGGCGGTACCAATTCAAAACCATCAGGCCAGGAGCATATCCCTGGCGCAACCATCCCAACGCTTGGCGCCCGGCTCACATTCATTTCTCCTTATTTGGGCCGGCGATTTCTACTCGGCTGGTTACCCAAATGTATTTTCCCGGTGATCCCTTACTTCCGTTCGACCCCATTTTTAACGGTATTCGGGACGAAGCAGCTCGCCAACGACTCATTGCGCGATTCGATTGGAACACAACTGTGCCCGAACAAGCGCTTGGGTTTACCTTCGACATTGTTTTACGCGGACGCCTGGAGACACCGATGGAGAACCGGTTGTGACTACTTCTCCCAAACCAGATTCCCTTCTCGGATTAGGAGCATACCAAACTGTCGGGCCGTTTTTTCAGATTGGATTCGAAGCGCTCTACCAGAATGACCTGGCCGTGCCTGGGCTCAAAGGGCGACTCGTTAGTATTCGGGGCCAAGTGTTCGATAGTGACAGATTACCGGTACCCGATGCGGTGCTCGAAATCTGGCAGGCAAACAGCTTTGGGAAATATGCCCATCCGGAAGACCAACAGGATAAACCGCTGGACTTAGACTTTACTGGATTTGGGCGATGCCCGACGGATGCAGAAGGAAGATTCGGATTCCGCACAGTCAAGCCAGGGCCGGTACCATCATCGACCGAAACCCCGCAGGCGCCGCATATCAGTGTGTCGATTTTCATGCGCGGCTTGTTGGATCGGTTAGTAACGCGGATCTATTTTATCGACGAAGATAGCAACCGGACCGATGAAATATTGAATCTGATTGATCCCGCGCGCCGGCCCACCTTGTTTGCGCGGCCAATCCCGGGCGAATCCGATGCCTACCTTTGGAATATCGTCTTACAAGGGCATGATGAGACGGTCTTCTTAGATTTTTGAGTTTCTTGCCATGTTCGACGCTCTATTTACCGATCCGGACGTCGACCAGATTTTCACCGACGAAGCCATCATCGGGGCTATGCTCCGCTTTGAAGGGGCCCTGGTGCAGGCACAGGCTGATCTTAATTTGATCCCGTCTCAACCTGCCGATTTGATCGCGCACGTCTGCTTGAATGCACAAATCGACGCGGAAAAAATCGTTGCTTCAGCAAGAGATGCGGGTAATCCGGCGATACCATTGGTTAGAGAGCTTTCGGAGTTAGTGTCTTCAGCCGATCCTGAAGCGGCCAAGTTCGTACATGCCGGAGCAACCAGTCAGGACGTCATCGATAGCGCCGTGATGCTCCAACTGAAACCGGCATTGATTAAAATTGAGTCTGGCATCGACCAACTGCAGCAGCGTCTGGTTCAGCTGATCGGGGAACATCGGGGAAGCGCGATGATTGGTCGAACGCTGCTGCAACAGGCCCGACCGATTACATTCGCGTTTAAACTGGCGAATTGGCTCGATCAACTAACCCGTTGCGAGGCCTATGTGCGTGAGGTGCGAGGTAGATCACTCGTTTTACAGTTCGGCGGTGCAGTTGGCACGCTGGCGGCGAGCGGACAAGAAGCGCTCTTAGTACTTTCTCGTTTAGCCGCACGCTTAGAATTGGCCGAGCCGACGATCCCCTGGCACACGGCGCGCGATCGCTTTTTCGAAATCTGTTCCGCGTGCGCGATGCTATCCGGCTGTCTAGGCAAGATTGCTAGCGATGTCGCACTCCTAATGCAAACCGAAGTCGGCGAACTGAGCGAGCGCGCTGAAGAGGGACGTGGTGGTTCATCTGCCATGCCACACAAAAGGAACCCAATCGCGCCCACCATGATCGTGGCCGCTTGCACCCGGGTCCCCGGGCTTTTGGCCACGATGGCCGCCGCCATGACTCAAGAACAGGAAAGAGCGGTCGGCCGCTGGCATGCCGAATGGGGACCTCTCACTGGGATCTT
>DASUWQ010000199.1:0-6719 GCA_036378375.1 Chthoniobacterales bacterium
AATCGCTAGTGGCACTCCCATGGCGAGCGTTTTTTTCACTGAACAAAAGTAAACGGCAATCGAATCTTCGCGATTCAACTTTGCTCCCAGGGAAGTGAGATAAATCAAGAGCGACATTATCCCGAAAAGAAGGGCAACAGATAGAAGCACTCCCACGGTCAGAACGATGCCGTACTTATCCCAGATTCTTTCGTTCACCGAATCGCAGAAGGCGGTATAGACGATAAATAGGATAACAGAATTACTAATGAGGTTAACCCAGCTTTTGTTGGCGTCGATCCAGGCCTGGATAAAACGACGAAGGCCAACGCCGATCGCAAATGGAAGCAACGTCAAACAGGTAATCTGAAGCAGAAGGGGACCGATTGGTCCTGATTGCCCGGTGGCCTGCATGAGGAAGCTGACCAACAAAGGTGTCAGCACGACGCCGACGATATTCGAAAACGCAGCGCTAAGGATGGCAGCTGCGGTATTTCCTCGTGCGACCGAAGTTAGGACCACCGAGGTTGATACCGTCGAAGGCAAGACACACAGGTAAAGGAAACCTTGTTGAATTCCTTGAGGTTCATTGGCCCAAATATGGGGCTCGATGAGTTGAAAACCGAGACCGACAATCGGAAAGACGACAAACGTAAAGACCTGAATAATCACGTGCAGCCGCCAGTTTCCAGCACCCCGTTTAACCTTCTCTAGAGGCATCGAGAGCCCTTGGAGAAACAGAATCAAGGCGATTCCGAAATTGCTAATTGATTCAGGGTGTAGCCACCCATTGCGTGACCCCGGCTGCGGTAAAAGGAAAGCGATGATGACGGCTCCGAATAGCCCAATGACAAAACCGTTGCGGCGAACCCAGGTCCAGAGGGTGGCGCTCCAGTGTGCAGGCGATCCCCGGGTTTCCGGCGGTGCTGAGGTGGTCGGTGCCATCGGTGAGTGGTGATTAGTGATTAGTGATCGGTAATTGGTGGTATGGTCACGGTCCGGATATGGGGTTGTATTGGGCTTCGCGGCATCAGCGGATCTGGACGGTATTATGGTTACCGGCACCAATCACCAATCACTACTCGCCAATCACTTTCTCGCTCACTCCGGCCAAAGAAAATGCTCTAGGCGCAACCGGGTGAGGCGATTCTTAGCTTCTTCCGCGCGGCTACTGGGAGTTGTGGCTAGTTTCTGATAAATAGCCGCTGCGGATGCCCAAGACTTTTTAGACTCCAAAATTTGGGCTGCGTCGAATCCAGCCCGAAAGTACCAGATCTCACCAGGAGCGCCATAGTCAATGCTTAGGACGTCATAGTAGGCGGCTAAAGCCTCATCCCATTGCCCGATCTTCTCGTAGCATTTCGCCTTCTTATATAAGGCACTCTGCCGGCAAACTGCCGAAACGCCTTCCAGCGCCGCTAATGAGTCGAACGTCTTGATGGCTTCACGGTACTCGGCTTCGTCTTTCGATCCTAAAGTGAACTCCGCATCTCCCTTGGCATCCATGGCTTCGCACCGGATCTCAGTAGGAATGTTCTGATTCAAGAGATCCTTCAGCAGAACAATCGCTTCCCGATCCTGCAAAGCCTGTCTCTTAGTTAGCGCCTGTTCTAAGCGCGCCCGGAAACGAAGCGGACCGTTAAGTTTGTAAACGTCCTCAAAAAGCTCGACTGCGTGATCCATCGACGAAGAGTTCAAGCTCTTGCGAGCGGCTTCTCCGGCCAGAAACAAAGCGGTCTCCAGCAGGGGCGAATCAGGGTCTTCTTCTGAGACCAGCTCAAACTGTGTCTGGGCGTTTGGATAGTCATCTTGACGGAAATAAGCTTCGCCCAGCTTGATTCGGATCTCCGGTCTGAAATGGGAGTGCGGATATTTCTGGAGAAAATCTTGGGCTAGCCGAGACACGATGGCGATCGGCTGACTGGCGTCATCGGCCGTCGCAAAGAATTCGAGTCGTGCTTTTTCTTCTTGGGTCGCACTATCGTCAGTAGACACCAGGGTCAGTTCAGATCTTAACCGGCTGCGATCTGAAGGCGACTGCGTGAAAGCGATTTCAGCCAAGGCTAGATGCGCTCGGGATCGATGAGGATCGTCTGGAAAATCGACCAGAAATTGGCGCAAGTTTTTTTCCGCGATTGCGTTGCCGGTTTTAGCTTCCAGCATTGCCTTTTCGAACTCGAGGGCTGCGCGCTCGGATTCAGTGTTGGATAACCGCGCTAATGCTTCGGCGGATTGGCGATAAAGGGTCTGATTGCCCAGACGCAAGGCACAGACGGCGGCATTATACAAAAAACGACCGTGATTGGACGTAGGTTGCTGACTGAGCTGTGTGTACAGGTCGAAAGCGGAAGCGAAATTTTTTTCCTGGACTAGGGCATTAGCTAGAACCTCCTGAACGCCAGCTCGGTCAGTGGGATTAGCGGCGCCATTCGTCGTCAGCCATTGCTTCGCTATCCCGACTGCTTCCCCGAAATCTCCGTCTGCATCCAATTGCTGAGCGAGCGCGATGACCGCAGCGCTGGCTAGGGGATGGCTGGCGTGATCTGTAATGAATTGTCTGAGCAAGTTCAGCCCATTTGTGTGCGAACCGATCTTGAGCTCGAGTTTGCCGAGATAAAATTGAGCCAAAACCGGTCTATCCGAGCCTACCTGTTTGGGGTCTTCCTGCGCCCAGCGGGTCAGATCAGCCAATGAAGGCGTCTGTTCGAGTAGATAGATTGAATAGAGGGCCTGAAAAAGGTCCGGCAGGTTTTCAGTTTGGCCCTGCTCGCCGATGATTTTCTCGACGATCGATTCGGCTTCCTCGTACTCTTTTCGCGCGATGTAAGTGTTTGCTAACCCAAGTCGAGCAATGGTCGCGACCCGCGAACCTTGCGCTGACTGGGATGCTAAGACTTGTTGAAAGCTCTTTTCGGCGGCATCCAGGTTTCCTGTTACTAACGAAAGCCGGCCGAAGAGCGCTTCTTTTTGGGCTGCTTGAAACCGATCAGGATGATTGACCTTGGCCAGCAGATCTTGAGCTCCCTTAAAATCAGAAAGTTGCAATTCCAATTCTGCCGCCATTAAAAATGGTCTGGCGTCAGTCAAGCGTTGATCGTTGATCAACGGGGCCAGCGTCAGCAAGGCCTCGTGACTAGCGCCTAACTGCTGTTGCGCCTCGGCGAGACCAAGCCGGGCTTGGACGATATCGCCGCCGGCATTCGAGTCGTTCACAATCTCCGACCACATAGTTTCGGCCTCTGCCCATCGACCGGAACGCAGCAGTGCCTCAGCACTCAGGCTACGGCCCACCATCGAACTCAAAGCTCGCGAATCCAAAACCTGCAGAGCCGCAGCCGGCTGATTAGTGGCCAGCAAACATTTAGCTAACAATAGCTTTGCTTCAGCCAAGTGCCCGGCGCCGGGCGCAGAAAGATACGTGCGCAGCTTTTGGATGCTAACCTCAGGAATTCCTTCTTGGTCCGCCCTGACCGCTTCTTCGTACAAATCCGCCGAAGCCATCAAGGGAAGGAGAAAGAGAGAACAAAGGATCGTGGCGAGCGTCGTGCGTAGTCGTAGCGTTGCACGCCCAGCGCCTGGAGGGGAGCCGCTTTTCAATTGGGCAGCTCTATCAGTTAGCAGCAAGCGGCTCCCGCAAATTACCCAGCGGAATGGTTTTTGCCGGCGACTCTGTTTCGATGGCCCTTGATTCACAAGCCGCCCATAGAACTCCGTCGCGCGGAAACGTTCTCGGGAGCCGCTTACTGCCGATTTACAGAACTGCCGAATTGGAAAGCGGCTCCCCTCCAGGCGCTGCGTAACTTGTCCACTTCGTCCGCTCACTTTCGCCTTTCCTTCACGATCCCGTGCGTTCGAACATTCTCCGCAAATATCGTCCGGTGTGGCTGGCTTCGACTTCGGCAATGTACTCCGGCGGACCTTGGGCGACGACCGTCCCGCCGTTAACGCCGCCCTCTGGCCCCAAGTCGATGACCCAATCCGCGGTTTTAATGACCTCGAGGTTATGCTCAATGACGATCAAAGTATTTCCTTGGTTCCGAAGCTTGATCAGGACGTCGAGCAGTTGGCGGATATCTGCGAAATGAAGCCCGGTCGTCGGCTCATCCAGGATATACATCGTGCGTCCAGTCGCTTTCTTCGCGAGCTCGGCCGCCAATTTCACCCGTTGGGCTTCGCCTCCGGAAATTTGGGTGCCGGATTGCCCTAGCGAGAGGTAGCCAAGGCCAACATCCACCAGTGGTTCCAGCCGGTCGTAGATCGCCGGCACGTTACGGAAAAACCGGGCGGCCTCATCAACCGACATGGCCAGGATATCCGCGATGTTCTTCCCTCGATACGTAATTTCCAGCGTCTCCCGGTTGTAGCGGGCGCCGCGGCAGATCTCGCACTCGACGTAGACATCCGCGAGAAAATGCATCTCGATTTTGATCACACCGTCGCCCTGACAATTCTCGCAGCGGCCGCCCTTCAGGTTAAAACTGAACCGCCCACTGTCGTAACCGCGTATTCGGGCGGCCGGCAATTGGCTGAACAGCTCGCGGATTGGACCAAACGCTCCCGAGTAGGTCGCTGCATTCGAGCGCGGCGTACGACCGATTGGGCTTTGGTCGATGACGATCGCCTTGTCGACTTGATCCAAACCGAGAAGGCGATCGTGTGCACCGGGTTTGTCTTTAGATTGGTAAAAATGCCGGAACAAGGCGCGCCGGAGGATATCGTCTACCAGAGTTGATTTTCCGCTGCCTGAAACGCCGGTCACACACACCAAACAGCCTAAAGGAAACGAGATGGTGAGGTCTTGCAGGTTGTTTTCCCGGGCGCCTTTTACCGTCAGCCAGCCTTCGGCGCCAGGTTCCGGCAGCCGGCCTCGGTTGTACAGTGTTCCACGGGGCTGCACCCGGGATCGCGGTATCGGTATTTGGAGTGCTCCTTTTAGGTATTGCCCGGTGAGAGATTCTTCGCTCGATTCGATATCTGTAACCGACCCGGCAGCCACGATCTGACCTCCACGGGGTCCGGCGCCTGGCCCGAGATCAATGACGTAGTCGGCAGCTCGAATGGTGTCCTCGTCGTGTTCTACCACGACCACGGTGTTACCCATGTCCCGAAGCCGTTTCAGGGTCTGGATCAGGCGATCGTTGTCGCGTTGATGAAGGCCGATGCTGGGCTCATCTAAGACGTATAGAACACCGGCCAGTCCGGACCCGATTTGGGTGCCTAACCGGATACGCTGAGCTTCACCACCGGAAAGTGTCCCACTCTCTCGATTCAAAGTCAGGTACCCCAGACCGACCTCAGCCAAAAAGCGTAACCGGGCGGTGATCTCCCTGAGCACTTCAGCCGCTACGTGCTTCTGATGCTTAGAAAGCGCGATCTCCGCCAGGAAGCCCAACGAGTTCTCGATCGTTAACTGGCAAAATTGATGGATGTTGACCTCAACACCCTTTGAGTTTTCGACCGTGACCGCCAGGATTTCCGGGCGTAACCGGGCTCCCTTACAAACTTCGCAAGGCCGTCTGCCTTGGAAACTTTTTAAGCGGGCGCGGGTGAACTCGCTTTCGGTATTTCTTCTCAGTTGCTCTAGTTGAACCAAAACACCTTCGAAAGGCTTTTCAACGTCCCGGCTTCCGAACTTGAATTGAAGCGCCCGGTCACCGGTTCCGTACAGCACAGCATCTCGGCAGTTTGTGGGCAAATCCGCAAAGGGCGATTCCAGGTTCCCTTTGTAAGCTTCAACCAAAGAGCTCAGCAGGGCTTGATGGTAAGCATGAATGCGTTTGCTCGCCTTCCGCCAGGGAGCTATCGCACCATCTCCTAAGGGACGAGTGGAATCGGGGATCACCAACTCAGGATCGAAATAACTGACCGAACCAAGCCCTTGACAATTCGGACAGGCGCCGGCCAGGCTGTTAAAAGAGAAGTGCTTGGGGGTGAGTTCGGGCAAAATGAACTCGGTTTTGGGATTACAAAATTCGGTTGAATAGGCGAGTTCCTCCCAGTTTTCCGTGTTTGGCAATTGCCGGCTGATAACGATGCGGTTGCCGCCCCATTTTAAGGCGGTATCGATCGAATCCGCCAAACGGGTGCGCACCCCTTCGCGCAGCACCAACCGGTCAACGACGATCTCAATAGTGTGCCGGCTGTCTTTCGCCAAGCGAATCGGCTCGGGCCGCGCCAGCTCTAAGATCTCTCCATCGACGCGTACTCGTACGAAGCCTTCTCGGCGGATCTTTTCCAGCACATCGCGGAATTCTCCAACCTCGTGCCGGATCACCGGGGCGATCACCAGAAACCGTGTCTCTTCCGGGTAAGTAAGAATTTGATCGACGATTTGCTGGGGTGTCTGTTTAAAGACTTTTTCTCCCGTGACCGGATCGTGCGGTTGGCCAATTGCCGAAAAGAGTAACCGCAGATAATCGTAAATTTCCGTCGTGGTCGCAATGGTTGACCGCGGATTCGCCACCGATCCTCGCTGCTCAATGGCGATGGCCGGTGATAGCCCCTCAATAAAGTCGACATCCGGCTTTTCCATCTTATCGAGGAATTGCCGGGCATACGCGGAAAGACTTTCCACGTATCGACGTTGCCCTTCCGCGTACAACGTATCAAAGGCGAGGGAAGACTTACCCGATCCGCTCATACCGGTTATGACAACCAGTCTTTCTCGCGGAAACTCGACGTTAACTCCTTTAAGGTTGTGCTGGCGAGCGCCTACAATGCGAATATTCTCCGCAGCCATC
>DASUWQ010000200.1:0-4332 GCA_036378375.1 Chthoniobacterales bacterium
TCCTTTGCAATTAGCTTGCGTCCAACTACTTCGTTCGGTGTCCGTGCCAGCAAAAGCAACAGCGCGAACTCTTTTGGAGTAAGGTCAATGGGTTGGTTACGGCGAACCACCCTGTGCCGAATCAGGTCCAATTCCAGGTCCGCAATCCGGAGACTAGTCGGAGTTGTATCCCGGCCCCGGCGAAGGACCGTCCTGATCCGCGCCATTAACTCTGAAAACGCGAACGGCTTTACTAAGTAATCGTCAGCGCCCAGATCCAGACCTCTGATCCTTTCGCCCAAACTGTCGCGTGCTGTCAGAAAGATTACCGGCGTCGGTATCCCGTTGGCGCGCATCTGCCGAATGATACTCCAGCCGTCGATCCCGGGAAGTAGAACATCTAAAAGGACGATGTCGTAGCGCTTCTCGCGCAAAAACCCCGAAGCGATCTTGCCGTCGTTCGCAATATCCACAGCCCATCCGTTCTCGGACAGGCCATTGGAAAGGAAAGTTGCGGCTTTCGATTCGTCTTCAACAACGAGGGCCTGCATACCATCCATGCGCTAGTAAAAGGGAATAGCAGAAGCACTGTGCGTTGTAAAACCGGACAAACGGGGCGGTTGGACATTTTGGTCCCCCCAGGGAGATAAAGGTACCTCCAACAAAGCTGACATGCCTGTCATCTTTCCAAGCGAGGACGAACCTTTGTAACTGAAAAGTAACACCATGTTCGCAGAACCATCGGACTCCGCGCACCGCGAAGGCTGGCCCAATCCCGAAGCCGACTCACGATGCTCAGTACTGGGCAGAGGTCACGAAGGGATTCGACTTCACCCGGGAAGACAACCTGAAAGATCCGAAAGTTTAATCGGATCATCTGGGAAGGTCTGCACGGCAAGAGCGTTCCTTATCTGGTGGTTCGAAGCGGGCTCGACCTGCGCCAGAACCGCAGCGAGCTGCTGAAAAAAGCGGGCATTGTCTCGGATCAAACGTCCAAGAACTAAGGCTTCGGACAGCAGATATAGTTCGGATATAAGATTGGATGCAGGGCGGCTTCGGCCGCCCTGCATTTTTCTACCGCGAAGCGGTAGCAGAGATTAGCCCAGGGTTTCAACCCTGGGTCAGATCGTGAAAAACAGGTGCCCTGAAAGCGGCACCCGGCGTGAGCGCGACTATTCGAACCGACATGTAACGTGCGTGAACACCCGTCTCGGGCGCCACTCCTGAGGCAGTCCTTGGATTGCTTTCTCGGAATTGCACCCCGCGACGCGGGGTTGGGAGTGCTTTCAGGGCGCATCTGCCGACGCACGTGACCCAGGGTTGAAAACCCTGGGCTAGTCTCTGTTACCGCTTCGCGGTAAATTCGACCACCGCTCAACGAGCCTGCGCTCGTCAATAGAAACTTTTGTTGTATTTTTGTCATTCCCCACCCACTATATGTTGTGGTCTCAGGTGACCGGTTTATATGCGCTGTCCGAAGTGCGGCAATCTGGAAGACAAAGTAATCGATTCTCGCTCCGCTAAGTCTGGAGCTGCCATTCGCCGCCGCCGGGAATGTCTGGCCTGCCAACACCGCTTCACGACCTACGAAGAAATAGAGAGAAGAGACTTGCGAGTTACAAAAAGAGACGGCCGCACGGAACCATTTGATCGGCAGAAGCTGCTAAGTGGAATGATCAAAGCCTGCGAGAAGCGCCCAGTCAACTACGACGCTCTCGAGCGCGCAGCAGAAGAGGTCATTCACGAACTAGAGCAAAATTTCGACCACGAGGTTCCTAGCAAAGAAATTGGGGTTCGCGTTATGGAACGGCTGCACTCGCTGGACGAAGTCGCCTACATCCGTTACGCCTCGGTTTACCGTCAATTCCAAGACATCGGCGAATTTATTAACGAGATCGAATCACTCGGCAAAAAATCAAAACGTAACGCTCAACAACCCGAGCTTTTCATACCGTGATCGCACTCCGCGACTCAATACCCGTACTTCGGCTGGACGACGGATCAATCGAGATAATCCGCCGTGATTGGTTGTGTGGATGTTTAGGAAGGGCCGCTGTAAAGGCCGGCTACACACAGTGGTGGCTTGCGGAACATGTTACCGAAAGCATTCTCTGTTTTCTCAGAGGTTGCTACGATCAGCCTGCGATCACCATTCCTGAATTGAATGAGGTGATCCGCTCGGCCTTGCAAGCGATCGGTCACGGGGAGATCGCACTGAAATACGAGACCCTCGAGCCTCCATGCGTGATCTCGCTATCCGATCTGGCGACGGAAGCCGGTCCTGGCTACGAGCTGGCGTTCTTCCAACTTCTAAAAGAAAGAATGCAGCCAATCCTTTCCCGACGAGCACCAAACATTAATGTCTTGGGACTGCAAAACTGCGTCCGCTTTCTTCAATCGGTAAAAACGTGGAGTCGCGGTTGTTCCGAGTTGCGAACAGAAATCGTTGATTTTCTGCGCGCGCAGCTTGAAAAGGATAAATCTGAGGTCCTGTTAACGATCAGATGACCTTATTCGAAAAAATCGTTGCTCGAGAAATCCCTGCGAAGATCGTCTTCGAAGATGACGAGATTTTTGCATTCCACGATATCAATCCCCAAGCGCCGGTTCACGTATTGGTGGTTCCGAAAAGAGTAATTCCACGGATTGCGGAAGCCCAGCCGGATGACGGAGCGTTGCTCGGCCGCCTGTTGTTAACGGCGAAGCAAATTGCTGCAGATCTCGGCCTCAGCGAAACCGGTTTCAGATTGGTGATCAATAGCGGTCGCAACGGCGGAGAGACCGTTCCGCATCTCCACGTCCATCTGTTAGGCGGCCGTCCGATGCATTGGCCGCCGGGCTAGTAAGCGTTTGGCGTTTGGCGTTTGGCGTTTGGCGTTCACGATCGCAACTCGTAACCTGCAACTGTTAACCCGTAACCCGCAACTGTTCACCTCAGCGTGGATTCCATCCAAAACCAAATAGGTCGGTAGATTCGGGGAAAAACCTGCCAAGCGACCAAAAGCCCGAGCATCGCAAGACCGCCGCGGGCAACCCTTTGGTAAGCTAGGGCAGCGCTTCCCGGGAGGACTAAGAGCGGCAAGGCACTGCCGTCCAACGGAGGTACTGGAAGCAAATTGAAAACGCCTAGGAGGAGATTCAAGGAAAACCCTAAGCTCAGGAGGACCGCCGCCAAATGCGGTAGGCCTGATTTTACCGCGACCACCGTTTCCGAAAAGAGTCCTGTATCGCCGGGGACAAAAACGCCAGCGGACAATCCAAACTTGAGTCCGCACCAACACAGGAATGAAATAACAAAGTTCGCGGCCGGTCCAGCCAATGCCATCACCGCTGCCCGGCGCGGATATTGGGCCGCCCAAGCTGCGTTGTAAGGAGCGCTAGCCCAACCGATCATCCAGCCCGACGCCAGGTAGGAAATAATCGGCAGAAGCAGCATGCCAAATGGCTCTCGGCGGATGTGCGGAATAGGATCAAGGGTGACCTGCCCCCCTAAATACGCCGTCGGATCGCCGAGCACTTTAGCAGTGTAGGCATGAGACGCTTCGTGCGCGCTCATCGAGAGCAAGAACACGACAAGCCAACAGCCAAAATCGAAAAGCGAGAAAGAAGATAACATAATTCAAAAGTAATTATCCGAAGGTATCGCTGCGCGAGAAAGGCGCGCCCTTGTTTTCCCCCGATGCGCGCTACCTTTTAGATGAGCACTAGTACTCAGTCTTGGCCGGGAGGTCTTCTTAGAAGAGGGTCCGACGGAGCCGTATCAGTTACAGATTCCGGCTTGGGTTTCCTGAACTTTCGATAGAGTTTCACAAAAAAGCCTCCAGCCGCGATAGCGGCAAGAATGATAAACTTCTTGCCCACCAATATCAATGCGATCAAACCCTTGAACAACCCAGCTTTAGCGGCGACACCGCCCAGAACGAGAGCAGCCAAACCGTAGGCTGCAACCTTATCATTACCTTGCTGGTAGTCTGCGTAACGACTACCGGGCAGAAAGTTGACCATCGAGATGATTTCCGGCATCCGCTCCTGGATTTCCGTCAATTGACTCATCGATGCGACCGCATTGATCGCAAGCACCCCCTTCCTGCCCAACACCCGTACGTCGTAGTTAAGTGTGTTGGCAGACCCTCCACCGAAGTCAAACTCCTTAGCCCAGTAAAGCTTGTGGGTCTGTTGATCGTATCGAGGAGCCGCTGCCCACCCTACGAGCTGTACTTTAGAAAAGTTTTGTTTAACCCGAGTTTCGTTCTCGCGTTCGACCGCCTCCTGCATTTGCTTCAGCAGATCGTTGTAATTGATTTTTGCTGCATCGTCGTCCTTGACGTAGCCGTCCGCTTTATAGGTAAGGAC
>DASUWQ010000201.1:0-14283 GCA_036378375.1 Chthoniobacterales bacterium
CCGTTGGTAGGTCTTATGTCAACTCAAGCTTTAGAAAGGGCCGAAGCTATGACGAATCCGAATTCGCCGAACCGAGCGTATCCGCTCGAGCGGACCCGGAATATCGGGATTAGTGCTCATATTGACGCCGGGAAGACGACTTTAACCGAGAGAATCCTGTTTTACACCGGCATGATCCATAAGATCGGGGAAGTCCATGAGGGGACGACCGTTACCGACTGGATGGAGCAGGAACGCGAGCGGGGGATTACAATTACCTCGGCAGCAACCACCTGTTTTTGGAATCAACGTCCGGAGGCGGGCGTGTTCAAGCTGTACGAGGGTCAGAAGCTGCGCGTCAACATTATCGATACTCCTGGCCACGTTGACTTCACCGCTGAGGTCGAACGTTCTCTTCGGGTTCTCGACGGTGCGATCTTGGTTTTCGATAGCGTGGCAGGTGTACAGCCGCAGACCGAAACCGTTTGGCGCCAAGCCAACAAATATCATGTCCCGCGGATCTCGTTTGTTAACAAGATGGACCGCGTTGGCGCCAATTTTGACAACGTAGTTAAGGAGATGCGCGTCAAGTTGGGTGCGAATGCGTGGCCGGTCTTGATTCCATTGGGCAAAGAAGATCAGCTTCACGGCCAACTCGATGTCGTTAACAAGAAAGCCATTCTCTACTCTGACAACGACGTCTTGGGTTCGACGTATGAAGTCGCTGAGGTTCCCGCCGAATATAAGGAACTGGTCGACAAAGCATATGCGGACTTGGTTGAGCAAGTAGCCAACCTCGATGACGAAGTCGGAACGCTTTTCTTGGAGGAGAAGCCAGTTACGGCGAAAGATCTGAAAGCTGGTATTCGTCGCCTCACCATTGCAAACAAATTCGTTCCGGTAGCGGGTGGTTCGGCCTTTAAAAATAAAGGTGTTCAATACCTGGTTGACGCGGTCATCGACTATTTGCCGAGCCCGATCGACATCCCGCCAGCCAAAGGCATCGATCCGGACACTGAGGCGGAAAAGGACGCGGTAACTGACGATAACGGGAACTTTTGTTCCTTGGCGTTTAAGCTCTGGAGCGATCCGTTCGTCGGTAAATTGGTTTTTTTCCGAGTCTATTCAGGCAAGCTTTCTAAGGGTGACACCGTTTACAACCCACGAACGAATAAACGCGAGCGAATTAGCCGGTTGATCCAGATTCAGGCGGATAAACGCGAAGATATTGAGACCTGTTATTCAGGTGATATCGCCGCAATCGTCGGTATCAAGAATATCACCACCGGGGATACTCTTTGCGACGAAGATCATCCGATCTTGCTCGAGCCTCCTTCATTCCCGGACCCGGTTATCTCGATGGCGATCGAGCCGAAGACCAAGCTCGACCAAGAAAAAATGGCCACCGCGCTTCAGCGTTTGGCCGAAGAAGATCCAACCTTCCGCGTCTACACCAATGAAGACACCGGTCAGACCATCATTGCCGGCATGGGTGAATTGCACCTGGAAATTATCCGAGACCGGATGCTGCGCGAGTTCAAGGTAGATGCGAACGCGGGTAAGCCGCAGATCGCCTATCGCGAGACAATTATCAAGAACGCGACCGGTGAAGGTAAGCTCATCAAACAGTCGGGTGGTCGTGGTCAGTACGGTCACGTTATTGTGAACGTTGAGCCACGCGAGCGAGGTAAGGGGATCGAGATCGAGAACAAGGTTGTCGGTGGTACGATTCCGAGAGAATACATCCCTGCGGTTAAGAAAGGCATCGAAGAAGCGGTCCTAAACGGTGTGCTGGGCGGATACCCAGTGATCGATCTTCATGTCGACATTATTGATGGGTCTTATCACGACGTCGACTCGAACGAGCTAGCGTTTAAGTTGGCCGCAATTTTCGCGATGAAGGATGCCTTTAAGAAAGGCAATTCCATTCTCCTGGAGCCAATCATGAAGGTCGAGTGCGTGACTCCGGATGAATATCAGGGTGATATCATGGGCGATCTTAATCGTCGCCGGGGCCGGATCATGAATATGGAAGCCAAGAACCTGGCTACGGTTGTTCACGCAGAGGTTCCGCTGGCCGAAATGTTCGGCTACGCAACTGCAATTCGTTCTCTATCCAAAGGACGTGCTTCCTACACGATGGAACCGTCGCATTTTGAACAGGTCCCGTCGCAAATTGTAGCGGCGGTCTTGGACCAGAAAGGAGCTTAACCATGGCAAACGGCCAGCGCATCCGCATCCGACTTAAAGGTTACGATTATCGCATGCTCGATCAATCGGCCGTCGAGATTGTGGAGACGGCAAAACGGACCGGAGCAAAAGTTGCCGGTCCCATTCCACTACCAACTAAGATCGAGAAGTTCACGGTGAACCGCTCACCTCACGTCGACAAAAAGTCGATGGACCAATTTGAGATGCGCACGCACAAACGGCTTCTCGACATCATTGAGCCGACGGCGAAAACCGTGGACGAGCTCCGGAAGCTGAACCTTCCGGCCGGCGTGGACATTACCATTAAAATCTGAGGCAGCTTTCCCCTCCAATGAAGATAGGACTTTTAGGACGCAAGATTGGCATGACCCGAGTGTACGACTCGAGCGGTAAGGCTACGCCGGTTACCGTCATCGAAGCCGAGGGTAATGCACTCGTACAAGTAAAGACACCGGAAAAGGAAGGCTACAGCGCCATCCAAGTCGGCTTCGAAACGCAGAAAGAATCTCGGTTAAATAAGGCTGAGCTAGGTCACTTTAAAAAGGCTGCAGTAGAGCCGAAGAAATTGCTCCGAGAATTCCGTTTATCGGACGGAGCGCAGGTCACCGGGGATGTCGACTTAAGCGTGAACCAATTCCAACCGGGCGAGTTTGTCGACATCATCGGGAGATCCAAGGGCAAAGGGTTTCAGGGTGTAGTCAAAAAGCATAATTTTGCCGGCCAGCCCGCTGCGCACGGGTCAAAGATGCATCGGCGTAACGGCGCTATCGGAAACCGATCCACGCCTGGACGGGTATGGAAGAATATGGGGATGCCGGGGCACCTCGGTGACGAGAAGGTAACTGTCCAAAACCTCCGCGTGGTTCAAGTGAGAAGTGAGGACAACGTGATTTTAGTGTCAGGAGCAGTGCCAGGGGCGAACGGAAGTTATGTGGTCGTTCGGCCGGCCAAAAAGAAATCGAGTGAGGCCAAGCAGCAATGAGCGCAACCGTCCTTACAGTAGCAGACGCCAAAAAGGCCAATATTTCGATCATTGAGAATGGCCGTGGTACCCAAGCGGTGCACGATACGGTTGTGGCCTTGCGGGCGAATCGTCGCAGCGGAACTGCTAACACGAAAACGAAGGCCGAAGTAAGGGGCTCCGGAAAGAAACCCTGGCGACAAAAAGGGACCGGACGGGCCCGAGCTGGCTATACTTCTTCGCCAGTTTGGACGGGCGGTGGTGTCGTCTTCGGACCTAAACCTCGTGACTATTCAAAGAAGGTAAGTAAGCGAGTAAAGAAGCTCGCATTCCTTAAGGCGCTGAGCGCCCGGATCCTGGGTGGCGATGTTCTGGTTACCGATGAGATCGCGGTGACGGAACCTAAGACCAAGAATTTCGTTAAGCTGTTGCAATCGTTGACCGAGGAGGCGCGAGTGTTGGTTATTGCTAACCAATATAGCCCGGAAACCTATCGCGCGGCTAGAAACGTGCGTCCGGTTCTGCTGAACACGGTGGGCGAAGTTAATACTGAGCAGTTGCTCACTTTTCGCAAAATTATCGTCACCAAAGACGCTCTAACCAAGCTTTCGGAGAGAGTATCATGAAGGAACCGACCCAGATCGTTGCGAACATTCGACTCACCGAGAAAGCCAGTCTGCTTGGGGAACGGAACAATCAGTACGTTTTTCGGGTCGCGACGGACGCCAATAAAATTGAGATCAAACAGGCCGTTGAAAAACTGTTTGGAAAGAAAGTTGTGAGGGTCAATACCGCCCAATACGCCGGCAAGAAGAAGCGAGAACGCCGTGCAGATTTTGGCCGGAAGACTCACTGGAAGAAAGCCGTGGTGACGCTCGCGGAAGGCGAGAAAATCGAGCTTGCTTAGGGAGTAACTGACAATGGCACTAAAGAATTTTAGACCCCTCACGCCGACTCAGCGGTTCAAGCAGACACCTGCTTACGACGAGATTACCAAAGATCGTCCGGAGCGGTCACTAGTTGAGCCGCTAAAGAAAACTGGCGGACGCAACAACCGAGGACGACTTACTTCCCGGCATATCGGCGGCGGGCACAAGCGAAAGTATCGGGTCATTGATTTCAAGCGGCGTCTCCGTGGAGTTGAAGCAACTGTAGAGGCAATCGAATACGATCCGAACCGGTCGGCTAGGATAGCCCTGCTCAACTATAAGAGCGGAGAGAAAAGTTATATTCTGGCTCCGAACGGACTGGAAGTTGGCTCCAAGGTAATCGCCGGCGACGATGTGGCACCGGAAGTTGGCAATGCGCTTCCGTTAAAGTCAATTCCACTGGGAACAGTGGTTCACAACCTGGAGATTATCCCGGGCCGAGGTGGCCAAATCGCGCGGAGCGCGGGTCAACAGGCAGTGCTTAATAACCGTGAAGCGGGCTATGCATTGGTGCGGATGCCGTCCGGTGAAATTCGGAAGATCCACGAGAACGCTTACGCAACTATTGGGCAGGTAGGGAACACGGATCATATGAACGTTTCGAGCGGCAAGGCTGGACGAACCCGTTGGCTCGGACGGCGGCCTCACGTTCGCGGTATGGTGATGAACCCGATCGATCACCCCATGGGAGGTGGTCAAGGCAAGAGCAAAGGCGGTGGTGGCCGGCATCATCCGGTTAGCCCCTGGGGCCAGCTTGCCAAAGGGTTCAAGACTCGCCGCAAGCATAAATCGAGCGACGCTTTCATTGTGGAGCGTCGCAAACCCCACAAGCACAAGAAATAAGCCATGGGTAGATCATTAAAAAAAGGCCCGTTTGTAGAGCCGAAGCTCCTCGAGAAAATCGAGAAGATGATGCAGGGACCGAAGAAGCCGATCAAGACCTGGTCTCGCCGGTCGATGATTACCCCGGACTTCGTTGGCCATACTTTTCTGGTTCATAACGGTAAGATTTTTAATTCCGTGTTCGTTACCGAGAACATGGTAGGGCACAAACTCGGCGAATTCTCACCGACGCGTCAGTTCAAGAAGCATGGCGCGCACACCGCGAAGGTAGCTAAGTAGTTAGGAGAGACGAATGCAAGTAACATCCACCTACCGCTACGCTCGAATCTCCGCCTTTAAGGCGCGGGAAGTGACGCGGGAAATCCAAGGCCGCTCTGCCTCGGATGCGCTCGATCTCTTGACCTTTAGCCCGAAGAAGGCGGCCGTTATGGTGCGTAAGACTTTGAAAAGCGCCATCGCGAATGCGGAAAACAACGCCGATCTGAAAGTTGATACCCTGTTGGTAAAAGAGGCGGTAGTTGGTGAAGGACCGACCTTTAAGCGTTTCCGGGCTCGCGCCCGCGGAAGCGCTAGTCCTCTCCGGAAGCGAACGAGTCATATCCGAATTGTGCTAGCCGACGAGCTGGCGCCGACAGCCCCGGCAGGTAG
This sequence comes from Chthoniobacterales bacterium, assembly GCA_036378375.1. Taxonomy (GTDB): domain Bacteria; phylum Verrucomicrobiota; class Verrucomicrobiia; order Chthoniobacterales; family JAFAMB01; genus JAFAVN01. Next base: position 5,572 of record DASUWQ010000201.1, read on the forward strand.
GACGCGAAAGGCTCGACCAGGAGAAGAGGGTTCCACCAGAGCGACGGATGACCAGGTGAAACGAGAGCCGGCGAAAGCGCCTCGCAAGTCTTCAACCAGAAAGCCCGCTGCAAAAGCGGCCAAACAAGACTCCGGTCAGTCTGTCGAAGCCGGTGAAACTGCGCCGGAAGAGGCTAAGGCCCCTAAACGGCAAGCATCTGAGAAACCAGAGAAGGAACAGGAATAATCTATGGGACAAAAAGTTAATCCGATCGGATTTCGTCTCGTTTTAAATAAGGATTGGCGGTCCCGTTGGTACGCGTCTCCGAAAGAATTTCCGGAGTTTCTGCATTCTGATCTGCGGATTCGTCGCTACGTTAAACAGAAGCTGGCGTTAGCAGCGGTTTCGAAAGTATTGATCGAGCGCGCTTGGAACAGTATCCGCGTGACTATCTTCACGGCTCGGCCGGGCATCGTGATCGGCCGAAAAGGCGCTGAAATCGAGCGTATGACCGATGAGATCACCCGGATGTCCGGTGGTAAGCAGGTCAAAATCGATATTCAGGAAATCAAGACACCGGAATTAGACGCGCAACTGGTGGCTGAGAATGTGGCGTTGCAGATCGAGCGCCGTATTTCTTTCCGCCGGGCCATGAAGAAAGCGGTCCAGACCACCCGAGACTTTGGGGCCTTGGGCGTTAAGATCCGTTGTGCTGGAAGACTGGGAGGAGCCGAAATCTCCCGCGCGGAATGGTACCGGGAAGGGAAGATTCCACTTCATACTTTGCGAACTCCGATCGATTACGGGTTCGCGGAAGCCAACACCGTTTACGGTAAGATTGGGGTTAAATGCTGGCTTTGTAAGGCGGAGGCAGTCGCCGAGCCCGAGCAGCGCAAGTCGAACGCGCCCGAAAAAACGGCGCCTTCGGCTTCCTAACCGGGACGGGGAAGGAGAAGACCTATGCCATTGTTACCAAAGAGAGTTAAGTACCGGAAGAACCAACGAGGCAGCCGTTCCGGAAATGCGACGCGCAATTACTCGATCGCGTTTGGTGAGTATGCGTTGCAGACGTTGGAGCGCGCCTGGATAACGAATACGCAGATCGAGGCGGCCCGAGTGGCGCTTACCCGCCACATGAAAAGAAAAGGTAAGCTTTGGATTAAGATCTTTCCGGACAAGTCGGTAACCAAGCGTCCACCGGAAACCCGAATGGGTAAAGGGAAAGGGAATCCTGAGTTCTGGGTGGCGACGGTGCGTCCAGGCAACGTCTTGTTTGAGCTCGATGGAGTTCCGGAGTCGGTCGCACGGGAAGCACTTCGTTTGGCGGCTACTAAGTTGCCCATCCGAACTCGGTTCCTATCGCGGCACGCCGTAGCTGCTTAGTTCGTGAGGTTGATGCGATGAAAATCAAAGAATTACGCGAACTGAGTAACGATGAGCTTTTCGGACGCCGATACGAGCTCCGGAAAGAGATATTTAATTTGCGCCTCCAACAGCAATCGGGGGCGTTGGAAAAGCCGAGCGTTCTCCGAAGCAACCGCCGTGAGGTGGCGCAGATCGAGACAATTTTGACCGAGCGAAATCGAAAGGTCGCTGCTAAATAGCGATCCCGTTATTCGTATCGGGAAAGGAAATCAGACATGAGTGAAGAGACTGTAACAACTGAAGGTACTGCCACGGCGCCGGAAACCCAGGCGCAGCAGTCTGATGTTCCGAAGCGGCATCTTCGGAAAACTAGAGTCGGGGAGGTGGTCTCCAATAAAATGGATAAGACCATCGTCGTTGCCGTTGTGCGCAGAGTTCCGCATCCGAAATTCGGGAAGATCGTGAAACGCACGAAGAAATTCTACGCGCATGACGCTGAAAACCGATGCGAGATCGGCGACCTGGTTCGAATTCAAGAAACCCGGCCGCTCAGCCGCCTGAAGCGTTGGCAATTAATCGAAGTTCTAAAGCACTAGGAGGAGCCGATGATTCAGATTCGATCCCGGCTTGATGTAGCCGATAATACCGGAGCGCGGATGGCGACCATGATTGGCGTCATCGGAAAGGCGACCCCTTATGCGGGGGTAGGCGATGTGATTACCTGCAACGTCAAAGAGGCATCCTCGAATGGTTCGGTCAAAAAAGGTGACGTTGTTCGCGCGGTAGTCGTGCGGACACGGCAACCGGTCAAACGTGATGACGGTTCCTACCTTCGATTTGATAACAACGCTATTGTGATCATCGACAAGGACCTCAACCCACGAGGGACCCGTATCTTCGGACCGGTGGCGCGGGAACTGCGCGAAAAGAACTTCATGAAGATAATTTCGTTGGCACCGGAGGTCCTATAATGCAGACGCATTTCCATGTTAAGAAAGGGGACGAAGTCCAGGTTATCTCCGGCAACCATCGCGGAGCTACCGGCAAGATCCTGCAAGTGCTGCCAAAGAAACAGCAGGTGTTGATCGAAGGCGTGCGCTTGATCAAGAAGAGCGTCCGCAAATCGCAGGATAATCCGAACGGAGCAATTGTTACTCGGGAAGGACCGATCCACATCTCTAATGTGAAGATCGTAGAAGCGCCGCGCCCGAAACGGACAAAGAAGGAGAAGGCGAAAGCAGAATAGGTTATGCAGGCCGAGCTTTATAAAGAATACAAGGAACGAGTTGTTCCGGCGCTGCGCGAGAAGTTGGGATACAAAAATCTCCTGCAAGTTCCTCGCGTTGAGAAGGTCGTCATCAACAGTTGCGTATCGACGCATGCGTCTGACCAAAAACAAGCTTTGGAAGAAGCGAAGGCGGAAATCGGGCTGATTACCGGCCAACGCGCCACCGAAACCAAGTCCAAGAAAAGCATCTCGAATTTCAAGCTCCGTAAGGGCCAGATCATTGGTGCGAAAGTGACGTTGCGTGGCGATCGTATGTACGAATTCCTGGAACGCTTGATCCGCATGTCTTTGCCCCGCATCCGAGATTTCCGTGGAATTTCACCGAAGTCATTCGACGGCAAAGGTAACTATACCTTAGGGGTTAAAGATCAGGCGATTTTCCCCGAGGTAGAGTTGGATAAGATTAAGCGAAATATTGGTTTTGATATCACCATCGTCACCACTGCGAACACGAACGACGAGGCGAAAGCATTGTTAACTGAACTCGGCGTACCGTTCAGCGATCGTAAGCTGCCGGGCAAGGAGTCTGCCGCGTAAGAGAGTATGAGTACATTGACTGATCCTATTGCCGATTTTCTGACTAGGCTTCGCAACGCGGCCACCTCGCATCGAGCGGACGTGAAACTGCCGTACTCGAAGATTAAAGAAGAGATCGCGCGCATCCTTAAAGAAGAAGGTTATATCGCCGAGTACGAGGTCGACCGTTCGACACGGCCTGCGGTCATCAAAGTGACAATGAAATTTGTGAATCGGACTCCGGCCTTGACCGGAATTAAGCGCATCAGCAAGCCGGGGTTGCGGAAGTACATCGGCGCCGACGAAGTTCCACGCGTTCTTGGAGGGATGGGGACTTCTATCGTTTCCTCGTCGCGGGGGATTTTGACGGGACGGCAAGCCAAACGAGAAAATATCGGAGGCGAGCTCCTAGCGATTGTCTGGTGAGGAGGTTCTGAGTTATGTCGCGAATTGGAAAGAAAAGTGTGGTGCTTCCGGAGAAAGTGAAGCTGGGCTGCTCGGACGCAGGTGCGGTTACCGTTGAAGGCCCAAAAGGTAAGTTGGAGTGGACATTACCGCGGCAGATCAAACTACGCGTCGAAGGTCAGGAAGTCTTACTGGACCGGACCACGGAAACCCGAGCGGTGAAAGCTTTGCACGGCCTTTCCCGAAGCCTCATCAATAATATGGTGACCGGGGTTAGTCAGGGATTTCAAAAATCGCTGGAGATCCAGGGGGTCGGCTTTCGGGCTCAAGTGCAAGGGTCGAAACTGAATCTGAGTTTGGGTTTTTCTCATCCGATCGTATTTCAGATACCGGATGGAGTTAAGGTAACCGTCCAGGAGAACACCAAGCTTTTGGTTGAAGGAATTGACCGACAGAAAGTAGGTCAGGTCGCCGCGAACATTCGAGGCTACTATCCCCCGGAGCCTTACAAAGGCAAAGGAATCCGCTATTCGGATGAACAGGTGCTGCGCAAGGAGGGTAAGACAGTCCAATAAGGGACGGATAAAATATGGCTTCTACCACACGAATTAGATTACGCCACGAGAGGATCCGTAAACGGGTGGTTGGCACCACGGAGCGTCCTCGGTTGTGCGTACATTTTTCTGGCCAACATATTTACGCACAAGTTATCGATGATACGGTAGGCAAGACAGTTGCAGCTGCGTCTACTGTGGAGAAAGGTGTGCGCGGTAGTCAGCGCAGCCAAGCCAACGTGACGAGCGCCGAGAAGGTTGGGTCACTGTTGGCCGAGAGAACATTACAGAAGAACGTTCGGCAAGTCGTCTTTGATCGAGGTGGATTTACCTATCATGGACGGGTGAAAGCATTGGCAGATGCCGCTCGTTCTGCAGGTTTGGAGTTTTGATTTTTATGCCACCAGATCAAAGAAACCGCCGCAACGACGGACGAGATCGAAAACAAGAGGGCGACACCACGGAAAAAGTGGTGTTCATCAACCGGTGCGCCAAAGTTGTGAAAGGCGGTCGTCGCTTTAGCTTTAGCGCTTTAATTGTCGCTGGTGACCGGAAAGGCAAGGTGGGCTACGGCTTTGGTAAGGCGAACGAGGTCTCTGAAGCTATTCGTAAAGCCTCGGAAGCGGCGCGAAAAGCCATGGTGCCAGTGGCTGTCCATCAAAATACTATCCCACACGAAGTGATTGGCGAATTTGGCGGGGGCCGTGTGCTGTTGCGGCCAGCGTCTCCGGGTACAGGTGTTATCGCCGGCGGCGGTGTACGTGCTGTCGTAGAAGCGGCCGGTATAAAAGACGTCCTAGCCAAGTCACTTGGCTCCAGTAACCACGCTAACGTCGTAAAGGCCACCATGGAGGCCCTGCTTACTCTGCGCCAAAAGGAAGATATCTTCCGCCTCCGGAGCCGGTAGTCGACTCCCCATCACGTGGGCTTGTGCACTGGTAAGTTGGAAGTAAACGGAAACGATTTCATTATGCGGTTAAACGAATTGAAGCCTCGACCGGGAGCAAAACACCGGGTCAAACGATTGGGCTGCGGTGAGAGCTCCGGTCACGGCAAAACCAGCGGAAAGGGTCATAAGGGCCAAAAGGCGCGTTCCGGTGGCAGCATTCGCCTAGGGTTCGAGGGCGGGCAGATGCCGTTGATTCGTCGCTTGCCCAAGCGTGGATTTGGTAACGGCGCATTCCGGGCTACCTATGCAATCATTAACCTGGCCGACCTCGAACGATTTGATGCCGATACGCACGTGACCGAGGAGGTTTTGCGCGAGAAAGGGCTGTTGAAGGGCAGTGTTGATGGTGTGAAAGTTCTGGGACGTGGAGAACTGACCAAAAAATTGACGGTAGAAGCTGATAAATTCAGCGAATCCGCGCGTCAAAAGATCGAGCAAGCCGGGGGAGCAGCGGTGGTTCGTGCTTAACCGAGTGTTCTCATGATCTCGGCTTTCACGAATATCTTCAAAATTCCAGAGCTTCGTCAGCGGATCGTTTTTACGCTGATGATGCTCATCATCGTTCGAGCCGGTGCCGCGATCACCATTCCCGGGGTCAACGCGCACGTTTTGAACGATTGGTTCAAGAGCCAAACCAATAATGCGACGGCCGGAGGCATTGCGGCTCTGGCTAACATTTTTGCTGGCGGTGCGCTCGAGCATTGCGCGGTTTTTTCGCTCGGGATTATGCCCTACATCAGCGCGTCGATCATGATGCAGCTGCTGACGGCCGTGATCCCGCGCCTCAACAAACTGGCCCGTGAGGAGACCGGCGGCCGGCAAAAGATCATGCAGTACACCAGGTACGTCACCCTGGGGCTGTGTCTTTTTCAAGGATACCTCCTGGCTTTGTCCATGCAAAGCCCGCAATCGAATCCCTTCCTCCAAGGCATTGGCGCCTCGATTGCTAAACTTGGGCCTTTAGTTCCTTCTCCAGGTCTTGGCTTTCAAATCGTCGCAGTGATTACCCTGAGCGCCGGAACCATGTTCTTGATGTGGGTCGGCGACCAAATCACAGAGCGAGGCGTTGGCAACGGTACCTCAATGATCATCACGGTCGGTATCGTCGCGACGTTACCAGGCGCATTGGTACAGGTCTGGAACACTTTTGTCCCTTCGACGACGAGTCAGAACCAGGTCAATCCGTTGGTATTGGTGCTGATGATCGTGTTTCTGGTTTTCGTGATCGCTGGTGTGATTGCCCTAACCCAGGGACAACGGCGAATCAGTATCCAGTATGCGAAAAGAGTCGTTGGACGCAAAGTCTATGGGGGGCAAACCCAGTATCTTCCGTTGAAGGTTAACGCGGTCGGCGTTATGCCGATCATCTTTGCCCAAGCCATTCTCTTGTTCCCGTCGACGATTCTGAGTATGGGCTTTAGGGGCCAGGAATGGGCAATCAATTTGGCGAACGCCCTCGCCTACGGTCCATGGCATTACTTGATGACGGGGCTCTTGATTTTCTTCTTCAGCTTTTTCTGGGTGGCCATCCAGTTTCAGCCAACCCAAATTGCGGATGACCTTAAGAAGTACAATGGTTACATCCCGGGCTATCGACCCGGTAAACCGACCGCTGACTTTCTTGAGTTCACTTTGTCGCGGCTGACATTTGCCGGCGCAATCTTTTTGACTTTGATCGCGGTAATCCCGGAACTCTTAATCACGGGAGCCGGCGTACCTCGGCTTACGGCGCGTTTCTTCGGCGGTACCAGCTTGTTGATTATTGTCGGGGTTATTCTGGATACGATGCGGCAAATTGAAACGCATCTGCTCCAGAGACATTACGATGGATTCCTGCGTAAAGGTCGAATCCGGGGCCGGTTCGAGCGGACGCCAGCGAATCGAGGTTCTTTAGTCAAGGAAGGCGCACTGCTTTGGATGTGCGTCGGAGCTGCTATCCTGGCCGTAGCGGGAGTCGCCATCTCGATCTTCGTCAGCCATTGATGTTGTCGGGGTGAAAAGAAGACTTGTGCTTTTAGGTCCGCCTGCCTCGGGTAAAGGAACTCAAGCGGAGTTGATTCAAAATCGGTTCGGCATTCCCACTACCTCAACGGGGGCAATCCTCCGGAGACAGGCGAAAGAAAGGACTCCGCTTGGCCTAGAAGCCGAGCAAATCATATCCAAAGGTGGATTGGCGCCCGATGATCTGGTGATGCAAGTGGTGGAGGCCTGGCTGGAAGCGCATCCGGCCGCGTTTTTATTTGACGGCTTTCCCCGGACCATTGAGCAAGCGAAAGAGTTCGATCAGATCCTACAACGGCGCGAAGCCCCTCTGGACCTAGCGATTGCGTTGGCTGTGTCCGTAGATACCATCAGGACCCGCATGTCGCTGCGGTTAGTGTGCCCCAATTGCGGAAAAGTGGTTAGCATGGGCAGGCATGTCCAATCTCCTCAGGATCCTTGCCCAAATTGCGGCGGTCCGTTAGAGAGGAGATCGGACGATAATAATGAAGCTTTGCAGCGAAGACTGGAGGCGTACTGGGAAAAAACCGTCCCTGTATACAAATATTACGGAAATCGTCTGGTCGAGGTCGAGGCCGGACGTGACGTCGAGGTTGTTTTCGCGGATATTAAAGAGCTGATTGCAGGATGATTCCGATTAAAACGCGGCAAGAGATTGAGTACATGCGGGCGGCATGCCGGCTGGCAAGCCAGATCCTCGACGAAATCTCGACCATGCTGTGTCCAGGTATGACCACCAAAGAAGTCGACCTGGCGGCGGCTCGTTTAATGGCCGATGCCGGCTGCCGCAGCGCGTTCCTCGGATATAAAAAGTTTCCCGGAAATATCTGTATTTCCCTCAACGATGAGGTTGTTCACGGGATCGGCAGCCATCGCCGGATACAGTACGGCGACATCGTTAAACTGGACATCGGAGTCATTCTGAACGGTTTCGTGGGAGATACTGCTGCGACGGTCCCTATCGGCGAGGTTCCCGAAGAGGTGCAGAAGTTATTGGAGGTGACGGAGAACTCCCTCTATGCCGGCATCGAAAAGGCAAGAGAAGGCCGGCGCCTCAGCGTGGTTTGTGCCGCTATTCAGGACGCCGTCGAACAAAACGGATTCAGTGTGGTGAGAGAGTTCGTCGGCCACGGGGTCGGCCGGCACCTCCACGAGGAACCGCAAATTCCGAACTACCGAACCGCCGGAGCGACTGCGAAGCTCAAGGCGGGAATGACGCTGGCGATTGAGCCGATGGTGAATCTGGGGAAAGCTGGCGTGATGTTGCTTCAGGACAATTGGACGGTGGTCACCGCCGATCACACGTCTTCAGCTCATTTTGAACACACGATTCTAGTTACAAAAGGTGAACCTGAGATCCTCACATGGCGCGAAAAGACGTCATCGAAGTTGAAGGCAGGGTAGTCGAATTACTGCCGAATACGATGTTCAGGGTCGAACTTCCCAATGGACACAGGCTTTTGGCGAACATTTCCGGAAAAATGCGGTTACATTTCATTCGGATCTTGCCAGGAGACAAAGTTATGGTAGAGATGTCTCCCTACGATCTATCGAAAGGCCGAATAACCTTCCGGCAAAGGTAAGGTAGTAGGACGAAAGCGGACGAAGCGAACGCTCCCGAAAGGGTTTTTCGGTGGCGTTTTTTTGTCCTCTA
>DASUWQ010000202.1:0-3591 GCA_036378375.1 Chthoniobacterales bacterium
ATGGGGATTCCCTTCCGGTGCCCTGGGTGGGTTCATCGTCTTTGTTAACAAAGCGATCCTGCAAAAATTTAATCTGCAACTCCCTGCCACGTATGATGATTTAAAATCGATCGCGGCCGTCCTGCATAAGAACGGAATCGCCGCTTTTACGCATCCTGGCAAAATCATTTACATGTGGCCGGTCTGGTTCTTCACGACCTTTGCTCAGAGTTCTAACAATCGTTCGATTGAACGAACCATCGAGATCTTGAGCGGCAAAGGTAAATTTACCGATCCGGATGTCGTGCAAGGACTCGACCTGGTTTTTCAGTTCGGCCGAGACAAAATGTTCAGCCAAAGCGTCCTGGGATTAGACTTCGGAAACGCGCAAACGGAGCTCCTGACCGGGAAAGCGTGTTTTTATCTATTCCATGATTCGATCACAAAACCGATGTTGGACGCCAAGGCTCCAAATTTCGAGTTGGATTCAATGCTGATGCCGAACCTGGTTGGTAAATCGGTAGAGTCTCAATTTCCGGGCGGTCCCGGAGTCGTTCTCTCCCTCCCAGCAAAGATTGATCCGAGCCGGAAACAGGCTGCGCTGGATCTGATCAATTTCCTGACCAGCGATGATTCTGACCGGCAATCGGTCGAGCTAAACGGAGGCGCGGTACCGGTCAATGTGGCCGTGCCGCCAGAACCCATCTCCATTTATACAAAGGAAAAGGCCGATATTTCGAAGCTGACGATCTATCTGGACTGGTTTTATCCACCGGAGATCACGAAGGGATTACAGGAGGGACTACAAGCAGGAATCATCGGAAAAACGACCGCTGAAGCTTTGGGCAAAAACCTACAAGCCACCTTGGATCGCCTGGTTTCCGGCGGATATAAATTCGCGACCTAGGCTGGGGAGGGATCGCGCTCTGCGATCCGCCAAGTGATCGATATGCTGCACCGCTCTACCGAGCCTGTCTTGCGTACTGAGAACCACGGATCGCGGGGATCCGACGCCGCCCCCGCCGCGGGAATAACGCGCAATCACCGAAGGCTATGTCGGACAGGCAGCGATCCCTCCCGTCCTCCGCCGATAAAATCTGCTGTTGCAGGCAATTCATGGAAAAAGTGGAAGTCTGCGCTGAAGCCTTTCATCTGGTTAACGCCCGCTTTGCTCTTACTTTGCGGTCTCACTTATCTGCCGATTTCTCTAGAGTTTATCCTTAGCTTTTTCGCTGCCGATGGGTTTGCTCCCCCCAAATGGATTGGCCTAGAAAATTACTTTACCGCTTTTCACGACGCCGATTTTTGGGGAGCTTTGGTCAACAACGCCTGGTACGCAGTCTGGACAGTTACCGGAAAATTGAGCCTCAGTTTGCTGGTGGCCACCCTGTTGAACCGAAAACTTCGCGGCCGCGCTTTATTGCGCAGCATTTTCTTCCTGCCGGTCGTACTTTCCTTCGTTGCCGTCGGAATCATTTGGACCCTGATTTACAATTTCGATTACGGGATCATCAATGTCAGCCTGAACACGCTCGGGTTGGGCTGGCTCAAAGGCGATTGGTTAGGCTCACCGGACACCGCCTTCGGCGCCGTGGTTCTGGTCGATCTATGGAAGTGGACTGGGTTCCATGTCGTTATTTATCTGGCCGGTTTGCAGTCCATCCCAAGTGATCTGCTTGAGGCAGCGGCGTTGGATGGCGCCGGACCGTGGCAACGTTTCTGGAGAATCACGTTTCCTTTACTGAAGCCTTTTACCGCCATCAATGCGCTGCTGGCTACACTCGGTTCCCTCAGCGTATTCGATTTGGTCTACGTGATGACTCAGGGCGGCCCGGTGAAATCAACCGATGTTGTGATGATCGAAGTCTACAACCAAGCGTTTCAGTTTAACCGTCTCGGCTACGCGGCAGCGATGTCCTCGATCATGCTGGTCTTGATCGTTCTGGTCTCGGTGACCTTGTTACGGAGTTTCGGACGGGAAACCCTTCAGCGGAGATAACTAACCGCGAATGGACACGAATAGGGACCGCGAATGAACACGAAGATCTACGCAAAAATAGGAAACATGGAACGTTGCCTCAAGGGGCGCCAGCGGTGGCCCGCAGGACTGCCAACATTAAGAGGCGAATTGACTACATGAACGGAGCGAATTCTCTATCATACAAAACGTCATGGCGCACAGGAGGCGGGCAAACGCTTGGTTACGTCACCCTGTTAGCTCTGGCGATTATCGTTATCTATCCGTTTATCACTCTCCTGTTCGGTTCTCTCAAGAGCGAGGGTGAATTCTTTGCGAACCCGGTTGGGTTCCCCAGGAGCTGGCAATGGCAGAACTATGCTGATGCCTGGCAACAAGCCCATATTGCCCAGTTTACGATCAACACCGCGCTCGTAACGGCCGGTACCGTTATTTTGACTCTGTTTTGTGCTGGCACGGCTTCCTTTGCCCTCAGCCGTTTTTCTTTTCCCGGCAACCGAACTATCTATCTGAGTTTCATCATCCTGCTTACTCTGCCGGTGCAAGTTTATATCATCCCACTTTATGTGGTCGTGGTTAAAGCCAAGCTCGCGGACAATCTGCTTGGACTGATTCTCTGCTACACAACGGGGAGCCTTCCGTTATCGGTGTTCCTCTTTAAAACCTATTTCGACGCTATCCCGACGGAATTACTCGATTCGGCGCGCCTCGATGGTTGCAATGATTGGTTAACTTTCACGCGGGTAGTATTGCCGTTATCCCGTCCGATCATTGCCACCGTTTCCATCTTCACCTTTGTCCAGGCCTGGAACGAGTTCTTCCTAGCCCTCATTTTCATTCATAGTCCGGATCGCCAGACTTTACCGCTCGGTCTGCAGGCATTTTTCGTTAATCAATTCCAGACCCAATTCCCGCTGCTCTTTGCCACCCTGACTATCTCGATTGCCCCGATCGTCGTCGTTTATCTGTTGCTACAGCGCCAGTTCATCGCCGGCTTAACCGCCGGCGCGGTTAAAGGATGAAGAAGGGTAAAGAAGGACAACGAGATGATCGATGACGAAATCTAATTTTATGGAGAAACAAGCCAGAAGAACGAACCAGCCAGAAATTACTCCTATTAATCGTACGATTCGGATCGGCTATGTCGGGGGTGGTTTCCTAGCTCAAAACGCCCATCTCGGAAATTTTGCGAGTTTACCTCAGTGCCATCTCGTTGCACTGGCGGAACGACGCCCCCATCTCGCCGAAAAGGTCGCGCTCCATTTTGGGATCGACAAAGTGTATCCGGATCATCTTTCTCTCGCCCATGATCCTGAGATCGACGCAGTTGCGGTCTCGGCTGACTACGCCGGCCAAGGCGAAATTGCAGCGGATCTATTACGCGCCGGCAAACATGTTTTTATGGAGAAACCGATGGCGGTTTCGATCCGACAAGCAGAACGAATTCTGGATGCGGCCAACAAAGGAAATACTCGTTTAATGGTGGGTTATATGAAACGTTACGACACGGGAAATCGTCGTATCCGAGATCTTATCCAGCAATGGCAACAAGACCGCAACAAAGGGCAGCTTCTTTACATCCGCTGTCACGGTTTTTGCGGAAATTGGATCGCAGGTCTGGATACCTCGGGACT
>DASUWQ010000203.1:0-11819 GCA_036378375.1 Chthoniobacterales bacterium
ACACAGCCGGAAATCACCAACTCCTAGCTGCTGACTCCTAGACAGATTACTGGCCCACTAATGACTGATCACTTCACTTACCCACCGCCGTTTTGCTGCGGTCGAACGTCAGCGCCACACTGATAATGATGACCAATCCCAGGATGCTCTGCTGAAAATAGGCGTCGACTCCGACGACGTTCATGCCGTTTTCCATGACTCCGAGGATCAATGCCCCGATCAGAGTGTTGATTGGTCCGCCGGTGCCGCCGGTTAGAGCGGTTCCGCCGACTACCACGGCAGCGATGGATTGCAGGATGAAGACATTACCAGAGGTTGGGTCACCTCCGTACTGAGTAGAGGATAACATAATCGCGGCAGCTCCGGCTCCCAGGCCGGATAGGGCGAAGGCCAAATTACGCGTCCGGCTAATATCAACACCTGACATCCAGGACATTTTGATATTACTGCCGGTATAATAGATTCTTCGCCCCGTTGCCGTGTATCGCAGGATCAGCAGGAAAAAGGCAAATCCGGCGATCGTTAACAAGAGTAGATTTGGTATCGCCAACCATGCTCCGTTAACTATGTCAAGAAGTCCGTAGCTGCCGGATGGTAGATCGACGGGTAACGGGGAGATCAAAAGAGCGAGACTGGTCAAGATTCCGCCTGTGCCCAGGGTTGCAATAAAAGAAGGGATTTTGATCCGGGTAAGAACAATGCCATTCACTAGTCCGACCAACAGGGCGATGGCGATGCACACCGGGAAAGCCCAGAGTCCGACAATCTTGATCAACGTAATGAACACCACCGAAACGAAGGACATGAGTCCGCCCACAGATAAGTCGATTCCGCCGATGAGAATGGTGATCATCTGGCCGAGCGCGACCATTAGTAAAATAGCGCTGTAGCTGGCGATGGTGTTGAGGTTGTAAAGCGAAAGGAAATTCTGGTTACCGAGGCTAAATATAAGGAGTAGCAAGAGAAGGAGCCCGATCGAAAAATAGATAGCCGGTACCCGGCCCCGCTTTCGCCGAGCTGTCACGGTTGGAGACGCCTCAGCCACGCCGGCAACCTTCGTCCCAATTACATCGTCTTTCATCTCGTAGTCTTTTGTGACCTTGCTGGTGGGTCGCTATCTCTTATCTGCGTAAATCTGCAGCTTGCCCGCCATAGCTTTAGCGACGGCTGGTTCATCTGCGGTTCGTCTGTCTTAGACTTTGCGTCTTTGTCTTAGACTATTCGTGTCTATTCGCGGTTTGTCTTCGCGTCCATTCGCGGTCTCTTTTTGCGGCTATTCTCAGAGCTGGTTCACACGATTGAACCAATGATCTCGCTCGGGCTCGGTTTTCGGAACGGCGGACAACCGATTTCGCGGACTAACCGGCCATCTTTCATGATGAGCATTCGACTGCAAAGACCGATATCTTCCTCCAGCGTATCGCACATGACGATCATGCCGACACCGTCGCTCGCCAGTTTCCGGATCAATCGGTAGATCTCTTCCTTAGCTCCAACATCAACCCCACGAGTCGGATGATCGAGAACCAGAAAACGAACCTGCGACGTGAGCCACTTGGCGATGACGACCTTTTGCTGGTTCCCACCACTCAAGTTTGCACATAAGGTAGAAGGGGAGGGGGTCTTGATTCGGCATTCCTTTATCCAATCTAAAGCATTCCTTTTTTCCCGGATTGGGCTCATCAGCTGCGCTGTCTTGAGCTGATCTAGCACCAGCAGGTTCAAATTATCCGCAACCGTCATTCCCAAAGCCAGTCCGTCGTTTCTCCGGTCGACCGGGACGTGGCCAACCCCGGAACGAACCGCTTCACTGGGAAAACCTGCGGTAACGCGTTTACCGCCAACGGTAACCGAACCGCTATCGGGTTTTTCCAATCCGGTGATACATCGGCATAAAGCTTCTTTGCCCGAGCCGACCAATCCTACCAAGCTAAGAATTTCTCCCGCTCCTACGGTGAAACTAATCGGCTCGAATTTTTGCTTTTTGCTTAAGTTCTCCACTTTAATAACGGCTTCCTTACCGGGCTCGATCTGTTCGTTTTCCCGGTATCGGTCTGCCGAAAAAGTGTGCCCGACCATCAGGTGTTCGATCTCTGGGATGCTGGCGTTCTCGGAGCTGAAATCCGTCACATTCTTTCCATCTTTCAAGACGACGATGCGATCCGAATTCTCAACGATTTCTTGCAGGCGATGCGAAATTAGGATGATCGATGCTTGCTTGGTGATCTCATGGAGAATCGAGAAAAGAGTTTCTCTTTCCTGTTCGGTTAGCACGGTGGTGGGTTCGTCCAAAATCAGCACCGGATTTTTCTGGTGATATAACCGAGAGAGCCAAAGCAGCCGCGCGATCTCGACCATTTGCCGAACCGCCGGACTAGTGTCGGCAACCGGTGTATCCAGATCTTCGACTACTTTCACGGTGGCAAGAGCAGTGCGGGCAGCTTCTCGCATCGCCTTTTTCGGCAAAACCCCGAACCGTTCGAACTCCGTTTCATGGCAGAGAAATAAATTTTCCATGATCGAGAGGTTCGGTATCAATGAGCCTTCCTGGAAAACCATACCAACGCCGAGGCGGATCGCGTGAGCGGGATCTCTTAACCTGACGGCCTGGCCGTTGATCTGATAAGAGCCCTGATCCGGCTGGACGTTACCGATGAGGATCTTCATCAGAGTTGATTTGCCCGCGCCGTTTTCGCCAACTAGGCCAACGATTTCGTTTCCATAGATCGCCAGATTCACGCCGTCGAGTGCAATGACTCCTGGGTACGACTTTGTAATTCGCCGGAGTTCGAGAACCAGCTCTTTAGTGGAGGAACCGTTTTTTGTCTCCTGCATAAGCCCGCCCTATTTAATGAAGCCCAGTTTCTTACGGTCGATGGTCAAAGCGACTGCGATGACCAACACGACTCCATTTACTGCTTCCTGAGCGTACGGGTTAACATCGACCAGGATTAACCCGTCGTTCAGGGCGGTTACAATCAACGCTCCGAGGGCCGCGTTTTTCGCGCCGCCAATACCGCCGGTCAAAGCAACTCCACCGACCGCGACGGCAGTGATCGCGGGAAAAAGCAGATTGTTACCGGTGATAGCCTGGGCGCTGTTCAATTTAACAGCTAGAAACAACGCAGATAACCCGTAAAACATTCCCGCGATCGTGAACACGATGATTTTGGTGCGATCAACTTTGACCCCGGCTTGACCGGATAAAACTTCATCGCCGCCGATTGCATAAAGGTAACGTCCGAACCGGGTTCGATCTTGAGCGAGTTGCACGGCAGTTAATAAGGCAAGCGCGACGAGCGCTAGGTTTGGAACACCGAGTACCGACCCGTTGATCAGTCCGCTGAGCGGGTTGTCAACCAGCGGAATGGTTTGTCCCCTGCTCACGAATACCGCCAAACCCCACAGAACCCAGCTCATTCCCAGTGTAGTAATAAAGGAGGGAATTTTTAGCTTCGTGTTCAGCAGCCCGTTCACTAGGCCGGCGGCGCCGCCCAATGCCAACGTGATGGGAACTATCCAAATCCCCACGTTGTTCGAATTAAACTGGTTATGTGCAAGCAGCCCAACCACAACCACACAGAGCGCCACTACTCCTTCTACCGAGAGATCGATCCCACCCAGGACAACCACTTGGTGGAGGCCGATGGCAATGATTGCCGGAATTGCGGCCAGATTAAGAATGACCTGGATGTTTGCCCAGGAAAGAAATTTGCCTTGGGTGCCGGCCGTAAAGACCACCGCCACGAGTAGCAAACAAAGCAGTTGGCCGCTGATGCCGCTTGCCCTTAACCACTGCTGCAATGTTTTGAAGGGGGACGCCAGCCAACTGGGAACCTGTCCTCGCAAATTCAGCGTTACTTCATTCCGCATGTGCAGACGTTTCCTTCTCCATACCTTAGCACGCGTTTCTTTCTAACCGCGAATGGACACGAATGGACACGAATCAAGACGAAGAAAAAACAAACCGCAGATGAACACAGATGAACACAGATGTACGCGGGTAGACCGGGGTAAATTCACAGAGGCGGTTTTCGGAAAATCTGTCTGCGTAAATCTGCGTTAATCTGCGGTTGGATTTATTTTTTTCTGTTCTTCGCGTCAATTCGTGTCCATTCGCGGTTAAAACGATCCACTGGTTCAAGGAATGGCTTTCGACCATTTGGCAAAGAAATCGCTGAGGTCGTAAGTCGGTGTGTTCTCGATATAGTCATGTACAACTTGATTCACGTTTTCCCGGTTTACATTGACCGCCGGGATCTCGAACTGGCGGTGCTCGTGGGGCAACGATTTTACATCGAGCTTGCCTTGTTTAGCCGCGAGCGACATAGCTAAGCCCAATTGGGCTTGGTATTTGCCGTCGTTAAAAATCGTTGCGGCGGCCAAGCCCCCCTTGATCGCGTCGAACATCTCCGGGATACCATCGCAGCCGGTAACGAGCACTTTCCCGGCTAAGCCGGCTTCTTTGAGCGCTTGAATTGCGCCCATGGCCATGTCGTCATTCGCGGCCCATACCCCAGCGATATCAGGGTGAGCCACCAGCATCGCTTTCGTGCTGTTGTAGGCCTTGGTCCGATCCCACATGGCGGATTCCCATTGAACCAGTTGAACCCCTGGGTTTTGAGAAAGTACCTGTTGCAGACCCTGCCATCTTTCCGCATTCGGGGTATCGCCGAGCCGGCCCTGTAAGGCGATAATTTTGCCCTTCCCTGGGTCTTTGAAGGTCTTGAAAAGCTCGGTCGCCGTGTAAGTGCCGGCGGCAACTCCGTCGAATGAGATATGCGCAATCCAATGAGGATAGTCCCAAACCTTAACGTCGGCCGGTTTACTCCACCAGGTTACGAAGTAAACGCCGGCGGATTCGAGCGTTTTGGCGATGGGGACGGCGTCAGCGGCATCGTTCGGGTCGATATAAAACGCCACGTTGGCGCCGGTCCGCGCCACCTCGGCTTTGATATCGGTCAATCCCTTTTGACTATTGGCTTCGGTGGTCAACACGTCGAGGGGCAGGCCTACCTGTTTGGCGTAGGCTTCGGCGCCGACTTTGTACATGACTTGGTAAGGGCTGGACAGTGTCCGGATCGAGATCGCTAGCGTGGTCGAAGATGCGGCGATGACCTTGGTTACGGGGCAGAACGCCAGCAATGGGATCAGAAATGCTATCCGCGCGCGGATAACCAAGAGAGAAAACGTTTTCATATGGTGAGGGGAAGCCGGCCACAAACGCACCGGATGTGTAGTAATATTACCGAAAAAGATGCATTTCCAGTGCAAAACGACAGCCGGATCGCGAATTGGTTCCAGGATATGGCCAATTTCAGACGCAAAACGACCCGAATAGATAGCAAAACTACGGAATTACCGATGGCAACGAGCGTCAATGCAGGATCAGATCAGCTAGAATTTCGGGCGTGATTGAGCGGGAAACGATTAGATGTCGCTCGGAGCTGAGATCCGTTTGTCCTTCATCTGCGTAAATCTGCGTTCATCTGCGGTTGGGATCGGGAGCTTCGGTTGCATCATTTCTCGACTTTCGTCACGATCTGCAAACCGAGGTACAACATGGCGTGGGTATCGCCGACAAAATCGCGACCACCGGTAAAAATGAAATTCAAATGGTCATTCAATTTCAAGCTGCCGCCGACGTTGAAGGCGAAGTCAGGCCGGCCGTTGGGGACGGTTGTGGTATTGCCGAAAAGTTCCACCCCAAGGCTTAAGCGATCGTTGATGTCGCGTTGCAATACCGCACCTGTATACCAGTAGCTCTGTTGGCCGAGGGCCGTTTGCAGCCGATAACCGACGTCGCCATATAACGTCCATTTGTCCCAGCTCTTTTCCGTCTGCAAGGGCAAGATATAGTTCGGGCGGCCACCGCCGAGCCCTCGCCGATAGTTACCAGTTGGTGCAAACATCTGCGGATAGGTGCCGAACTGGATTTGCGTCTTTTCGTCGTCAAAGAATCGCCATTTGACCCCGTACAAAAGGTCACCGAGTCCGGCATTCGTTGATTTCCGGTCGCTGGAGACCGCTATCGGAATATCGAACTCGAGCTGCAACTGAGGCAATCCATAGTTGAAATCGAGTAACGGAGCGTTCATCTGGTTTGATCCGGGGGTACGATTCAAGGTGAACGGGACATTGATTTCCCAGCCGCCTACTGGAGGCACCTCCGGATCGTCCGTTACAAAAGGTGGTCCTGCCTCCGCTGTTTTGATCAGAACGAACCAAACGACGGTCAGCGCGATCCCAAGATTCTTGATTCGTCCCTCCATGGAAAAGCAGAAATCTCACGCAAAGGCGCAAAGACGCAAAGGGGAAGACGAAGAAGTGTCGTAAACGGAAGTTGCACCGAGCAGAACGACAAGATCTTTCCGTCGGCCATAGCGGCCACCCTCATATTAAAAATCCGCAGATTACTCAGATTACGCAGATTCTTTTTAACTTAAAAAGGGAAGGGGGACTCGGTCTGGCGGTAGTCCTCAGAAAGAAATCTGCGTAATCTGCGGATTTTAGATTCTGATTTCTCGCTTTTCTTCTACGGATCGCAGGGTTGCGAGCGATAGTTTAAGCGCTTCTCTGGCGTGTTGTGCATCTAGCAATTCGGGATCGGCAGCGCCGCGGATAGAATCTACGAAACAGCGAAGCTCTCGTTCGTAAGGGTCGTGCTCCTCGATCGTCAGTGTTTGGGCGTCATCGTTAGAGTAAAATTGAAACCTGTTTTCGGCGGACCCGCTCCTTCGAACACGGTCTTGAGCTCGAAACTGCCTTTCTCAAACAGAACTCTGAAACCGGATACATCGGCGACCGCCTTTGCGTCACAGATTTTTGCGGCGGCTTCCGCACGGTCCGATTCCGACTAAAAATACCAATGACTTCGGCGCCCTTAATTCGCTGATAACACTCAGCGTGAACTGATCCCATCCACCCACTACCAAGAACACCGATTCTGACCTTCGGATTTGCAGACGGTGGTTTGCTCATACCGTAGTGCCGCGGGAGAAACGGAACTAGCAAAACAAAGATCTCAGGCAAAGAGGCGATGGGTGATGGCGGTACCAGGAGACGTTCCCGGGAGCCGCCCGCTGCCGCACTGCAGAGCTGCCACGTTGCAAAGCGGCTCCCCTCCAGGTCATGGGCTCCGGTGCCGCCGTTGCTCATCATTTCCTTGCGTGAGATTTTGGTTTCCTCTTTCTCGGCGTTAGGTGGCGCCAGGTAATCCGTCGATCGAGCAGCTGTTCTTTGTTTGGCGATAGACGGACCAGCTGTCTTCACCTTTTCGTTCTGCCCATTCTTTTAGCTGGGAACGTTCCCCGCGGAATTCATAGACCGGGACGCCGAAACCGCAGGAATCCGAGATTCGGGTCAGTCGGACTCGGATAAACGCGCGCAACCCGGGCGTTTCCTTGAATAGTTCCCGCATGGTTTCAAAGTCCGCATGCGTGGGCTCAATCGGTTCGCCCTGTCCATGCAGGCGGACAATTTTTGGCGCGCCTTCCATCGCACAGAACATGAGAATGATGCGGCCGTTCTCTTTCAAATGAGCGATTGTTTCCACACCGCTTCCGGTCAGGTCGAGGTAGGCCACAGTCCGTTCGTCAAGAATCCGAAAAGATGCGCCGTCCTTCGGCGAACAGTTAATATGTCCGTTGGGTGAGAGGGGAGCGGTGGCAACAAAAAAGATCCTTTGAGCCTCGAGCCAACGGGTCAGTTTCTCGTCGATTAGATCGTAGATTTTGCCCATGAACTCGGTGGAGGTGAAGCTACAACTCATCCGGGGACTTGTCAGGGTCGGGAAAGTGGTTTGCTAAGTCGATCGACGGTACACACTCGGACGAGCGGGAGCTCATCCCTACCGTTGTTCCTCTTCCTTCGCCAGTGCTCCGGATTTCTTCTTCTTTTTGACTTCCTCCACTAAGATGTTTTGGTGGTCCTCTTCCACTGCCGCGAGCTCTTGCAAAAGCATGCGTACTTCAGGCGATTTAACTTGCTCGACCGCCTCCTGATAAAACCGGCGACTTTCTGCTTCCATGCCCATCACGTCCTGGCGCACCCGTTTTGGTTTGAGATGGATATTTAACCAGATCGGTTTGCGTTTGATAAACCCCTTAACGTCCTGGCGCCGAAGGTAGGGAATATGTTCTCCAAACCGACCTTGGTAGACCTCGATCAGCCGGCGATAGTGAGCGAGTTCGGCTTCATACATCGATTGCAGAATTGATGCAGTTTCCGGGTACTTCTCTTTCATCCTCTCGGCGTAGTCTCGATAGATTCGGCTGTCCTCTTCTTCGAGTGAAATCGCGAGAGCGAGCACTTCCCTTTCGCCCAAATCGCTGAATGACCTGCTCACGTTGGGACGGTAGCGAAAATCAGTTACACAACAAGCGCGCAAAGATTTACACCGAAGCTTCGGGAGATTTGATCACAATACGGAAAGGTCACAAAGACCACAAAGACTGAACGTATGAATCTGATTTTTAAGTTTCGGTCTTTGTGTCCTTAGTGATCTTTCCGTATTGTAAATCATTGGTTGTAACTTCAGTCGCGGTCATCTTTTTGTTAAATTCCACGTCGAAAAGCTCCGATCTATTCGCGTAAAACGGATAACGCTCGCCATCGACAGGTGGCCGGTATCGCCAGTGCTTGTAGCCCCAGAGCCATTGTTCCGGATGCTGGCGAATGAACGGTTCAAATCTGTCCCAACAAGTCTGAGCGATTTGTTCTCGGCTAGCCGACGGGGAGAACTCGATAAAATCAAGAATGTGAACCGTGTAACCGTTGGCATCTGCCACGGTAATGAAAGGGAGAATCCGTTGTTTGGTTCGTTCCTGAAGCACGGTGTGCATCATGGTCGTGCGCATGCACAGTCCGAAGGCGCTTAGGATCAGGCCGGGATCCGACATCTTCAGAGTTAAATCAATGAGGATGCCGACCGGGATTCCCCGCTTTAGCGCTTTGAAGAACCGAATCATCGATTGCTCCTGGGTCACGCTCTTTTGCCCTGATACTTCTCGGAACGCCTGGAAAAGGGCAGTCAGGCGATCATTTTTGAACCGTTGCATCAAGATGTAACCATCGTAGCCGCGGAAGCCGAACAAAGCGCTTCCCCACTCAAAATTGCCAAAGTGAACCGTAATCCCAATCACCGGTTGTTCCTGTTTCGTGCTGAGCATGGCCTCGAAGCGCTTTTCGTCCGCGAAACGGACAAACCGTTGAATGTTTTGCCGGTTTAAGCGAGGCGACCAAAACAATTCGAGAAAGCTTCGGCCGAATGCCTGAACCGATCTTCTGGCGATGCGCTCTCTCTGTTTGCTTGTGTATTGGTGACCGAACGCAGCCTCCAGGTTAGCCAGAGCAACCAATCGGCTGCGGCGATCCAGGTGGTAAACCAACCAGCCCAAGACTGAAGCCAGGCCGTGCAATACGCGCAGGGGTGCCAGTGGTATGATGCGAGCAAAGAGCGCTACGGAGACAAATTCGAGCCAATAACGGAATCTCTTAATCATTCGAACTCTTGGAGCCTAAAAATAGCAAACAGCAGATAGCAAATAACAAATTAGAGAGGAGTTCCGGAGTTCGAGGAGTTCCGGAGAGCTTGCTGAACCGCGAATGGACCCGCCTGCCGTGCCGTAGGCCTTGCGGAGATGGGTCTATTCGCGGTTCTCTCCTTTCTCTCCCGTGAGTTTTCAGCCGAATGGGTCTAAGGTCGTTCTGTGGCACAGGAAGCTGAGCTTCAACCGATTGATATTGCAAACCAAGAAGAAGCAATTCCGATCTTGGAGCGCCAAGTTCGCCTATGGCCAGGACTAGTCGCCGAGTGGGAGAGGATTGGACCAGTTGCTGTAATGAGCAAAGGTTATCCTGAGCACCGGCTTTCGCTGATTCTCGGTTCAGGCGACGCGACGATTCGGTCGGGTCAGGTGATGCTTTCTCCGGCTTTTACGCCGGCCAGCTATCGGTGGTCCGGCGAGATCGAGGTAATCAGTTTGTTGTTTACCCCGGACTGGCTTTGCCAGATTGGGGCGGAAATCGGAATCAAGCAGCCGAGTCACTTCGAGCTGCGAGGATCGATCGAGCCGAAAGACGAGTTTTTAACCGGGTTGCTCAGAGCCTTTCAGAGGGAAGTGTTAAAGCCGGGGATTGGTAGCCGTCTGCTGATCGATTCGCTCTCTCAAGCCTTAGCGGTTTATCTGATTCGGCGATATACAGATCAACAGCTGACCACCGGCCAACCATCAATCATTCCAAAGTGGCGAATTCGACGCGCACAAGATTTCATCCGAGAGAATTTGAACAATGGAATCTCTTTAAAAGAAATTGCCGGCGCGGCCGGGGATGTAAGCCCTTACCACTTTTCGCGTTTGTTTAAGCAAGCGACCGGGTTCTCGCCTTACCAATTTCTAATCGAGTGTCGCGTGCTTGCAGCGCAACAACTTCTGCGCGCCCACCGTGGATTGAGTCTAGGGGAGATCGCGTTTCGTTGCGGTTTCGCCGACCAAAGCTCCTTCACGCGTTGCTTCCGGCAACGAACCGGACTGACACCGAAGCAGTACCGGGAGGGTTAGCAAGAAAATCGCAGGAATTAACAAAAAACCGCACGGAACGACAAGTGGTTCTGCGAGGTTTGGACCATGCTGCCTCGCAATGAACACGACTCTGGATGATCTAAACATTACGTTACTTGAACACCCGCTGCACGCCGACACCGTGACCGCCTATAACAACCGCGACCTGGATCATTGGGCGGACCTCTACCACAAGGAAGCGGTGCTGCTGGATTCCGCTGGGAAACAAGCGGCCGTCGGCCGTGATCAGATTCGCTTGGCGCTAGAACGGTTTCTGTCTCTCAACGGCAAGATGAAAATCGAGACCGTGTACGCGGTAGAGTACGGCAATATCACTGTTCTCCGAGGGCTCATCGAACTAGAGTATACCGACGAAACCGGGAGTCTGCAGAAGATGGTGACCGAGAGCATCGAGGTCGCTACTCTTGGCGCCGATGGGATCTGGCGGTTTAAGATAGATCACCCGTATGGAGCCTTGCCCAGAACCGCAGAAGCGCAGTCTTGAGGAGAAACGCCGAACGGTAGGGACGAGCTCCCGCTCGTCCGGGTATTTCGGGGATGCTAACATTTAGCGGGCACACACGCGGACGAGCGGGAGCTCGTCCCTACTGCTTCAAACGCGGCCCTTTGCTTCAAGGCCTCGAAACTAATAGCTCGAGGCGTCTCCTTTTCCGTCCTTCTTCTGTCCATCCCGCGCGGCATTTAATTCTTGTTGGACGGCGGCAATGAAAATCCGGATGTCAGTAGAGATGGTCGCTAGATCGAAGCCCTGAGCCAGCGTTTCTGCGGCGGTGGTTCCGCTGCTGCAGTGGAGACCAACGAATTTGCCCTTTTGTTTGGTGGTCGCACGAATGTGTTCGATGGCGTCAATCACCTTCGGTTCGGTCACCGCGATCGAGGGTGCGAAGCCCATGGATAAAGTCAGATCGGCTGGTCCAATGTAGATGCCGTCGATTTCGGGTACGGCTAAAATCGCCTCAAGATTTTTCACCGCAGTTTCCGTCTCGATCATGGCGAGAGTTACAATCTGGTCGTTAGCGACTTCGCTGTACGACCCACCGAAAACATTTAGAGACCGGGTTGGACCAAACGAGCGCACCCCTCGCGGCGCGTATCGAGCGTACGAACCGAACTTTTCGGCTTCTTCGCGAGTGTTGATCATCGGACAGATGATTGCCTCGAAGCCTGCATCGAGTGCTTTCATCACCGGAATCGGATCGTTCCATGGGACGCGGCAGATCGCAGGGATCCCAGCGG
>DASUWQ010000204.1:0-10130 GCA_036378375.1 Chthoniobacterales bacterium
CCGGATTTTAATTTCCCCGTGCTAGACGAGAGCAAACGTTTGGTGGGGATTCTATCGAAGAGCGATTTTTTGAAGACGGTGCCGCGCCAACTCATCCTGGTCGACCACAATGAGATGACCCAAGCGGTCAAGGGGGCGGACGAAATTCCGATTGTCGAAGTCCTGGATCATCATCGCCTGGGCAGCTTACGCACCGATGTACCCATTTTGTTTTGGAACAATCCGGTTGGGTCTACCAGTACGATCGTTGCGCTGTGCTACCGCCAATTCGGGATCGCAATCAAACCACCGATTGCCGGATTACTGATGGCTGGGCTCATCTCGGATACCCTTAATCTGACCTCGCCGACCGCGACGCCGGTCGATGCGCAGGTGTTGCAAGAGCTAAGCAAAATCACCGGGGTCGCTCCGGATGAGCTGGCGAAGGAGATTTTTGCTGTGGGATCGCCGCTGTTGAGCTTGGCGCCAAAAGATGTGGTAGTGGCCGATTGCAAAGATTACGAAGAGGGCGGTTTCCGGTTCAGCGTGGCTCAAATCGAAGAGCTGAGTTTTGCCTATTTCGACGACAAAAAGGCGGCTTTATTTGAGGCGCTCGAAGAATATCGGGCGAAACATGATGCTTTTTTCAGCGCATTGCTGGTCACGGATGTGAATACGCAAAACTCGCGTTTGCTGATCGCAGCTCCGCCTGAGTTCCAAGAGTTGATCCACTACCCGAATTTGGGACCGAATCTGTACGAGATGAACAATATCGTCTCCCGGAAGAAACAACTGATTCCGTATTTACTGGACTGCCTGCAACGCGTCAGCGCCAAACCCTGACCGCCAACCGCGAATGAACGCGAAGAAAGATTGAACATCCGCAGATTACACAGATTACGCAGATTACGGTCTGGGGTAGGATAAGCGACTTTGGGTAGCAAAAGCCTGGGAACGGAGGCTGGGTATCCGCGGGATCACACTTAAAGTCCGGCCAGGTCAGAGAACACAAAACGGACTTGGAGAAACGATGGGTTTAGCTCACTCGCGCTAAATCACCTTTGGACGAAATCTGCGTAATCTGTGTAATCTGCGGATATTAAAGACCGACCCAACGCTCGACCCGAAGCCGCAAGACTTGTCCGACCGATCCGCGTGAACACGATCAACCAACCCAAATCTCGGTAATCTGCGGATCATTTTTCTTCCCCATCCATGGCCAAAGTAACGAGCACCAGTTCTGCGGTTAGGGCTTGGCGTAGTGTAAGGCGCTGTTTTTGGCAATCGCCGGAAGAACGGTTGACGCAGCGGCCCACTTGGTGGGTGGTAGCCATCAATTGGGGATTGGCTTTTCTGCTCTTGTCTTTGGTGGCTTGGTTTGCGTTTGCCAGCCTGCGGTACAATTGGAACTGGGATGCGGTTAGCGGATATGCCAATTTTTTTTGGCGGGGATGGTTCACCACGATTGTGGTGTCCGCCATCGCCTTGGTGCTGAGCACGCTGATCGGGGTGGCCGCAGCGCTTGCTCGCCGTTCCGGTTTTTTCGTTTTGCGCGCGCTTAGTCGGATTTATGTGGAGACGATTCGTGGTACCCCGCTCCTGGTACAGATCTCTTTCGCGTTTTATGTGATCGCTTCCGCGATCCATTTGGAGAATCGCTTCGTGGTAGGCATCGGTACACTGGCAATCTTTTCCGGGGCTTATATCAGCGAAATTGTCCGGGGAGGGATCGAAAGCGTCGGAGTCTCACAGCTGGACTCTGCACGTGCGATCGGTCTGACCCGAGTTCAGACTTATCGGTATGTCATTTTTCCACAAGCGATCCGCGTCATCCTGCCAGGATTAGCTGGGATGTTCGCTTCCCTGATCAAAGATTCGTCGTTGTTGTCGGTGATCTCAATCGGCGAGTTTACCTGGAACGCCCAACAGGTCGGTGGACTGACGTATAGCCTGTTCGAGACCTATATCCCGCTGGCGATCGGTTATCTGGTCCTCACTTTGCCGATTACTCTTTGGACTCAGTGGCTGGAGCGGAGGACCAAATTCGAAACGTAGACGCTAAACCCTTGCACGGAAAATGATGACGCAATTGACTGGCACAAGGGATCGCGAACACCTTAGACTGCTGGAGATCTTTCATTACATCTGGGGAACGATTTCCTGTCTGTGGGGTTTGTTTGGGCTGTTATATGTTCGGCTGGGGGTCTTAATGTCGACGACGTTTACCGGTAGCCCACAAAATCAAAACTTCTCGCATGTGTTCTCTGAATTGTGGATTGCGACGAGCGTCTTTGGTGTCGTCCTGTTTGAGGCCAGTGGACTCCTGTCCTTGCTCGCAGGCTGGAAATACCGGAAACGCAGGAGCTATTGGTTCTGCTTCGTTGTTGCTATAGTTAACTGCTTACTCGTTCCGGTCGGGACGGCGTTGGGAGTATTTTCCATGTTCGTCTTGAATCGCCCGTCCGTAAAAGAGCTGTTTTACAGGCAACTAACCTCGGCTGCTACCTAACGAGTGCTCCTCGAAGATGCCTGCGGTAGATCTTCTCCCTAGAGCAACGAAGCCATGAAACTTGAGATCCGAAATCTTAGCAAGAGCTTCGGCCAACAACTTGTTCTGGGTGACGTCTCACTCTTGCTCGAGAAGGTTCATACGCTGGCGTTGATCGGTCCGTCCGGTGGCGGCAAATCGACGTTGTTACGGGTGATCGCGGGATTGGAACGCCCGGACGAAGGCGAGGTTTGGTTGAATGACAAGGAGATCGTGTTTCAAGAAAAGCTATTGAGAGAGCATCGCCGGACGGTGGGAACCGTATTTCAGAGCTTCAATTTGTTCCCGCATCTTACGGCGTTCGCCAATGTCACGTTGCCACTGGAAAAGGTGCACCAGTACACGCCGCAAAAGGCTCGGGAATCTGCCACCGAAATCTTGGAGCGGTTTCAATTGATGGAGCACGCACATAAGCAACCGGCCCAGCTTTCGGGTGGGCAACGCCAACGAATCGCTATCGCCCGCGCCGTGGCGATAAAACCGAAGCTACTCTTGTTCGATGAACCTACTTCCGCTTTGGATCCCGAAATGACGGGCGAGGTGTTAGACCTGATCGAGGAGCTGCGCGAAGAAGGCCGCGATTTTGTTTTAGTGACCCATCAGATGGGATTCGCGCATCGGGTCGCCGACCAGATTGCCATCCTAAGCCAGGGGCACATTGTTGAGTGCGGACCGCCCGCCCAAGTGCTGGATCAGCCGAGAGAGGAAGTGACCAAGCAATTTTTGTCGAGGATACTGAAATACTAGGCTGACCTGCGCGTGCCAAATCGGAAGAAGAAAAAATCTCACGCAAAGCCGCAAAGGCGCAAAGGTTCGGAGGAGGAGGGATCAAAACACTGACGATATCGAGTTTCCCGATTGGTGGCTGCTCACCCCGAGGACTCATCGGATTAAGTGTTAGTTTGTCTTAGTCTTAACCTTTGCGCCTTTGCGTCTTTGCGTGAGATTTTTCTTCTCCCACGCAGTTGGGAATCAGCGACCGGCGGGAACGGCTTGTAGCGATGTACCGCGTAAAAATTCGGAAACGAAGGGTGTTGAGGGAAAACCGTGTACTTCCGCTGGAGTGCCGACTTGCTCGATATGAGCGTGGTTCATGACCACGACGCGATCGGCCAACTCAAGGGCTTCCTCCTGGTCATGAGTGACGAAGATCGTGGTGATCTTTAACTGTTGTTGCAGGCTGCGAACCCAGGCGCGCAGTTCTTTTCTGACCTTGGCGTCCAAGGCGCCAAAAGGTTCATCAAGCAAGAGAATGCGAGGCTCAATGGCCAATGCTCGGGCCAAAGCTACGCGTTGGCGTTGACCGCCGGACAGCTGGTGCGGGCTGCGATTTTCGAAGCCGGGCAGCTGAACTAATCGGAGTAATTCGCTGGCTCGATCCTGAATCTCGCGGCGGCTCATCCGAAAGTTGCCGCGGTTCACCTCGAGGCCGAAAGCGACGTTCTTGGCGACACTCATGTGCCGGAACAAAGCGTAGTGCTGAAACACGAAACCAACCCGGCGTTTCTGGATCGGAAGCGATGTGGCATCCGAACCGTCGAACAGGATGCGACCGGAATCGGGGAAATCGAGGCCGGCCACCAATCTCAACAGGGTGGTTTTTCCGGAACCAGATGGGCCAAGTAACGCGACTAACTCGCCATCATCAACGGCTAGAGAAACTCCATCCAAAGCGATGATACCGCCGAATCGCCGGACTAGTTGTTTTGCTTCGATGCGCATTTTGGAAGGAGTTTGGGAGTTTCAGGAGTCAGAATCCGGAATCGGTCGGACTGTCACTTTATTTTTCGTTTCTGTGTTCTCTGAGTCTCTGTGGTGACAAATTTGGAAATTAGCTCTGCTCAAGCTCGGCCCGGCGCCAGGTAAGGAGCGCCTTGATCAACAGGGTAAAAAGGGCCAGCAACGTCAGCAGTGAAGCGACGGCGAAAGCCCCCACATAATCATAGTCGTTGTACAGAACC
Source organism: Chthoniobacterales bacterium (assembly GCA_036378375.1). GTDB lineage: Bacteria > Verrucomicrobiota > Verrucomicrobiia > Chthoniobacterales > JAFAMB01 > JAFAVN01. The sequence continues at coordinate 4,489 of DASUWQ010000204.1, forward strand.
TCGACATGAAGAGGAATGGTGTTGGTGAGTCCGCGGATATGGCCGGAAACGACGGAGACAGCGCCGAACTCGCCCATGGCGCGCGCGTTACACAAGATGACTCCGTAGAGAATTCCCCAGCGAGCTTTTGGTAACGTGATGCGCCAAAAGGTCTGCCAGCCGTTGGCGCCCAATGAGAGCGCGGCTTGTTCCTCGTCGCTGCCTTGGGAGTTGAGGAGCGGGATCAGCTCCCGAGCGACAAACGGAAAAGTAACGAAGATGGTGGCAAGCACGATCCCCGGCACGGCGAAGATGATTTTGATGTTCCAGGCACTGAGCAGGGGGCCGAACCAACCGCGAGCACCGAATAGCAGGACAAACACTAACCCGGATGTAACCGGTGAAACGGCGAACGGCAGATCGATGAGAGAAATCAAAACGGTCTTACCGGGGAAATTGAATTTGGCAATCGCCCACGATGCAGCAACGCCGAAGATGAGATTGGCGGGGACCGCGATAGCGGCCACTAACAGTGTGAGTTGAATAGCAGATTGCGATGCTGGTTTCCCTAACGCTGCCAGGTAAGCGGGAATGCCCTTTTGGAAAGCTTCATAGAAGACCGCTAAGAGGGGAATGAAAAGGAATAGAACCGCGAACACGATCGCAACGATCAGAAGGACTGCTCGCACTGGCCACGGATCGCGGATGGCCGGATGGCGGATCGGTACGGGACTGACGGTTTCCATGGTTCAAACAAACTCACCCTTGAGTTTTCCCCAGCGCTGCAATCCGTTAATTAGAAATAGTAAGATCAGCGAAACGACCAGCATCACGGCCGCGATGACCGTGGCCTCGGTATAATGGAACTGATCCAGCTCCATCATAATCAACAGCGGCACGATCTCGGTTTTCATCGGCATGTTGCCCGAGATGAAAACCACAGAACCATATTCTCCGAGCGCCCGAGCGAATGCCAGAGTGAAGCCGGTGAGCGCCGCGGGAATGAGTTCCGGAATGACGATCCGCAATATGGTTTGGAGCCGGGATGCTCCCAAGCTAGCCGCAGCCTCTTCAAACTCAATGTTGAGATCCGCTAACACGGGTTGAACTGTTCGGACCACGAAGGGAAATCCGATAAAAATGAGCGCTAGAAAGATGCCCAGAGGAGTGAAAGTTAGTTTCCAGCCGGTGAGTGCGTGAACGGGTCCTCCGACCCAGCCGTTCGGCGAATAGATCGCGGTGAGAGCGATACCGGCAACCGCGGTGGGCAAAGCAAACGGAAAATCAACGATCGCATCCAGGAATCGGCGCCCAGGGAATCGATACCGGACAAGTACCCACGCCAGGATTGTGCCCAAGAATATATTGACGAGTGCAGCGTAGAAAGAGACTGAGAAACTAAGCTGGAATGCAGCCAGAACCCGCGGACTAAGGATCGTGCGGACAAACCCGTCAAACCCGATCCCGGACGCCTTTATAAAAAGGGCGGCGAGCGGGATCAGGACAATCAAACTCAGGTAAACCAGCGTAAACCCGAGGCTCAAACCGAAGCCGGGAAGGATTTGCCGCCGCCACCAGAGACTGAAGGGAACAGAATTTGTCATCTAGGTTGGTAGATCTGATCAAAGACGCCGCCGTCGGCGAAGAACTTGGCTTGGGCAACCTTCCATCCGCCGAAGACCTTATCGATGGTGAACAGCTCGATATTGGGGAATTGCTTGCTGTACTTCGCGTAGACCTGGGGATCGATCGGCCGATAGAAATTCTTCGCGATGATTTCTTGGCCAATCGGGGTGTACAGATATTGTAGATAGGCCGTGGCGGCGTCCCGGGTTCCTTTTTTGTCTACGACTTTATCGACTATCGCTACCGGAGGTTCGGCCAGAACGCTGACCGACGGATTGACGATCACGAATCTGTCGGCTCCGAATTCTTTGAAGCTCAGATAGGCTTCGTTTTCCCAAGCAATTAGGACATCTCCGAGTTCTCGTTGCACGAAGGTGGTGGTCGAACCGCGGGCGCCAGAGTCTAGTACCGGGACGTTCTTATAGAGGGCGGTGATAAATTCTTTGGCTTTGGATTCGTCATTCTGATTGGCTTTCAGCGCGTAACCCCAAGCCGCGATGAAATTCCACCTACCGCCGCTAGATGTTTTCGGGTTCGGCGTGATCACTTGGATGCCCGGTTTAATCAGGTCCGGCCAGTCTTTTATCCCTTTGGGATTCCCTTTCCTGACCAGTAGCACGATGGTCGAAGTGTAGGGACAGCTATTGTGCGGGAATTTGGTCTGCCAGTCTGCTGCAACTAGGTTTCCGTTGTCGTGAAGGGCGTCGATGTCCGCCGCGAGACCCAGAGTTACGACGTCTGCTTCGAGGCCGTCGATCACAGAGCGAGCTTGTTTACCCGACCCTCCGTGAGACTGCTCGATAGTCACCTGTTTGCCGCTCTTGGAAAGGTAATCCTTAGAGAAGGCCTGGTTAAATTCTTCGTAAAGCTCTCGTGTTGGATCGTACGAAACATTGAGGAGATGGAGGGGGTCTGCCGACACATGAGTTACGAGCGAGCCGGCCACAGAGAGGATGGCGAGAGATCGGAGTAGCGATCGCATAGAGAACCCGACTAAATGCATCGGGATTAGAAAGCATACTCTTTTGATCGGGTAAAGTCCAAACGGTTCTAGGTTTTACGTTTGAGGAGCCCAAAAAACAAAAAGGATGCGTCGGGTTAGCACCGAACGCACCCTTTCCGTTAAAAATTTGTGTCTGCCGGGAGCCTAGTAGTTACCCCACTTCCTCCAGCCACCTTTAGCCCACTTACCCCAACCACCTTTGCGCCAGCCGTTTCCCCAATTCCGCCAGCCATTATGCCAGTTACCCCATCCGGTCAGCTGGGCGCCACCTTGTTCGGTATCCTGTTTGGTTTGTTCCACCATCGCGCTGCGGACGCGCGCGACTCTTTCCGAAATTGTTGCCTGGGAGGAATTGGTGGGATCCACCTTGGCGGAACCGCTGTTTGGTGTAAGGCTGATGCATGCCAGTAGCTGTAAGGCAGCAGCCAGGAGCGAAGACGATTTCTTCATGAGCAGTGTTTCTTCCTTGGGTTCAGTTGGAGAAGTTATCTCAAGCTGCTGCTAAGGAGTTCGCGGCCGCTTAACTGCTTGGACGCGGGTCTGAATCATTCCATTCGATTCAAACCTTAGTAATAGCTTGAAACAATACGTAAGATTGTAACGGGATGAGGTGTTTCTGCCAACGGTAAAGGTTACCGGGCCGATAGCCGAATCGTCCTCGTCCTCCGATTGAGTTTGGCGCGTTCATATGATGTGCCATTGCCCAGCGCGTGGAGGGGAGCCGCTTTGGCATGTGTCTCGCTGCCTCGCAACCTTCGCCTTATCATTGGTGCCGCCACAAGATGTAAGAACAAGCGGCTCCCGCGAACAGCCCCAACGCTATGCATTCACGCGTGGCCTTGGATTCGTTTACACCCGGCCCATAGAACTGCATCACGCTGGATTATTAGCGGGAGCCGCCTGCTGTCACCCGTTTTCGGCGGTATTTGAGTTGAGACAAAATTCGCGGGGCGACCGGGACACAGACCAAAGCGGCTCCCCTCCAGGTCGTGGGTAATCGCAAACCACGTGAACGCGCCAATATAATTTCGAGGACGACGACACGACGAGTACGAGGACGATTGGTCGGTCTATCGGCTCACCGGGCTGGTCGGGTGGCCCGCCTGGACAGGTACAGGCGCCAGGCAAACAGGGCGCAGAACAGAACGACAGGCCACAATTCACTTGGTGGTTGCCAGGTTCTGCGCGCTGGGTCGATACGAGGAATCGAAAGATCCCAAACTCCGAACTGGGTCCGGCTATCGAGCGCGTGCATGAGGTTGCCTTCCTGATTCCAGAGTTCGGAACCGCTGTTCGCAACATACAGCAACGGCAACCGGTATTTGGCGACCAGAAGGCGCCGGGCCAAGCGCGATTGGTCAAGCTCCTCTTGAGAGTGGTCAAACCAACTAACGTCCGACAGAACGAGCTGGAGATTGACGGATGATAAGTCTGGGACACCGCGCCGAGACCAGATGTCCGGTAGCTGGTGTTCATTGCAAATTGCTACAACTGCGCGCAAGCCGGAGCCAATCGGAAGAATCGCACTGTTCTGATTCGGTTCCATTTGCCGGGATAGATGTGTTGCTCGTTCTCCGATTCCCTCAAGTAGGGGAATTCCTTGGAACGGATTTACCTCGACGAGCGGAGCTCCAAAATGTTTGTCGACCTGGCCTAGCAAATTGAAATACGAGTCCAGCGAGATGGCGGTGTTACGAAAAGCGACTTTCTGGTGGCGTTCTTCCTTGATCATCGCGCCGGTTACAAGGAACGAATTGATCTGATCTGCGAACTTGTTTTCCAAGTCTGACAGCGACATGAGAGGCTCGGCATTCGGGTCGTCTGGATCGTTCCATTCACCGATGGAAATTGCGCCTTCCGGCAAGAAAAGGATGTCGCAGGGATTATTAGAGCCTAGATAACTTCTCAACGAAGCCGCGTAGTTTTCATGGTCGGAATCCTGCGTGTCGGGGTTTTGTGAGGGCAAGCCCTCCTTCGCCGACTCAGTGTCTGGCCCTTGAAATTCGGGTTGCCCGTGGGCTTCGGAGGGCAAGCCAGATTGGACGACTGCGATCTTCAGGAGCGCAGAATTCGCAGAAGCGCCTGAGGGTAGACGGTCGAGCCTGCCGGCGGCGGCCATAAAAATAACGAGCGCAACTGCGATCCCGATACGCTGGCGCGCAGCTCTCCGGGCGGCGATCCGAGGCGCCCATCGCGTCCGGCGTTCGTGAGCCAGCCAACCGGCGGCAGCGTAAGAACAAAACGCCAGGAGAGCGCTGAGGCCGCCTGCGCCTACCCAATGGGCCGCTTGAGCGATGTCGAGATTAGCAACCACTAAATGCGCGGAATACAGGTTACTGGTTCCAAGCCGAGGAGTTATCACTCGAAGATAATCAGCGGCGGGCAAGAGTAATATCGTCAAGGTGATCCCGAGGACTCCCGGGCGACGTATCACGGAATAGCGCAGAAGAGCGGCGACCGCAGCCATGAAAAGGCCGCCATATAAAGAGACGATAAACAGAACTAGGCCTGCCCAGTGGGCATCGAATTCTGAGACTAGCCAGCGCAGGTTGAGCCCAACGATACCTGCTCCAAAGCCGAAACCAATGATTGCCGCGCGTTTGCAGCGCAGTCCGATCAGGGAGTAAAAGAAGAGCGTGTAGCCAAAGACGCCGAATAGAATGGCGGCCCCTGCCCAGTGATAGAGGAGTGTCACCAAACCGGCAGCGGCTGCAACCCTCAAGCCACGCCGATCTAAGACGGTCAATGCGAACAGTGTGGCGATTGCTGATGTCCGGTGATCAGCCGGCCGCCAACAAGCGACCAGGAGTAACGCTAGAAAGGCAACTATTCGAAGCCAGAAAACTGATTGCCTTCCCTGAGGTCGAGCAGGTACGTGGTTGGAATGTGAGACCGCTGCGTTGTATGTGCGAAAAGACACGGTGAGTCCTGCCTCGACGCGTCGGCTGCGTTTCCGCGTAGTCCGTCGCAGACTGGCGCAACATCGATCGCTCTATTGCCGCTGTCAGGCCGTTCGGGAGCCTCGCCCCACGAA
>DASUWQ010000205.1:0-4911 GCA_036378375.1 Chthoniobacterales bacterium
GAAGCTGGGCGATTCGATCGAATAGTTGGTGGCCTCTTCGAATCCAAACGGACCACATTTCCAGGGGGGAAAGAGCCGTCCAAGCTTGAATATCGGCCCCGACACAGAAAGCGCGTTCACCGGTGCTATCAAGTATGACCACTCTTATTTGAGAACTCGCTTCCAGTGTATCGACCGCAGCTTCGAGCTGTCGCAGCATATCAAGATCAAGTGCGTTCAACTTCTCTGGCCGGTTCAGGGTTATCCGGCCGGTATTACCTTCCACCTGGAAAAGGATTTTTGGGGAACTTGATGTGGTGTCCATCGATTCAGTTAGTACCTTTCATAGGGTCCCTCGGGGACTAGTCAGTTTCTTAACGAGCTCAACGGCTGCCCGACAGCAGACCGCGGCAAGAGTTAGTGTTGGATTGATCCCAACGCAGGTCGGGAAGGTAGCACCGCTGAAAACGTATACCCCCGGTGCACCGTGAACTTCCAGGTCGCGATTCACGACGCTGGTTTCCGGGTTATCGCCCATCCTGGCACCGCCAAAGTCATGGCTGCTGCCGACCCCGGTGAAGCTGGCGCCACGCCACGTCTTGGTTGCCCCCATGGTCCGCAAGATCTCTTCGGATTTGCCTTCCATCCAATCGGCCAGCTTGCGTTCATTTTCTTGGAGATCGTAGGTGATCCGTAAGAGGGGAAGCCCAAGCCCGCTTTTGTCTCGATGCACGGGATCGAGGTCGAGGTAATTCGTGCGGTAGGGCAGCGCGTCAGGCTGGATGCGCACAACGCCGAAATGTTGCCATTGTTTGAGGTGGTCGCGATAGGATTTACCCCAGGCTTCAACATCGCTGGGGAGCGCTTCCCGGCTGATCTGGATCGGAAGAAATTGCTGCTCGGCGCCCAGGGTAGCACCGCCGATAAAACCTTCATTTACTGAATCGAAGTTGGTCGACAAAAAATCGTCGAGCACGACTCCTTGAGCAGCGGGTCCGGTATGCCGGTTAAAAATCGTGTTTGGGAAAAAGCCATCCACGTGCGCGAACATCTTCGTCATGAAGTAGCGACCAAGTTGGCCGCGCTGGTTACCGATGCCGGTTGAGTGTTTCACGCCGCCTGACAAGAACATGAGCCGGATATTCTCAAAGGTGTACGCACCGAGGATAACCGTGCGTCCACGTTGAGTTTGGTGACGCCCTAAGGCATCGACATATTCTACGCCGGCGGCGTGACCGGTTTCGTCGGTCAGGATCCTGACTACGCGGCACCCGGTTCGCAGATCAAAATTACCGGTGTCCAAAGCGCGAGGTACACAGTCGAGCGAGGGATCCCATTTGTCGCCAACGTACGAACCGAACCCGTTGTTCCAAGCGGTGTAGGTTGACGCCGGTCGTCCGCGATAAGGAATCGTATTCATTCCGGCGCCAACCGGGTGCGGATGTAAACCGAGCGATCGGGTGGCGTGGCTAAAAATTTCACCAAGTCGGAACGGCCGCATGGGCGGCATTGGCAGCGATTGTGAACGTTTGACGAATGGGTTGGTTTCATCTCCCGCGATACCGATGGCGTGCTCTAGATCGCAATAGAACGGTTCGAGTTCTTCGTATGAGACTGGCCAATCGGTTAGTGAGCAATTGCTGGGTATGGCTTTATCACCCCAACGATCCACTACGTAGCTGCGCATCCGGAAGTGATGTGGATGGAACCGGCGCATCCAAGCTCCATAATGGATGACCGAGCCACCGACACTGTTCATCATCCGCCCCAAGGAAAAGGTGGCTTCACGCGTTGGCTCCGCATCATTTCTACGCCAGCGTGGGACCTCGCTGGCGAACTTAGGCCCCATCAGCGCCCGGCAATAGTATGCCGAGCCTAACTCGTCTGGGAAATAATCGGCACCGCTCCGGAACGGCCCCGGTTCAAAACCGATTACCTTTAGACCGGCCTCAGCCAGTATCGGCGCCACAATCGCATTCATCGAGCCGACCCCAACGAGAATGACGTCAACGTCATTGGCGGGCGGAGCTTGTCCCCTTAGGGGATCGAACCCCGGGATATGGCGAACCGGCATTTGCCAGCTCGTCCCAAGATCTGACAAAGATTGATATCGGCCGCCTTTATCGGCCGGGGTTTCCATCAGATTCTCTTCTGCCGAGTTCTCGAGCCAAACCCCGGGATGCTTAAGAAGTTTCCAACCTGATTTTTCTTTGTTACCACCATGCACCGGGTCGGCGAACAACCCTTCCTGTAAATGGGTCCGCAACGCCCCGAAGAAGTCTCTAGTTGGGAAATCGGGACAAGACGAAAGCTCATTTCTTTCCAAAGCCCGTATGATCTGGTCTTGCTCGGCGGTATTTGCCGCCTTGAACGTTTTTCCTGACCGCGCCAACATTTCGCGGTCGAGTGCGGCTAACCCTGCTCGATACAAGGGATGGAGATGGGCGTAGGCACTGTTTAGCGCCTTATCTACGTAATCGGTGACTCCGATTTCTACGGCTCCCGGACCATCGTTGTCTGCCGGAAACATGCGTTCGAAAACCGCGTCCAAGGTTTCGGCATCGTGCTGATTTAGCGCGATTCGTTCTGGAAAAGATTTGGTCATGTGGGTGGTTGCTTCGTTCTCGTACTCGTCGTCGTCCTCGTCCTCGAATTCGGTCGGTCGGAGTGATGGAGTGTGGGAGTATTGGAGTACTGAGCTGTCGCCGATAGATCGTCTCGGCCCACCTTCCAGCCCGGAAGGGTTCCTCTATATCCGTTGAGGCCCATCCTCATGGTCGCCCCCTCAGCTGCAGCCCAAACTTCTCCGGTTCAAAAAGCTTACCATCCATGACCTTCAGCTTAGGGCTAACCCGTAACGCGGTGTCAGCCTGTTGTAGAACGTCGCGATCCAAATCGATACCGGGCGCAATCTCGATCACGGTCAGTCCCTCCGGTTCGAGCTTTAATACCGCTCGCTCGGTTACGAACAGAACTTCTTGTTTCTGTTGCCGAGCTCGCTTCCCGCTGAACGTGACGTGTTCGACCTGTTGAACAAACTTTTGGCTTTTGCCTTCTTTTCGAATCCGCAGTTGGCCGGCTTCAATCTGTTGGTCTAGTCCGCCAGCTGTGAAGTAGCCGCAAAAGACGATGGCTTTGGCGTGTGCGGTGATATCGATAAACCCGCCGGCGCCGGCGGTAACGTGAGGCCGGGCGGCTAAGCGCGAAACGTTGACGTTTCCCTCGCCATCGACCTGTAGAAAAGAGAGGTAGCTACGATCAAAACCGCCGCCTTGGAAATAGGTGAACTGATCTGGTGACGCCATAATGGCATCGGCGTTGGATGCGCAACCAAAGGCGAACCCTAGAAGCGGCATGCCGCCGACTGCCCCTTGTTCAATCACCCAGGTTACTTCGCCATGAAGTCCTTCCTCTAACAATATGCGAGGCACCAGCGCGGAGATGCCGAAACCGAGGTTAACGGCATCGTCTTGTACGAGCTCCAGGGCAGCTCGGCGGGCGATCACCTTGTCGAGTCCCCATTCTGTTTCTTTGAAGCTGCTTTCCGGGCGGAAAATTTCGCCGCTTATCGCCGGGTCATAGACAGTCTGGGTAGTTTGTTTCTGTTCTGGGTCAACCACGACATAGTCCACCAGAATACCGGGGATACGCACGGCTTGCGGCTTCAGCGTTCCGTTGGCGCATAGCCGCTTTACCTGAGCAATGACGATTCCTCCGGCGTTCCGAGCGGCGATCGCTTGATCCAGCGCGCCGAGATAGGCGCCTTCGTTTTCCATCGAAATATTTCCCCGTTCGTCGGCGGTGGTGCCGCGGATGATCGCGACGTTCGGCGAAATGGCAGGATAAAATAGCCATTCTTCCCCGCGAAACTCGGTGAGCTGAACATAATCTTTCGGTGTGGATTTGTTCATCGCACCGCCTTGCAAGCGCGGGTCGACGAATGTGTTCAGACCGACCTTGCTTAATATCCCGGGGCGGCGGGCTGCACCCTCGCGATGCATGTGAAAAATGATTCCGCTCGGCAGGTTGTAAGCTTCAATTCGATCTTCGATGATCATTTTCCAAATCTCAGGTGACGCCATGGAACTGGGACCACTGGGAAGTGAACCGGCCACTACTCTTCTTAGCAGGCCGGGTTGCGCCAGGTAGTCGACCCCGGCGATTCCGTACATATCGCCTGCCGCGATCGGATGAATCGACGTCAGTCCGTGCGGACTGCCGGCTTGGCGGTAGTAATCTCCGATGGCTTTGAGCGTTGCGTCAGGGCAGGCCAGTGCGCTGGATGAACTCACTGACAATACGGCGTTGTCGGGGATCAGCGGGCCGACTTCTTGGAGGGAGATGAACCGGGCGCGAGGCATTTCTTAAGTGAGACGTGAGAGGTGAGAAGTGAGAGGTGAGAGGTGAAAGGTGATTGGTGATTGGTGAGGCGCGGGGCAGTTAGTAAATGTTTGGGGATGGCGGGCTTAATAATCAGTCATGGTCCTTCAGGGGCTAGTGTGGGACAGGAAACTGCTCATTTACGACGGGAACTCTTGACCATGAAATGGTCTGACAGAATAGCCCAGTGGCTTTAGCCCTGGGTTACGGGCGACAGAAGATCCGCCCTGAAAGTGGCGGCCGACAGGCGTTCTAGGGCTAGTCGCATGTTGTCCTGCTAGTCGGGTCCAACATCGGGTGCCACTCGTGAGGCACATCGTTCTCGTCCTCGTCGTCGTCCTCGTCCTCCAAAGGATTTGTTGGCAGCTATTTCGGCTGGAATTGTATCTATGTGCTCCGTCCGAATTGCACCCCGCCGCGGGGTTGGAGATGCTTTCAGGGCACCTATCCTGACTAGTTGACCCAGGGTTGAAACCCTGGGCTGTTCTCTCAAACCATTTCATGGTTAAACACAGATTATTATTTGCTATCTGCTAGTTGCTATTCAGTCCG
>DASUWQ010000206.1:0-6267 GCA_036378375.1 Chthoniobacterales bacterium
AAAACCATTTTTTGCTAGAAGCACCACACCCGCCAAACACCCATCACTTCTCACTTCTCACGCCCCACCCCCCCGCCCCATGCCCGCTCCACCAAACCAGCTGGTCATATCAACACAGAGCGCGCTCTCTGCTTCAAACGCCGGACTGTTCGTAGCACCCCGCTACGGTTTACATCCGGAGCGCGAGTTGGCATCGTTCGAACTGATCTTTGTCCGTTCCGGAGTGCTCCGGCTTTGGGAAGATCAAAACCGATTCGAAATTTCTCCAGGGCAAACTTTGATCCTGTGGCCCGGACGCCGGCATGGCCCGAGCGCGCCGTACGAACCTAAGACATCATTTTACTGGTTGCATTTCGAGCTCGAATCGGGGGCGCCTCCAGCCGGAATCGTACTGCCCCAGGTCGCGGAGGTGCCGCGTGCACTCCGGCTGGTCGAACTATTCCGACGCTTCCTCGACGATCAGGAGAACAACGAGCTGGAACCCAACTATGCGTCCACGTTAGTAAAACTGATGTTGCTAGAGATCGCTGCGCAAGATCAATCGAAGCAAGCCAAACGAGGGCAACTGCCCGCTCGCAAACTAGCCGCTACGGCGCAAGTCACGATTGGTAAACGATTTCGCGAACCGATCACCACTTCCGAGATCGCCCGTACCCTTCATTGCAATCCTGATTATCTCGGCCGCGTCTATCGGGAAACATTCGGCCATAGCGTTACGACCGGCATCCATCAAGCACGGATGCACCACGCCAAAAACCTTCTGTTGCTCAGCTCGCTGAACGTAAAGGAGATCTCCGCCGCCTGCGGCTACGGCAACCCAGACTATTTCCGCCGGATGTTCCGCCGCTTTTTCGATATGCAACCGAACCAGTTCCGTTCGCTGCATCCAAGGCAACACACGAACGCGGCTTAGCCGCGTTCGGTGAGACGTGATTGGTGATTAGTGATTGGTGGTAAGACTGGCGCCCTGGGGCGACAAAAAGACATTCTCAGACATTGGTCGAGGAGGTGTTGAACGCTGCCGACGGGAACAGGCTTGCAATCTTTGGCGACAGCTCTCTAGAGATGGCGTGCACCAATCACCAATCACCAATCACCAATCACCAATCACCTCCACCCACCTCCCTTGCTCCGCGCTTTCGATCGCGGCCAGGACCATCGCGAGGCTATGAATGTTATCGGAGGAAACCGTCTCCGGCGACGGACCACCGGTCACCGCCGATAGAAATTGATTCATCACACTGAAGTGACCACGCGTTTGCGCCGGGTCAGGTTCAGTAGCCGCCAGCACGGTCTCCATCTCTTTCAGGAAGGCGTTCGGTTGGGCCGTGAGATGATCTGCCGGCAATCGTTCGGCTTTTAGATCTTCTTCGCCGTCCCAAATTAGAGTCCCTTCGGTACCGATAACCCGCCAGGCGCCATCCCACGAAGTGCGGAAGCCATCGGCACACCAGCTAGCGCGATAGGAAAACCGGACACCCGACCCCATCCGAAAAACGGCTACCACCGAAGGCCCACTCGCATACCAGGAATTCTTCGGAATCCATTCTTCGCAGAAGACCGTTTCAGCGTTCAGCCCTGACACAAACCGCGCCGCATCAAAGGCGTGGATCGCCATATCCGCTAGGAGGACATGAGGCATGACCTCGCGAAAACCGCCAAAATGGGGGGCGACAAAAAAATCGACATGAACCGTGGTCAATTCTCCGATCAGACCCTGGAGCAACATCTCGCGCAGCTGTCTTATCCGGCGATTGAAACGGCGGTTTTGGAGAACGACATGCAATTTCCCGGCGGCCCTTGCCAGTGTCACTAGGTCCGCCGCGTCTTGAAAGGTCAACGCCAAAGGTTTCTCCTCCAGCACGTGTAATCCAGCCGCGAGCCCAGTTGAGGATACTTCTTTGTGCGCGGCGGGGATGGTACAATCGAACAAAGCATCAGCCGGAACCTCGCGAATCGCAGTCTTGAGGTCAGTATAGACTGGCACGTCCAAGTTGAATTCTTCTGCTCGTAGCCGGGCGTTTTTCTCGTCGATATCAACCAGGGCTCGGACTTGAACGCCCAGTTCAGCGGCAGCACGAAACCAATAGGGGCTCATCGACCCGCAACCAACGTGGATAGCACGCATTACTCAGTTCTAAGTTATAGGTTTTAAGTTTTAGGTTTTAGGTTGGGTTGCGGCTTCGAAGTGAGACCGCGAAACGGTCGTAACTTAGAACGTCTAACTTAAAACCTAAAACCCGTAACGATCAGTGGGAACCGGCGATGAGCGGACTCCCCCACAAACAGCATCACCACCGGTTCCCAAGGACTAACGATGATAGCAATTACTTCTTGGCTGCAAGTGGCTTAATCTTAGCAGCTGCTTCAGCTAGAGCAGCATCCACGGTTGCTTGGCCGGTAATCGCTTGTTGGATAGCAGTGCGCGCCGCGAGAGAAACTTTTGTATAATTCGCTCCCCCCTCTTCGGGTCGGGCTCGGGCGGTATCCATCTGCAGAACGAAAGGTTGGAGTTCGGGATTCGCCTCACCCTGTTTCTTGGCCACGCTTCGGACAGAAGAAATGTAATTGAAGGTATCACACAATTTCTCCAGCCGATCGGCATCTTGAACAAACTCGATAAACTTCACGGCCGCGGCTTCCACCTTCGGATCGCCTTTCATAACGCACCAGACTTCGCCGCCCAGCGGAACCACTGGTTTCTCGCCCTCCTTGGGGACCGGGATTGGAGTCACTTCAAAATCCAGACCGCTTTTGTGCACTTGCCCCAGCATCCACGGCCCCATGACCATCATCGCAGCCTGTCCACTGATGAACTGGTTCGCCACATCTCCTTGGTTCCAATTGACACAATCTTTCGACACCGATCCTTTTTGAATGAGATCGACCCAAAGCTGTAACGCCTGTTTGGCCGGCGCTGCGGTCAAGTCGAGAAGGCTACCGCCATTGCTCCAGAGAAACGGTTCCCATTGCCAGGTCGATTCTTCTGTGTTCGTGGCCGAAAATACCAGGCCATAGACTGGGCTTTTGGTCAGCTTGGCCGCGTCCGCAGTCAACTCGTCCCAGGTTTTGGGCGGGTCGGTAACTCCCGCATCACTCAGCATCTTCTTATTTGAAAAGATGGCCAAGCTATTGCTGCCGATTGGTACTCCGTAAACTTTGGTACCCTCAGTGACAGAATGCTTCGGTCCCGGATAGGTGTCACTCCACGTCGGCAGCTTCGCCACGTCTGCACTGATATCTTTCAGTACGCCCGCTTTGGCAATGAACCTTACGTCCGGGTTATCAATACAAGAAATCCCCGGCGGCTTATGCACCTGGGCCATCTGGAGTGTGGTTTTCACCAGGTCCGCAAAGGGGATGTAAGTGAGCTTGATTTTGATGTCAGGGTTGGCGGCCTCGAAATCTTTTTGAATATTGGCTAGACCTTCGAGCTGACCCGGGACGTTGAAGTAATGAACAATTTCAACCGTGGTTTCCGCGCGAGCGGCGCCAAGGCAGACGATAATGGAGCTACAAATAAGAATACTCCGCCAAAGCGGAAATGTTCTAGAGGCTAGTTTTAGGGGCATTTTGTCGGGTTGTTTTTGGTGTTTTGGGGGAAAGGGCAAGAAGGCCGTTACCTTCGCTTTAAGAAGAGCTGGAACAGGTTCAAAGTAAGGATCACAGCAATAATCACGATCGCGATGGCAGCGGCCTCTCCATAATTATAGATCGAGAAACCGATCTGATAGGCGTAGGTGGAAAGGAGATGACTGGTGTTGGCCGGACCGCCACCCGTCATAATAAAGACCAGATCAAAGACCTTGACGGTGTAAATGGTTCCAAGCATTAGCACCGCTACCGTCACTGGTTTCAAGATCGGTAGAGTGATGTGACCGACCCGCCGCCAGTAACCGGCACCATCAATGCGAGCGGCTTCGTAGACTTCGGGCGGGATATTGCACACCCCTGAGTACAGCAAGATGAAGTTGAAAGGGAATCCGATCCAAATATTTGCCACAATCGTAGCCGCTAGTGCAAACCCGGGTGACGCCAGCCAGGGGACAGTCGGTAGTCCCAACAAATGCGCGATTTGGTTGATCGGGCCAACCTCATTGAACAGGCCCTTGAATGTATTGGCGGCGGTTAGAACGGGGATAATCCAAGGAATTAAGAGCAAGGCAATCAATACGTTCTTTAGCGGGAAGCGATTTTGAAAAAATATGGCAAGCAGGAACCCAATTGTGAATTGAAATAGAATGCTGCAAAACGTGAAAACAACGGTGTTCTGAAGCGCCTGCCAAAAGGTTGGGTCTGCCAGGCTTTGCTCATAATTGCTGAAGCCGATAAACGGCATGTCACCGCCAACGATCGTTTCCACGGTGGCGTCGCGAAAGCTGAGCGCCAGGCTGTACAGGACCGGATAAACCAGAAGAAAGACACCAAATACGGCAATCGGCAGAATAAACGAATAGGAGGTCAACGCGGTACGCCACGCCGCTCTACGCCGTGGAGCTACTCGATGTTGAGCCCCGAGGGGAGTGGCGGGTCGCTCTGGAATTGCCTCCAATTGTTTCATCGGCTCCCTCCGCTTAATGCAATGCGCCCCGGGTGAATCCTGCCACGATAAATCGACTCGCAGCTACCACAAAGACAACCCCGGGAAGAGCGGTCAACAGACTTCCTGGTAACAGGAAACTCCAGTCGATGCCGTATACCCCAACCGCCTTATACAGCTCCAGTGTGAGCGGTTGTAATCCCGATTCCGTGATGAAAGTCAGAGCGAAAATCAGATCTCCCCAGGGCATCAAGAAGCTAAAGATGGCTACCGTGATCATGCCTGTCTTGGTGACCGGCAGAACGATCGAAAGAAATGCCCGCCATTGACTCGCGCCATCCACCAGAGCAGCCTCAACCAACTGATACGGAAACTCGCGGATATAAGCGCTAAGCATGATCAGCGCAAAAGGAACGGTAAAAGTCATGTCTCCCAGAATCAGGCCCGGCAAGCTGTTGACCAAGCTCACCTGGGAAAAAAGAATGAACAACGGGATAACGAAAACGATCGCTGGGAGCATCTGACTCGTCAGCATAAACGAGAGGATGGCTCCGCGGCCGCGAACCTTTAGCCAGATCATCGCGTAGGCAGCGGGAGCGGTGACGAGTAGCGTTAAAGCAGAAGTGCAAACGCTGACAATCGCGCTCGTAGCAAAGTGCGGCCAAAGCCTAACCAGGGCATTCGACCAATTCTGAAAAACGAACTGATGGGGCCAAATCGAGAAATGGGGGCTGAACAACTCGCGCTGCGTCATTAGGCTCCCGGCTAGAACCCAGTAAAGCGGTGAAAGCAAAATCACCGTAAAGATGACTCCCACGACGGTATACACCCAAGGGGAACGAAATGTCGGGGGGCGCATTACAGCAATCTACGCCAGCGAAAAGTGGAGTCACAACCTTATTGTAGCGTAGAAAAACCAGACAATTCCGACTGAGGTCGCCAAGGATGCAGAGGAAAGAAAGCGATAGAGCCTCGCGCA
Organism: Chthoniobacterales bacterium; assembly: GCA_036378375.1. Taxonomy (GTDB): domain Bacteria; phylum Verrucomicrobiota; class Verrucomicrobiia; order Chthoniobacterales; family JAFAMB01; genus JAFAVN01. Next base: position 5,520 of record DASUWQ010000206.1, read on the forward strand.
GAGAGCGCCGAGGCCTTGTCTTTCTCCGCAAATGCCATTGACCGCGGCGGTGATAATCCCTAGAACGTGATCACCCCTATGAACTTCTCTAAAGGTGCGCCTTGGCTGGCCATCGGGACGGTGCTCTTTACCGGTTGCAACGAGAAGAAAGATGCTACGGCGACACTGCCACCGCCGCCCGTAATCGTCGCTGCGGTCGAACCACGAAATGTTCCGATCATCGATGAATGGATCGGCAGGCTCGATGGCTCAGACAACGTCGATGTTCGCGCGAAGGTACAAGGTTACGTACAAGAGATCGCCTATAACGAAGGAACCGTCGTAAATGAAGGAGACGTGCTCCTGCGTCTGGATGCACGGCCGTATGAAGCCGAACTCGCGCAAGCTCAAGCTAAACTTGCTGAGGCCCAAGCAAACCAGGAAAAAACCGATCAGGAAGAGCAACGACAGACCGACCTTTTCAACAAAAAGGTTACCAGCGACCGCGATTATCGCAACGCGGTCCAAGCAAATTCGGCTGCAAAAGCCACCGTCGATGCAAGCCACGCAGCGGTGGATCAGGCCCAGCTGAATCTCGAGTATGCTACCATCAAGTCGCCAATTAAAGGAATCGTCGGCCGTCGGACTTTCACAGTTGGTAATTTTGTACCAGCAGGCAGTGGAGGAACCGAGATCACTAAGATATCGACTGTAGACCCGATCGAGCTTCGGTTCGGTTTTAGCGAGAGTCAGTATCTCGAGTGGGCAG
>DASUWQ010000207.1:0-2953 GCA_036378375.1 Chthoniobacterales bacterium
GGGTCCGGCATCCAGCAAGGGCGCCACCCCAGAAGTCGTGATTACCGAGGACAATGATAATGGGCCCATCAGGGAATATTCGGCGAAGTTCACGCAACACGGTATCGGCCTCGGCCGCCACAGCGATATCTCCCGCAACCACCAGTGCATCAGGGCTCGCTTCGCGCACCCATTGGATGAGCACCTTGAGCACCGTCACGCGCCACGCGCGAACTAGGTGAATATCCGAAGTAACGAGCAGCTTCATCTGGAAACAGGAGTAGAGGAGTTCAGGAGTTGCAGGAGTTCAGAATATGGAACGCGCATTCGTTCAGTCGTCGTAACCAAGATGAGGGTCTTTTCATTCTGAACTCCCGAACTCCTTGGACTCCTGAACTCCTTCGTTCTGTAAGAACGCCACGGCTTGCGCGAGCGCGTGGGCGCGGTGGCTGAGACGGTTTTTTATTTCACTTGGCAATTCGGCAAAGGTCTCACTGTAGCCCGCCGGGATGAACATGGAATCGTAGCCGAACCCGTGGTCTCCTCGCTCGAAAGGAACTACCATGCCCTCCACGGTACCCGAAAATGAGCCTTGTATCTCTCCCTTACGGGCCAGAACCATTTCGCAGCGAAAACGCCCGAGAAATTCTCTAGCCGGTAGTGTCTTTAAAAGACCGATCAGCTTAGACCGGTTCTGTGCGTCTGTAGCGTCTTCGCCCGCAAATCGCGCGGAATACACCCCCGGCTCTCCATTGAGCGCGTCGACGACCAGACCGGAATCGTCGGCTAAGACCAGCTCCGGGAATGACTCCGAGATAGCGACTGCCTTCAGAGCCGCATTCTCAGCGAAGGTTGAGCCGGTTTCCTCGACTCTGGGAGCGTCTACAAGGGTGGTGAGGTCGCGCACATTCCATCCCGATCCCAATATCTGGCCGATCTCCTTTGTTTTATGAGTGTTCCAGGTCGCAACTAAAAGTGTTTGCATCGTGACATGACACCCCGAAAGTTGCTCCTCCCGGGTGACAAGACAAATGAGCGAGAGACGAAAACAGTATCCATTCCCCGATTTCGAGCCGAAGTGGCAACGCATCTGGGCGGAAGAAAAGACTTTCCGGGTCGCTAATCCCGGTGAACCCGGGTTCGACTCGGCAAAACCGAAGTTCTACGTCATGGACATGTTCCCTTATCCCAGCGGCGAGGGACTTCACGTGGGACATCCGGAAGGATATACAGCAACCGATATTCTCTCTCGATACAAGCGGATGCGCGGGTTCAATGTCTTGCATCCTATGGGTTGGGACGCGTTTGGATTACCCGCGGAACAGTATGCCATCAAGACCGGGCAACACCCTTCGGTAACCACCGCGCAAAACATTGCCCGGTTTAAGGGGCAGCTAATCCGGATTGGGCTCAGTTTCGATTGGAGCCGAGAGGTCAATACAACGGATCCCGGCTATTTTCGTTGGACCCAATGGATTTTTCTGCAGCTGTACAATTCCTGGTTCGATCCAGCCAAAAAGAAGGCGAGACCAATCGCCGAGTTGGAAGCGGAACGAAAAGCAGCTCATTCGGAAGAATCCGCCGATGGCCGGCGCGAATATCTTGACCACCACCGGTTAGCTTACGTTGCCGAAGCACCGGTCAATTGGTGTCCTCAATTAGGCACGGTCCTGGCCAACGAAGAGGTAGTGGACGGTAAGAGCGAGGTCGGGGGGTTTCCCGTGGTCCGGCGTCCGATGCGCCAATGGATGTTGCGAATCACGGCATATGCCGACCGGCTGCAGGATGAGCTCTCCGGATTGGATTGGCCTGAATCGATCAAGTTATTGCAGCGAAACTGGATCGGGCGAAGTGAAGGCGCAGAAGTTGACTTTCGGCTCCCGCGAAGAAAAGCCAAGATCACCGTCTTTACTACTCGGCCGGATACGCTCTTCGGAGCCACCTACATGGTCTTGGCGCCCGAGCATGAGTTAGTAGACAAAATTACTACCGCGGCACAGCGCGCTGCCGTTGATGCCTATCGAAATGAGGTTGCGCAAAAGTCGGATCTGGAGCGGACCAACCTGGCCAAGGAAAAAACGGGCGTTTTTACCGGCGGCTTTGCGATCAATCCGGTGAACGACCAAAAGGTTCCCATCTGGATCGCGGATTATGTTCTTTCCAGTTATGGCACGGGCGCAATCATGGCGGTTCCGGCCCATGACGAACGCGATTTCGAGTTCGCCGAAAAGTTCGGTCTCGAGATCCGTGAAGTGGTTCAGCCACCCAATCCGGTTGAAGGCTGTTTCAGCGGATCGGGCACTGCGATCAACTCTGATTTCTTGAATGGATTGCCGACCAGCGAAGCCAAAGCCCGGGTCATCGATTGGCTGGAAGAGCGTGAACTAGGGAAGAGATCGGTGAATTACAAATTGCGGGATTGGCTTTTCTCCCGGCAGCGTTATTGGGGTGAACCCTTCCCCATTGTTTGGCGAGATGGCCATCATGAGGCCCTGCCCGATACAGATCTTCCGGTTATCCCTCCGCCGTTGGCTGACTATCGGCCCACGGGTACGATCGAGCCGCCGCTCTCAAAAGCGCAGGACTGGGTTCAACTACCGGGTGGTGTGCTGCGCGAGCTGAACACGATGCCGCAATGGGCCGGCTCTTGCTGGTATTACCTGCGTTATATCTCACCTGCGGACGAACAAAGGTTGGTGGACGCAGACGCGGAACAATATTGGATGGGCGGCGGGAAGCCCGGAGGAGTCGATCTTTATGTGGGTGGAACCGAGCATGCGGTGTTGCATCTGTTGTACGCGAGATTTTGGCACAAAGTCTTGTTTGATCTTGGCTATGTATCCACCGTTGAGCCATTTCAACGGCTAGTGAATCAGGGCATGATCCTCGGCGAAGACAACCAGAAGATGTCCAAAAGCCGGGGTAATGTCATCGGCCCGGATGAAATTATCGAGGACTACGGCGCCGACTCGCT
>DASUWQ010000208.1:0-13738 GCA_036378375.1 Chthoniobacterales bacterium
AAAGCACTCGCCCAGGCAGCAAACGCGAGGCGTGAGGGATTTGCGCGCAAACTGAGTTCGGGTGAAAGCGGCTCACCCGCCCGCATCGCTACGCGAAGCCGTTGCGGGCGTGGCCTCCAGCCGGTCCCCGCGCCGCCGCCCTACCCGCTCCCTTCTGAACCTTTGTGCTCTTCACCCTCGTTCAAAATTTCAATGATGCGCTCCTGGATAGCTGCATAGAAATTGATCTGGTGGAGGACTAGTTCTCGCTGCGAAAACGTCCTAGGTAGCTCGAACGTAGAGAGTTCCGCTTCGGAAAACTCGAACTTGGCAGCCAAAATCAAACGGGCCTGATTCAGAGTGTTCAACCAGGATTCACCATGTTCCAGAGGCACTTGGAAACGGCCCAGATGCCCAAGTTTCATTTTCAACGAGCCGAGATCTGCCTCCACCGTCTCCTTGGCAGAACGGAATAGATGCTGCAACTCGGGGCGCACATACTCCTGCCAATCCCGCAAAAAGTCGGGATCGGTGGTATTTGTGGGAGCCGGAAAAATGCGGGCTTCGGCCTGGCTGCCTTCGTCCAGGTCACAACAAGTGGGCACCTGCCTTAGAAGTTCTGCCTCGATCTGTTCGATGCGGGAGAATTCTATCGCCTTCTTTTTCCATTTACGGATCAACATCCCTCAGATTTTTCCAGGGTCGCTTGCAGGAGGTAACTATGGAGCTGCTGCACATACAGCTCGGCTTGCTCCCGAGAGCCGGTCCAGACGATCGATCGGCCCAAATGATGTACCTCCAGCATGTGTCGGGTCGCCCGGTCGCGCGAATACCCAAAGACTTTTTGAAAAACCATCGTGACGTAGGACATCAAGTTCACCGGGTCATTGTGAACTACGACGTTCCAAGGAGTCGCTAGCTGCGCCTCGGTTTTAGTCTCGATAGCAGTCTCAGGCATTCGATCGCATGGCCTCCGATTTCGTCTCGGCAGAGTTCCGAAAGAAATCGTTGACCTCAGACAAGCCCAGCGCAAGCAGTTCCGCTTGATGATCCGGATCCGGGATCTCGCAGACTAGCTCTTGCAAGAGGTAGGCTGAAACAGTGGTGTGCGGTGCAATAGAAAACACTGCGGCACGGACTGCGAACAAAGTTGCAAAATGGCCGGGGGCATTCCCAGCAGCGACGGCGCGTTGAATCCGGTCCAGCGTCCGATCGGCCTTAAGCGATTTCATCGAAAGCAGCTGTCGTCCCGCTTCCAGGCTTTTCTCCTCACTTTCTTTTGAGAGCAAACTCGAGAAGGCTCGATCGAGCCCCAAAATTTCGCGAACGAACTGGCGCGACGAGAGAGCCTGCACTTCGAGCAAATGAGGCAGGATGAACGGCTGAAAGGAGAACCGCGTCCAATCCGCCCAGCTCCTCTCGAGGTCAGAATCCGCATTCCAAGAGATCCCCTTTTTAAAAGCGGTTCCGGACCCGCAACGAGACGCAATTTCGAGCAGCGTTTCAAAACCGAATCCCTCTGAGGAATTACCCATGTTGCTCAGATTAACACGACTTCAAACGGCAGTCACTAGTGCAGGAGCTAGGAGCTGGAATCTAGGAGCTAGGAGGGAGGTGTGTGGGCGCGGAAGAGAACTTCTAGGGAGAACCAAACGCCACGCGACGAAAACGGATAGGACTTATGGGACCTATAGGACCAATATGATAGGGCCCATAAGGCGGTTTAGATCGTGGCGCCGAGGTAGAACGGACTCCTAGCTCCTAGATTCTAGCCCCTAGCTCCTGCTTATTTCCCGTGTCCTAAAAACCAGAGCACCTCGCCGTCTACTGGCTTCACCCGCTCGGACGGGAGTCCGCTGTTCCCGGCGAGGACACGGTCGATCACGGGTTGCTTGGTCTTGTCATTGATGACAAAGGCGATGCAACGTGCGGCATTGATGAGAGGAAATGTGAATGTGAGCCGGTAGGCATCGAACTTCGGAACGAAATTCGCCACGACATTCTTTTGTGTCTCCTCGAGAGCGGCAGTATCAGGAAACAACGAGGCCGTGTGGCCGTCCTCTCCTAGGCCGAGCAGAATCAAATCATGCCGGTATCTCTGTTCGCCAAATCGTTTACCGAGATGTTGGATGGCGGTGTCGTATTCTTCTGCTGCCTCCTCGGGATCGATCTCTCCCATCATGCGGAGCACCTCGCCCGGACTGGTCACTAGCAAAAAGGATTCCGACGCCATTCTGTAGTTGCTTTGGTTATCATCAGGCGCAACGCAGCGCTCGTCTCCGAAAGTCACAATCCATTTTCGCCAGGCACAATCCTCCAGGGCGAGCGCTTGATAAATGGGACGGGGAGTGTTCCCTCCACTGAGGGCGAGACGAAAGGAACCGCGTGCGTCGATTGCTTCTGACGCAGAATCCTTAATGAAGCGGGTGACCTCTGCGACAAAAGAGTGAGTTCGAACGATTTCTGGCTTCATAAAAGCTTGGGGGTTAAAAGAAAATCTAGCGTACCAACACCCGGTTTGGGCTCCGGTAAAGTCAGTTTCGCAAAACCGGCTTTGCGAAGCCGAATGCACTCCGAGGCGCCACCGATTGTCGCGGCAATAAATTCACTAAAATCGGGCTCGTGACCGACCAGCATCAAGGGACCAGGGTCAGAAAATTTGCTTAAGTGCGCGAACGCTCGTTCGGGGCTCATACCCGCCGACAAAAACGCAGCCGTCTCGAGCTTCGTCTTTTCTCCTAGCTCCTTGCACACCAGTTTAGCGGTCTGTTCGGCACGGACGAGTGGGCTGGTTAGCACGAGCGCCGGATAAATTTCATGCTCGCAACAAAAGCGCCCCACTGCTTTAGCCTGGTCACGCCCTTTCGAAGTCAGCGCACGTTCGGCATCAGTTCGTGCCTCGGGTTCCGCTTCGGCATGACGGAGGATGTAGAGGATGAGCATGGCATCAGTGGGTCAGTAATCAGTAAGCAGTAATCAGTAAAAGACAATCGTGATTGGTGATTAGTGATTGGTAATTGGTGGAATCCGCACCAATCACCAATCACTTCTCCGCTGGCGGTCCAAACGCCTCAATAAATGCGACCTCGATCGCCAGGGTTTCCTGGATATTTCTTGAAAGATTCTCCTGGAGCTCAACCAGGGCTCGATAACGCCTCAACAGTTCGGGGACTGAGTATTGTTCGGCAAATTGCTGGGTCTCGGGTTTAACGGAGCGAGCTCCCTCAGCGCCGTTTTTGGAACGGATCGCTTCAGCGAACCATTCCATAAGGCCGTCGATCAATCTCGAGCGAGCTTTCACGTAACGGCTTTCCGTGAGCACGAGTAAACGTTCTTCTTCCCTTTCAAGCCAACGCCCATCCGTCCTTTGGCGGTAAGTCTCGGTCTCTTCGCTCAATTTCTCGCCATGTTCAGATTCGATCGACGCTCGAATACTCTGAAGTTGATCTTGGAAAGCGCGGGCCAGGGTTAAAGCTCCCGCAATAGTATTCGGTCGTTCTCTGCAGACACGAGCAACGGTCGACAAGAAAGTATCGCCGGCGGGATCCAAGGCCGGAGCCCCGGGCCTTCGCAGTGAGATCCGGATACAACGAGATTGGACGGTCTCCAATAATGCTTCCGGAACTGCGGTCAACAGGCAAAGAATCGATTTGAGTGGCGGTTCTTCCAGTGTTTTGAGGAATGCGTTGCTGGCCTGGGGCATCATCCTGTCGACATCGACAATGACACCAAACTTCCAGGCTCCTTCGCTCGATTTCATTCGCAAGGATTCTTCGAGCTGACGGATCTGTTCCACCAGAATGCGTCGGGACTTCGATTCCGGCTCTAACAAATGATAATCCGGATGCTTTTCGACGGCCGTAGTTTGGTTTAGTTTGGCAAAGAATTTGCGGACCAGATCTCGTTTGCCTGACCCATCCGGACCAGTAATCAGATACGAGTGCGGCAGGCGGCCACCATCCTTTGCCCGAACTAGATAACCAAGCGCTTCATCGACCAAGAATGGCATTGATCTCCTTCCAAATGGCAGCTTCGACTTCGTCTAGCGATCGAGCAGCATCAATCACCTTGATTCGTTCGGGGAACTTTCTGGCTAGCTGCAGGTAACCTTCCCTAACTTTCCGGTGGAACTCTAAGGGAAGTTCCTCTATTCGGTCAGAACCATTCACCGGGCGGACTCGGCGTAGCCGCCGGTTCTGGATCGTCTCAAGATCAAGATCCAGCAAAAAGGTGATAGCTGGCCGTAAGCCGGCACAAACAAACTCTTCCAGTTCGCGGATGAATCTCAGGTCCAACCCACGCGCGAGCCCCTGGTAAACCGTGGTCGAATCAGTGAACCGGTCCGCCACAACGATTTTGCCGGCATTAAGTCCAGGGCGAAGCAGTTCTTCTACCAGTTGGGCCCGGCTGGCGCCGAAGAGGAGGAGCTCTGCCGCAGGGGTCAGGCTGAGGCCCTGATCCGAATGAAGCAAAAGATTACGAATCGCTTCTCCGGCCTGCGTCGAACCCGGTTCTCGGATAGAAAGGACCTGGTGGCCTAAGGATTCCAATTTTCGAATCAGGCGGGCAACCTGAGTCGATTTACCGCAGGCTTCTCCGCCCTCAAAGCTAACAAAAAGTCCAGGCATTAGTGCAACTCATGTCGATTAACACAGACAAACGAATTCGAAGATCGCTCGAATGCCACTATATTTGCAGAAATGAGTCAATACTGGCTGGTTAAGCAAGAACCCACTGCCTATTCCTGGGACCAGTTTGTGGCGGATGGCAAGACGGATTGGACAGGCGTCCGCAATTTCCAAGCTAGAAACAACCTTCGTTCGATGAAGTCGGGCGACCAGGTGCTCTACTACCACAGCGTTAACGGCAAAGCCGTGGTGGGCGTTGCCGAGGTGAGTCGAGAAGCTTTTCCGGACCCGACGGCAACGAGCGGAGACTGGTCGGCCGTCGAGATCAAACCGGTCCGACCGGTTAAACCACCGGTAACCTTGGATCAAATCAAATCCAATCCCGCGCTCGCCCAAATCCCTTTACTGCGACAATCACGCCTTTCGGTGATGTCGCTATCGCAGAACGAGTTTGAAGGCGTGTTGGGGCTGGTAGCGAAGCGTGAGAAGTGATGGGTGAGAGGTGGGGCGGGGCTCCACCCCGATCGGAGGGGCGTTGCATTCGGCCCTTTAGCTCGCTCGGGTGTCGACGCCGAAAACCAGGGTAGGTATGGCGTTCGGAAAGACGCGACGTCCTGGTTCCTCCACGACGTTGAACATGCTCCTCCTCCCCTGGGCGTCGCGTCTTTGCAAACGTGTTAGCTGCGAACGGGCTTGAGGCGTCGACACCCACCCGAGCTAAAAGAGCGGAATGCGACGCCCCTCCGGTTTACGCGCACATCCATCGCAACAAGCGCAAAAAACGGGCTAATCACTTGGCTTTCTTGGTCACTTAAGGCAGAATTTAGGCGCTTTATGTCAGCTGTTTCGTCTCGTGGTTCACCGGCCCCTGCCCGAAAGTTGAACACGACCGTTCCCAAACGAAGACGACGCCTTCGTCCTCGCCGGTCCGGCATATGGTGGGTGCCGCTAACGATCCGCATCAGCCTCTGGCTTGGCGTTATTGCTTTGGTTGCAGTGGTGGTGACCCTTCTAATGAACGGAGGGTTCGACGATCCCAACCCCCAAAGCAAGACCATCCAGCTAACCGATCAGGACATTGATCCGGAAACGACCAATCTCGGGAAGACCTATCTGCACCAGAATCAGGTTGACCGACGCTTGGCTTTTTATCTTTGGTCCGAAGCCCAACACCGGTTGCCAGCCGATACGCTCACCGAAGTGCGCAATGCTCTTACCCACGGAGCGGTAACCCTGGCAAGCGGGGGTCTAGTGAAAGAGATGAGCGAGGACCTCGATCAAGGCCGAGTAGCCGCCTATACGATCTGGTTTGAACCCGGCGATCAACATGCGACTGGCGCCGTCAATCTGGTATTAAACGGCGCCGAGCTTGGTCAGTACCCGGTTGGCCTTGATCGTTACGCGATCACATTCTACGCCAAAACCGGCTCTGTCTTGCACCTGCAGATTGCCGCGGCCGCTGACTCGAAGCCGGTCGTTTTCCGAGCAGCCACGGCCACCAGCGAGGCAGTAACCCGCAAATTAAGCGCTGGGAAAACCGATTCCTGGGACATGTTGGTGCAGCAGACGTATGAAGTTCACAACCCGTGAGAATCGATAGCCGCAAAAGATCGCAAGAATCGCAAAAAAATACTCAGGTGAAATTTGTGGATCTGACCTTTGAATCCAAGGGCGATGAATAGCTTAGATCCAATCACCTTGCACCTTTCACTTCTCACCCGCGAAAAGCGTGTACTCATGCATACCGATCATTGCTTGACGCTGGGGCTAGTGCGCGAATTAGTTAGGGCCCTATGAAAACCTTGGGCCAAATCGCCAAGTACTTAGATGGTGAACTGCGCGGCAATGCCGATATTGCGATTACGAGGGTCGTGCACCCGGCACTGGTTCGAGGCCCGGAAGACTTAGCTCTCGTCCTTTCCGGAAACGTGCTGGAGCTCCTCAAGCAGAATCGGGTGACAAATGCTGTGGCCCCGGCGGAATTAGGCCCAATCGATGTACCGAATTTTGTGCTGGTGCCGAGGCCGCGTTTGGCGCTGGCTCGCCTACTCGAGTTGTTCGAACGCCCCGCTTATTCTACTGAAGGTATTCATCCCAGCGCGGTGATTGATCCTACCGCGAAGATCGGCGCGAACACCAGTGTCGGCCCCCATTGCTGGATCGGGCCGAACACCGTGATTGGAACCGGATGCCGATTGGTCAGCAATGTAAATATCGGCGCCGACGTGAGGATCGGGAACCAGACTCTGGTCCATGCCGGTGTCTTCATCGGGGATCGTTGCGAGATTGGTGACCAAGTCATTATCCAACCGAACGCGACGATTGGGGCTGACGGTTTTTCATTCGTCACGCCGGAACGCGGGAGCGTGGAATCGGTCAGACCGAATAAGAAAACCGAGGTTACGAGCTTTAATCATGAGATCGTCAGGGTCAATTCGATCGGGAACGTCGTGATTGAAGACCATGTCGAGATCGGCGCCGGTACCTGCATTGATCGAGGTACCCTGGGAGAGACCCGGATAGGCAGCGGAACCAAACTCGATAACCTGATTCAAATTGGTCACAATGCCACCATCGGCCGCAATTGCTTAATTGTAGCGCTCTCCGGTCTCGGAGGCAGTTCGAAGGTTGGTGATCGCGTTGTCATGGGCGGACAATCCGGGTTGCCGGACCACATGACTGTCGGCGATGACGCGGTGATCTGGGCGCAAGCCGGCGTTGTCGGCAATGTGCCTGCCAAACAAGCTGTCGGCTCAACCCCGGCTGTACCAATGCGGGATTTCCTGGAACGCGAGGTGCAACTGAAACGTCTCCCAACAATGCAGCGCCAATTGAAGGAGCTGCAAAAGGCCGTTGCTGATCTGCAGAAAAAGCTCGGGACCGAGTAGAACGGTTCACCGCTCGCAGTTCGCCGTTCGCGGTTCATCGTTGGCGCTGACAACAACTCGGTTTTATATACGCGTTTCCACTGAGAGGTTTGGATGCAACTGTGAACCGTGAACGGCGAACCATGAACTCAAAAACGTTAGGCGAAATCGCTAAGTATGTGGATGGGAAGCTGCAAGGCGATCCCACGGTTGAGATCAAAAGGATTGTTCACCCTGCTTTAGTTCGGGGGCCGGGTGACCTGGCTCTAATTCTTTCCGCCAATGTGTTAGGCCTTCTGAAGCAGAACCAGGTGACCAGTGCGATCGCTCCGGCTGAGTTGACCTCGATCGACGTGCCAAATTGTATCCTGGTCTCTCGTCCTCGTCTGGCGCTGGCTCGGCTGCTGGAGCTCTTTGAGCGGCCGGTCCACTCGGTTGAAGGGATTCATCCCAGCGCCGTAATCGATCCTTCTGCGAAGATTGGAGAAAAAGTGAGTGTCGGCCCGCATTGTTGGGTTGGCCCAAACTCAACGATCGGAACGGCCACGCGTTTGATTTGTAATGTGAGCGTCGGAGCCGATGCCGAAATCGGCGAGAAGGCGTTGCTGCATCCGGGAGTCAGTGTCGGCGACCGTTGCAAGATCGGGAACCGGGTGATCATCCAGCCCGGCGCCTGTATCGGCGGCGATGGATTCTCTTTCGTGACTCCGCAGCCAGGCAACGTTGAAGCGGCACGACAGAAGAAGCAAATCGTTGAGAATACCGACTCCGATATGGAAATCGTACGCATCAACTCCATCGGCCACGTGGTGATAGAGGATGATGTTGAGATTGGAGCGGGAACCTGCATTGACCGGGCGACATTAGGAGAGACTAGAATCGGTCGCGGTACGAAGATCGATAACCTGGTTCAGGTCGGTCACAACGTGACGGTCGGCAAGAATTGCCTGATCGTGGCGCAAGTCGGTATGGGCGGCAGCGCAAAGGTTGGCGACCGAGCTGTTATGGGCGGGCAAGCGGGTCTACCAGACCATATGTCGGTCGGAGATGATGCGGTGGTTGTGGCTCAGGCCGGCATCTCTGGCAATGTGCCAGCAAGGCAGACCTTCATAGGTACCCCGGCGATGCCGCTGCGAGAATTCCTGCAGCAGAACATGAATTTTAAGCGTCTATCCCGGCTCAACCAACGCGTGAAGGAGCTAGAGGCGAAGGTGACGGAGATGGAAAAAAGGCTCGGGAGTTAGGCGGAACGGCGAATCGGCGAAACGGCGATGGGGGGGCGAAAAGCTCGGCGCGCCCAACGTGCGGTTTGTTTCTTCCGGTTGACCGCGCCGGTTTTAAGCCGTGGTTCCACGCGTGCCATGCTCTTGGATCGGCACGAATAAGAGCGTTCACGTCTGCGCGGATTACAAACCAAGCCACGTCCCAACGGCTCAAAACCGACGCGGACACCTTCAAGAAACAAACCGCACGCTGGGCGCGCCGAGTTTTTCGCCCTACCTTCGCCGTTTCGCAACCTCGCCCGCTCGCCTTAGCATTGACAGTGAGCCCTCTCTGAATACCCTTGAACGCCTCCATGAAGACGGTTGTATCCTCGGCTGATGCTCCTGCGGCAATAGGGCCTTACTCCCAGGCAATCGGGGCGGGTCAATTGTTATTCTGCTCAGGTCAAATTCCGATAGATCCAAACACAGGTGATTTGATTGGAGAAGATGTCACTGCTCAAGCCCGAAAAGTACTCGAGAACATGGGAGCTGTGCTCAAGGCCGGAGGGAGCTCCTACGCCCACGTCGTGAAAACCACGGTCTTTCTCACTGATCTGAACGATTTCGCGGCAATGAATAAGGTCTACGGCGAATTCTTCCCAGAGGCATCGCCTGCTCGCTCTACCGTTCAAGTAGCTGCCCTTCCAAAGGGCGCGAAAGTTGAGATTGAGGCGATCGCCCTTAAACCTTCCTGAAAAACTGTGCCCGAACCAATTGTAGAGTTATTCGAGCGATCTGGAGCGCTGCTACGAGGCCATTTTATTCTCAGCTCTGGATTGCACAGCCGCGAATATTTCCAGTGCGCCCTCGTGTTGCAATACGCGGATTTAGCCGCACAAATCTGCGGCGAATTGGCTGCCAAATTGAGGGATGTCGACTGTGATTCGGTCATTTCGCCCGCCCTGGGCGGAATCATCGTCGGTCAAGAGGTGGCACGTCACCTAAATAAACGGCACATTTTTGCAGAAAAAGAGAATGGTAAACTCGTTCTTCGACGGGGTTTTAAGATTGCATCCGGGGAACGGTTTCTGGTGGCGGAGGACGTAGTAACCAGAGGTGGAAAAGTTCAGGAAACGATCGACATTGTAAAACAACATGGTGGGTCAGCAGTGGCAGTTGGTTCAATAGTAGACCGGAGTGGCGAACACCGGCCAAACTTTGGGTGTCGCTTCGAAAGTTTGGTACGTCTAAACGTAGAGGCGTTCAGCCCGGATCAATTGCCGCCGGACCTGGTATCGATCCCGGCAGTGAAGCCGGGAAGCAAATGATAGAATGCAGTTATGGCTAACTTGGTATTAAAGGCGATCCTTGGATCAAAGAACCAGCGCGAAGTGCGCCGGCTTAAGCCGTTGGTTGCTCGGATCAACGAGCTGGAAGAACAGTACCAGAAGCTAAGCGATGAAGAGGTTCTCGCTAAGAGCCTCGGTTGGAAGTCGGATTTAGCAAGTATCGATGATCCGGATGAGTTAGCGCGCCGTCTCAACGAGATCCTCCCAGAAGCGTTTGCTTTGGTAAAGAATGCAGCCCGGCGACATTGGGATAAGACCTGGCAAGTCTCCGATCAGCCCGTGATGTGGAACATGATCCACTTCGATGTACAGCTGATGGGCGGAATTGCGCTCCACCAGGGCAAAATTGCCGAGATGGCGACAGGTGAAGGTAAAACGTTGGTTGCTACCTGTCCTATCTACCTAAACGCTCTTTCGGGACGAGGCGTGCATCTGGTTACCGTGAACGATTACTTGGCCAGACGCGATGCCGAGTGGATGGGAGAAATATACAAGTTTCTTGGTTTGTCGGTTGGCTGCATTCAGCATGACCAATCCCCTGGCGAAAGGAAAGCGCAGTACGACTGCGACATCACCTACGGTACCAACAGCGAATTCGGATTCGACTATCTCCGCGATAATGGGATGGCCACCTCAAAGGAGCAGCAGGTGCAACGAGGGCACTATTACGCGATTGTCGATGAGGTCGATTCGATCCTGATCGACGAAGCTAGAACGCCGTTGATCATCAGTGGCCCCGCCACCGTCTCATCGCATCAGTACGACAAGTTTAAGCCCTTGGTCGAACAGTTGGTGAAGCGTCAGACAATGCTTTGTAACCGGCTGGCTTCGGAAGCTAAGGAAGTTCTGGATAAAGGTGATACCGAGGAAGCCGGTCGACTACTGTTTAAGGTCAAACTGGGACAGCCCAGAAACAAGGGCCTTCTCCGGATGATGGAAGACCCGGAAAATCGAAAAGCACTCGATAAATCCGAGCTCTCATTTTATCAGGATTCGCGAAAGGACGAATTGGTTGCTCTCAAGGAAGAGCTCTACTTCGCCATTAACGAGCGCCAACAGGAAGCCGATCTCTCGGAAATGGGGCGTTCGTATCTAAACCCGGATGACCCGGACGCATTTGTTCTACCCGATCTGATCAGCGAGTTCACGGAGATTGATCTAGACCCGAACTTAACTCCGGAACAGAAGGACGAGAAAAAGCGGGCCAGACAGCAATACTGCGACAGCCAGGCGGAACGGATTCACAACATCTCGCAATTGCTGCGGGCCTATTGCCTGTTCGAGCGGGACGTCGAGTACGTGGTCGAAGAGAACAAAGTCGTCATCGTGGACGAGCACACGGGACGCAAGATGCCGGGACGCCGTTGGAGCGATGGTCTGCATCAGGCGGTTGAGGCGAAGGAAGGTGTCCAAATCGACCGAGAGACGCAGACTTTAGCAACGATCACCATTCAGAACTATTTCCGCCTCTACCATAAATTGTCCGGAATGACCGGAACGGCCGAGACCGAGGCCAATGAATTTCACGATATCTATAAGCTGGATGTGGTTGTGATCCCAACCAATCGGCCCTGTGTTCGGAAGGACTTTAACGATCGGATTTATAAGACTCGCCGGGAAAAGTACAACGCCGTAATCGACGAGATCAAGAACTGCTACGCCAAGGGGCAGCCGGTTTTGGTTGGCACCGCGTCAGTGGATGCTTCGGAACTCGTCTCCCGAATGCTGAAGCGCGAGAAAATCCCGCACAACGTTCTCAACGCCAAGTATCACCGGCAAGAAGCGGAAATCGTGGCACGAGCCGGCCAGCGCGGCACCGTGACCATATCAACAAATATGGCAGGTCGAGGAACCGACATTAAGTTGGGCGACAGCGTCCCGGAGCTCGGCGGCCTACATGTACTTGCCACCGAACGGCATGAGTCTCGCCGAGTTGACCGCCAGTTGCGAGGCCGTTGTGCCCGGCAAGGTGACCCAGGCTCTTCAAGATTCTACGTCAGCTTTGAAGATGATCTGATGCGGAATTTCGGCGCCTCCGAGAGGATGACGGCGATGATGGAAAGGTTCGGCCTAAAAGAGGGCGAAGAGCTGGAACATGTCTGGCTTAATAAGAGCGTCGAAACCGCCCAGAAGCGGGTCGAACAGCGGAATTATCAGATTCGAAAGCGGACACTGGATTTCGACGACGTCATGAACAAGCAACGCGAGGTGATTTACGCGTTGCGGAATGAGGCGCTTGAGACCACTGAGCCCCGTAAACTGATTTTCGAGATCGTCGACGAAGTTGTACCGGAGAAAGTTCGCGAATACCTCGAACCGGTCGATGGCTCAGATCCAAATCCGGACGGATTGCTACAATGGGTTAACTCGACGTTCCCGCTCGCTCTCAGCCGTTCAACCGCAAAGTTGGACACGCGGACTTTAGAGGAAAACTCGATCTTTATCACCGAGAAGATCAAGACTGCTTACGGACAAAAGGTCCAGCATGAGGAAAGCGAAGCGGTGGCCGGGCTGGAGCGCTACATCCTTTTGAATGCGATCGACCGGCTGTGGCAAGAGCATCTCTATGCCATGGATGGGCTGCGTGAGGGTATTTATCTCAGGAGTTACGGTCAGAAGGATCCCCTAGTGGAGTACAAAGCGGAAGCCTACGACATGTTCAGCCAACTGATGGGCAGCATCAAGAGCGAGGTCCTTTCGAACCTTTTCAGGAGCACCACCAATCTCATGGCTTTCGAGCAGTTCCTGGCTACGCTCCCGTTTGGCCTGAATGCTCCCGATCTGGCACAGACCGGAGGCGCCCCTCGCCCCCCAGGACCAGGGCCAATTCCGAGACGGGAAAATCTTGGCCTCAGCGGCGGACAACCCGCGGGTAACGGCGACGGAGAAGGCGACGTAGAACTTGTGATCCCACAACGGCAAAAGACCGTTACGGTAGGTCGAAACGAGCCCTGTCCGTGTGGAAGCGGTAAGAAGTACAAGAACTGCCACGGGCGGATCGCTTAATCCCCCAGCGGCTGGCAGGCTTCCAATCTACACGAGGTGGCCCAGCAATAGTGAGTGATCAGTAAGCAGTAAGCAGTATGTCAGTGATCACTATTCAGTGATCATTGGGGCATGCGTACAATTCATCGTGGGCTAATTGGCCGATTTGCCAATATATCGTATCACGACAGAGGGGGGTTGCACTCCTGATTTCTGATCACTGGCAGGGCACCTTTTTATTCGCATCTAACCCAGCGCTAGAAGCCACAGGCTGTTCTGTCAGACCCGCCGCGGCGGGTCAGCATGGCCCCCGCTCACTTTTTTTACACACAAAACCCTGTAGAACCATCACGGATTGCTGGGGGATTACTGATCACTAGTCACCGACTTTGGGACTCTCCCGGACCGAATGACTAGTCAACAGCCGTGGGCACGACCTGCGCTTGACAACGATAAAGCGTTTGCCCTAACCGTCAGATTCAACTATAGATCTACCGTAACAACGGGAGATCCGGGGTGATGGCTTGTGAGCCCGGAGTCTAGTGGGCAAGGTCGCTTTGTTTGTGGGATTTCCTCCTAGAACAGCGATCCCCTTAACCGGGATAGCTCGGCTAGATGCTCACACTGTAATTGCGACGGCTGATCTCGTCAGTTGAGGTGAAGGCCTTGGGTTAGAGGGTTATTTCGGCCCAAACTGTTCTTTCTCAGTATGCGTAATGCATGCC
>DASUWQ010000209.1:0-13088 GCA_036378375.1 Chthoniobacterales bacterium
TGAGCACCAACGATACCGCCATTTGTTTAGCCAACGGCCAGGCAGGGGTTCCGGCGCTCACACCGGACGATCAGAGCTACGAAACATTTGGCGAGGGTTTGAACTTTGTGACGCGCAATCTTGCCCGAATGATCGTGGAAGATGGCGAAGGCGTGAGCAAGTTCGTGGAAGTCCATGTTAAAGGAGCTGCTACGTATCAGGATGCACGGAAAGCGGCTGAAGCGATCGCCAATTCGAATCTACTCAAATGCAGTTGGTATGGTGAAGATCCAAACTGGGGTCGGATCATGGCCGCGGTTGGTTACTCTTCAGCGAAGGTGAGAGAAGAGATGCTGGACATATTCTTCGATGGAGTCGTGGCCGTGGAGCACGGGATGGCCAGTTCGACTCCGTCGGAAAAGCTGAAAGAGATCCTGGGAAACGAAAAGTTTACGGTCACCGTTGACCTCCACCTCGGCTCAGCGGAATACAAGGTATTCACAACTGATCTGACGCCCGAATACGTTCGTTTAAATGTGGCCGAATGAATATGGCCGACTGGCTGGGTGTCTATTCTAGGGAGAGAGCGATGCAAAATCGAATTGATACCGAGAAAACAGAGTCCTTGATCGACGCTTTGCCGTTCATCCAAAAGTTCCGGGGTCACACCTTTGTTATCAAGTACGGAGGTGCCGCTATGGAGGACGACCATTTGGTTGAACGCTTGTTGCGTGATGTCGTCTTTCTGGAAGCGGTGGGCATTAACCCTGTAGTAATTCACGGGGGCGGTAAAGCGATTAGCCAGCGGATGCGCGAGATGGGAAAAACGCCGCGCTTCGTTAGCGGACTTCGGGTTACGGACGCTGAAACCATTGCTGCTGTGGAAGAGGTTTTAGATCATCTGATCCTTCCGCGCATCGTGGCAACGGTAAAGAGTTTCAACGGTGAGGCTGAAGGTTTTTCCGGTCGAGACGTATTTCTGGCCAAGCGGTTGGCACCGGTGCCGGAAGGCAAGACGATGGTTGACGTCGGGTACGTTGGCGAAGTGGTGTCTTTGGAACTCGAGCAGATTCGCGAGGCGATCGAACGCGAGGTAGTACCGGTTATTTCTCCGATTGCTCGATCTGAAACCGGTGACCTTTTGAACGTCAATGCGGATGTTGCCGCCGGCGCCATGGCGGGAGCTCTGAAAGCAGAGAAAATGATTTATGTCAGCGACGTCTTAGGTGTCATGCGCGACGTGAAGAATCCCGCTTCTCTCATTCCGCGGTTGGACCGCGAATCTAGTATGAAGCTGATGGATGAAGGGATTATTGAGGCCGGCATGATTCCAAAGGTGCAATCCGCTTTGTCCGCACTCGAACAGGGAGTGAATAAAGTCCATTTTGTTGATGGTCGACTTCCTCATGCTCTTTTGGCCGAAGTGTTCACCGCCGAGGGCATCGGGACCGAGATCATTCCGTAATCCTTCAAGTAGTTCAGGAGTTCGGAAGTTCAGAAATTCAGAATGGAGTGACCGGGTGGTGAACGGTCATATTCTGAACTCCCGAACTCCTTGAACTCCTGAACTACTGAGCTTAAAGTCCCCCTTTTTCCATGAGCCGCCCAGAGACCAAACAATTGTTTGCCGAATATGTTGCCCCTACCTACGGCCGATATGATTTGGTGTTGGAGCGTGGTGAGGGTGTACGAGTTTGGGACGAGCGCGGAACATGTTACTTGGATTTCGGCGCCGGGATCGCGGTGTCAGTTCTGGGGCATGGACACCCGGCTATCGTCGAAGCGCTCAGCCGGCAAGGCCGAAGATTGATTCACACCTCGAACCTCTATTTCACGAGACCGCAAGGGGAACTGGCCAAGCGTTTGGTCGAAATTGTGGGAGCGCCCGGAAAAGTGTTCTTTGCGAATAGCGGAGCAGAGGCAAATGAAGCGCTAATCAAGTTAGCGAAAAAATACGGCAATGATGAAAAGCGAAAATCCGCTACCGCTCGTTTTGAGATCATCACTTTTGAGCAGTCTTTCCACGGGCGGACGATGGCTGGGATCTCCGCTACCGGTCAGGAAAAGGTAAAGGCCGGATTTGCGCCGCTGTTGCCTGGGTTCCGCCACTTGCCTTTCAACGACCTGGATGCTGTTGAGCGCGGAATCTCAGAGGAGACGGTTGCGATCTTGGTTGAGCCGATCCAAGGCGAGGGCGGAATCAATCCGGCTACGCCGGAATTTTTAATCGGACTTCGTCGCCTTTGCGATCAGCGTGGTCTTTTGTTGATGTTTGACGAGATTCAGTGCGGTCTGGGAAGAACCGGTAATTGGTGCGGCTGGAAAACTATCGCGCCGGAAGTTGTTCCTGATGCGGTCAGCTGGGCAAAAGCGCTTGCTGGAGGGTTTCCCCTGGGCGCAGCCTGGTTCCGAGCAAAATCATTCACTCGCCAAGACGGTTCCGAATGGCAGCTCTGTGATGTCTTACAGCCGGGCAACCATGCCACCACCTACGGAGGGACGCCGCTAGCCTGTTCGGTTTCTCTGGCGGTGTTGGATACTATTCTCAGCAACGGTCTCGTAGAAAAAAGTGCTTCTTTGGGGGCTTTTCTCGTTAACGAGCTTGCCGCCATCCCGGGCATCAGTGGAGTACGGGGCAAAGGGTTGTTAATTGGGCTAGAGCTCGATTCGCAGTTCGACAAGTTGAGCGATGGGAAACGCCTGCCGTCGCAAGTCGTAGTCAACAAACTGATGGAAAACGGCCTTTTGACAGTCCCTGCCGGGCCAAGGGTAATCCGTCTGTTGCCGCCGCTCATTGTGGAAAAAGAACACGTACAACAAGCACTGGAGATTATTCAATTGACACTCCGCTCGCTCCTTTCTTCCATCGGCTGAATTCAAACCACGGCTCATGAAGCATTTCCTTTCCATCGAGGGGAGTCATCAGAAGGAGATTCTCGAACTGCTGAACAACGCTCGAGCTTTCAAAGCAGATCGCCGTTATGGCGCCGATCTCCTGGCTGACCAAAGTTGGGTTTTGATCTTCAGCAAACCGTCTACTCGGACCAGAATCAGTTTTGAGGTTGGTCTGCGTGAATTGGGCGGTCGCGTGTTGTTTCTAGCTCAGCAGGATGTTCAACTAGGGCGCGGCGAGCCAATCAAAGACACAGCCCGGGTTCTTGGCCGAATGATACATGGCGCCGTGATCCGGACCTTTGCCCAGCAGGACGTAGAAGATTTTGCTCACTTCAGTCAGGTGCCGACGATCAATGCTTTGACTGATGAAGAGCATCCTTGTCAGATCATCACCGACCTTTTCACAATTTCTGAGCGGAGAGATCTCCAGGATATGAGGGTCTGTTTTGTTGGCGATGGCGACTGCAATGTCGCCAGGTCTTGGGCCTGGGCGGCAGAACACCTCGGGTTTGAACTCCGGATTGCCACTCCAGCCAGATATACGTTGAGCGAAAAGATCCGCTCTAAACTGAAAAGCCGGAAGATAATTCTCACCCAATCACCGGACGATGCCGCCGCCGAGGCTGACGTGCTGTACACGGATGTCTGGGTAAGCATGGGTAAAGAAGCTGAGATGCAAGACCGGTTGGCAGAATTTGCTCCCTATCAAATCAATGAACGGTTACTGCAACTCGCTCGGCCTGGAGCCTTGGTGATGCATTGTTTACCTGCCTATCGGGGTAAGGAAATCACTGAAGCAGTTTTTGAGGCGCATGCGGACACCATCTTTGATCAAGCTGAAAACCGTTTGCACGCGCAGAAAGCGATCGTAGCCGCGTTGCTGCAGTAAGAATTTCCCCTCCCTCCCCGTTTAACCTCTCCGATGCGAAGCCAAACTTGATAGGTTTTTCAGCAAAAAACTGAATATCCCTCCAAAAAATTGTTATCGGTGACTAGTTCAGGTTGCAAAAATGTCGCACCCTGAGCATCTGTTGTTCCCTTACACCTACTGTATGATTGCTCCTTGCTTAGCCACTAGTTTCCCCCTCGCTACTGGAATCTGGATCTCCTTAATTTGTGCACTGATTGGACTAGGAGCAGCTCTGTATCTGATCAAGATGATCGTCGGCTATTCGCCTGGGAACGACACGATGCGCCGGATTGCCGGCGCTATCGAAGAGGGGGCTAAGGCATACCTGAATCGTCAAATTTTGTCGGTTAGCATCATAGCGGTGGTCATCTTTTTCGTGCTTGGGTTTACCCGAGATTTCTTTACCGCGTTCGGATTTTTGATTGGAGCAGCCTGTTCGATGGCTGCGGGATATATTGGTATGCGGGTCGCAGTGATATCGAACAGTCGCACTGCTCAGGCGGCGACCAGCTCAACCGAAGGTGCGTTGCGGGTTGCCTTTAACGGAGGAGCCGTTACCGGGCTATTGGTTGTAGGGTTAGGACTGCTTTCGGTCGGGATCTTTTTTTTGGTAGGTCAGCAAATCTTTGGCCTGGAAAAAGCCATCGGTAGTTTGGTCGGGTTAGCCCTCGGCGCGAGTTTGATCAGCGTCTTTGCTCGTCTGGGAGGCGGCATTTATACCAAGGCGGCCGATGTCGGCGCGGATCTGGTTGGGAAGATAGAGAGTCATCTGGACGAAGACGATCCGCGCAATCCCGCTACGATCGCAGATAACGTTGGCGACAATGTGGGCGATTGTGCCGGCATGGCGGCGGACGTTTTCGAGACCTACGCCATCAGTATTATCGGTACAATGCTGGTCGGCTTCCTGACCCTCAAAGAGGTCCCTGAAGCCGTGATATACCCGTTTATTTTGGGTGGTATTTCGGTAATCGGAGCCATCGCGGGCATTTTCTATGTAAACAAGAGGACGAGTGCCCCTGGTCGAGTGCTGGTCGAAGCGGTGGTGGCTAGCGGTATCGTTTCCGCAGTTCTTTATTTGCCGGTGACATTGCTGCTATTTCCGAGCAGTTTTAAGATTGGTGAACAGACTCATAGTTCATTCGAAGTCTATCTCGCCGCGCTGATCGGGTTAGCGATGACCGGTGTCATTGTTGTTATCACCAACTATTACACGTCTAAGGACTGCGCCCCGGTTAAGAAGATCGCCCAAGCGTCCGAGACCGGACACGCCACTAACATCATTGCTGGGCTGGCTGTGGGCCAACAGTCGACGGCTTTGCCGGTAGTGTGTATCGCGTTGGCCATCTTGCTCAGTTATGCGGCTGCTGGTCTTTACGGGGTGGCCGTTGCTGTCACCAGTATGCTTTCCATGGCCGGGATTATCATCTCGTTGGACGCGTTTGGTCCGATCACAGATAACGCGGGAGGAGTCGCCGTAATGAGCGATCTTCCAAAAGAGACGCGACTCGCCACTGATAACCTTGATGCCGTTGGCAATACCATGAAAGCGGTGACTAAGGGATACGCGATCGCTTCGGCCGGGTTGGCCGCACTCGTCCTATTTGGCTCTTATGTGGCCGAGCTGAGAGTGCACGTTGGGGGCGGCGCTGATACCGGCAACGCTCTGGATTTCTCGCTTGAGCGACCCCAAGTTATTATCGGGCTTTTCATCGGGGGATTGCTGCCATTCCTATTTAGCGCTCTCAGTATGGAGGCGGTCGGCAAAACCGCCGGTGCAGTGGTTAAGGAGGTGAGAAGGCAACTACAGGCCAAACCGGGTATTCTCAATGGTACGGAAAACCCTGAGTATGGGGCTTGTGTCGATATTGTGACCAAGGCTGCTCTACGAGAGATGATAGTCCCCGCATTGCTGCCAGTGATTTTTGTAATCGTCGCAGCTTTCCTGGGGCCGCTGGTTCTGGGGGGCGTATTGGTCGGGACAATTGTGACCGGTCTTTTCGTTGCGATCTCCATGACTTCAGGCGGTGGTGCCTGGGACAACGCCAAGAAATTGATTGAAGATGGCGAGCATGGAGGAAAAGGGTCTCCCGCTCACGAGGCCGCGGTAACCGGCGATACTGTCGGAGACCCCTATAAAGATACTGCCGGACCTGCCATCAACCCGATGATTAAGGTGGCGAATATCGTCGCGATCCTGATCATTCCGATTATTTTTAAGTAGCCGCGACCGGACTCGCCGTAGGCTCGTCCATCATAGTCAATAGCCGATAGCCAATAGCCGATTAGCGTGATGCGATACCTTTTGGCTATCGGCTATTGGCTATTGGCTATTCCTGAGCGAGCCTAAGGCGAGTCTCAAGCCGCGCTATGAAAACGCTTCTCCTGACAAACGAATACCCCCCATCCACGTATGGAGGCGCCGGTGTCCATGTCGATTATCTCAGCCGCGAGTTAGCCAAGCTCATCCAGGTGGATGTGAGAGCATTCGGTGATCAACGTGCGGATGAAGGTAACTTGCAGGTTCGCGGATTTCCGCTGGATACCTCCTCGTTTAAGTGTCCAAAGAATCTAGTCTCGGTGTTTGGCGCCGTGCGCAGATGTACCGACTTCAATACCGCGGGGACGGACGCGAATATCGTTCATTGCCATACCTGGTACGTGCATTTTGGCGGGATTTTAGCAAAGATGAACTACGGGATCCCGTTGGTCATCACGATTCATTCTTTAGAACCTTTGCGGCCCTGGAAACGAGAACAGCTCGGCCACGGCTATGACTTCAGTAGTTGGGTAGAAAAGACCGCCATTGAGATGGCCGACGCCGTGATCGCGGTTTCAGAGGGAACGAAGGCGGATGTAATGCGCCTGTTCAACGTGGACGAGAAGCGCATCCGAATCATCTACAACGGGATCGATCCTGACGAATACAGGCCGACCGAAGCAACCGATGCTTTGAAGCAGTACGGGATCGATATGACCAGGCCGTACGTTCTATTCGTTGGTAGAATTGCCCGTCAGAAAGGGATCATCCACCTGGTCCGAGCCATTCGTTATTTGGAGCGGGACACCCAAGTGGTTCTTTGTGCCGGTGCTCCGGATACCCCGGAAATTGCGGCTGAGATGCGGCAGGCCGTCGAAACGGCTCGGACGCAGAATTCTCATATCGTCTGGGTTGACAGCATGGTCCCTAAGTCAGCGGTTTATCAACTTTACAGCCACGCGGCGGTTTTCTGCTGTCCGTCCATCTATGAGCCGTTTGGGATCATCAATCTGGAAGCGATGGCCTGTGAGACGCCGGTGGTGGCCAGCGCCGTCGGTGGGATAAAGGAAGTGGTCGTTGATGGTGAGACCGGATTTCTAGTGCCGCTCGAGCAATTGCAGGAGAGCCCGTTTGAACCGCTAGAGCCGGAAAAGTTTTCTCGTGATTTGGCTTCTAAGATTAACGTGTTGATGAAGGACCCGGAACTGAGACAGCGATTCGGGCAAGCCGGTCGCAAACGAGCTGTCGATAAGTTTAGTTGGGCGGCAATCGCCCAGCAAACAAAGGAGCTATACGAGGAGTTGATCGGATAGGAGAGGGAATGACAAATGATAAATGACAGATGACAAATAGCGGATCGCAGCCGCGTATTTGTCATTTGTCATCTGTCATTTGTCATTCCGGAGATCTGCCTCTTAGGAGTGAGTGGGAGATATTCAGGCTAGATGTTTGTTGATCGCATAAAAATCCACGCAAGAGCCGGAGATGGTGGCAACGGTTGTGTCAGTTTCCGCCGGGAGAAGTTTGTACCTAAGGGCGGCCCCGATGGGGGAGACGGAGGAAGGGGAGGAGACATTATCCTGGAAACAGATGTCCATACCGACAATTTGGTGGATTTCTTTTACCGACCTCTGCTTCGAGCGAAGTCGGGTCAGCATGGGATGGGTAAGGACATGTATGGAAAGGCGGCGGCCGACGCCGTGTTCAAAGTCCCCGTGGGTACAGTAGCGTACCGCTATTTGCCTGGGACAAATGCCTCCGGAAATGATAATACGGCACCGGGGGGGTCGTCCGCAGCCGTTTCTTCCAACCATGAAGTGCTGGCCGACCTGACAGAGCCAGGCCAACGGTTCATTCTATGTAAAGGTGGCGCCGGGGGGAAGGGCAACACCCATTTCAAGAGTTCACGCAATCGGGTACCGCGACAGTACACCGAGGGCGAGGAGGGTGAGGAGGGGGATTTCCTCTTGGAGCTCAGAATGATCGCAGATGTCGGGTTGGTAGGGTATCCAAATGCCGGCAAGTCGACTCTACTTGGCAAATTGTCCGCTGCTCACCCGAAGGTGGCTCCCTATCCGTTCACAACCTTAAACCCCATTGTCGGTGTGGTTGAGTTCGATGATTATCGTAGGTTGACGGTGGCTGATATTCCCGGGCTGATTGAGGGCGCCCATCGCAATGTCGGGTTAGGGCACGATTTTTTAAGGCACATTGTTCGCTGCAAACTCCTGGTGTTCCTGCTAGACACTGCCGGAAGTGAGGGGCGTGATCCGATCAACGATCTCCAAACCCTGCGCCGAGAGCTAGACTTATACGATCCTCTCCTAAGCCGGCGACCCTGGGTGATCGTGGCTAACAAAATGGATTTGCCTCAGGCCGCCGAGCATCTCAAAGCTCTGCAACAGCGGTTCCCCGACCGGAAGATTGTTCCGATCTCGGCACAGAATAACGAAGGGATAGAAGCATTAAAGGGGTCGCTTCAGGAGTTTGTGCTTCAGGAAAGAAGTGAAGTTGGTAACCGGTAGGGCAAATTTAATTTGGTAGGGCGAGGCTCCCGAAAGGCCTATGTGTGGAGCGACGCTGCCCGTTCTGTGCCAGTCAGAGTGCGATTGGGACGGAAAGCGAGCCGAGCCGTGGTCGAGCTGCGGATCACGGCTCGGCGCGATCTTAAGCCTAACATTGCCGTTTCAACGCGCGTCATCAGTCCCTTCGATCGGATTTTCACGTCGTTTGGGAGCCTCGCCCTACCAATATAGGGCGATCTCAGCTCTTCACCTTGATCAGATCCCTTAGAGCTTCATTCAAAGACGGGAATTGGAATTGAAAGCCCGAAGTCAGGAGTTTCTCCGGGATAACTCTCTGGCTGTCTAGCACCAGAGAGGATTGCTCGGGCAACAATGTGCTCACTAAGGCCGAGGGGACCGTACAAAAGGTTGGCTTCTTAAGTACGGTGCCTAAGACCTGAGTGAATTCACTGTTTCGAACTGGATTAGGCGACGCGCCGTTCACTGGTCCAGACAGGCTCTCGGTTTTGGCCGCGTACAAAAAAATATTCGCGATGTCTATAATATGGACCCAAGACATCCACTGGTCTCCTTTGCCGAACCGGCCTCCCAATCCAAGGCGAAAAACCGGCTGCATGGCGGCCAGCGCACCTTTGCCTCCAAGCACTAGTGCAATGCGAACGGTGACCACGCGAGTTCCCGCGGTTGTTGCTTCTTGAGCTGCAGCCTCCCAAGCTTGGCTTACCTCGGCAAGAAATTTTCCAGCGCCGGTCGTGCGTCTTTCTGTTAGTTCTTCGTCGCCCCGATCCCCGTAGATCCCAATAGCGGAGGCACACACCAACACTTTGGGTGGGTCGGGTGCGCCCTGGATGGCTTTGACAATCCATCGTGTTCCTTCTACCCGGCTTCGAAGGATGTGTTCCTTCTTTGCATTGGTCCAAAGTCCGAAAATCGATTCTCCGGCCAGATGAACGATAGCGCCCAGACCGTTAAGATGGAGTCCTGGACGGAATGGTGCCGTCCGGACACAACCTGGTATTTGGCGGCGTGGAGTTCGCGAAAAGGCCACCACCTTATCGCCTCCCGCAATCGCTTGCTCGATTATATACCTACCCAGAAAACCCGAGGCTCCGGTTAGGCCGATTTCCATGTCACGATGGTAGCGAAAGAAATGACAAATGACAGATGACAAATGACAAACTCAGAGAGGCGATGACCCATTCTGTCATTTGTGATCTGTCATCTGTCATTTCTCAGGTGCTTGCTTAATTGTTAGGAAAAGTCCGATGCAACCAGTTAAGTGGGAAACGATTGCCAGGGCAATCGGTGGGGCGCGGATTGATCTCTTTATGACCTAAGACAATGGAGTAGCGACCGTCGATTTTGCCGACCCGCCCTCGAAGATATCGAATCAGTTCGTCCAAGGCTTCGTACTGAGCTCTGGTGGGAAGATCACGATTAAAATCGCCCACCAGGCAAATACCGATCGAGATGTAGTTGAGATAGTCACTGTGGACGTGTCCGCCGGCGAGTTGAACGACCCATCGATTGCCAATCTCGATCTGGCCGTCTCCGCTTGAGGTCCCGTTACCAATGACGAAATGATAGGCAAGGCCGTTCGGCATCCGCCGGACGTGCCGATGATAATAATCAAAGATCCGCGCGTTACCTTGGCGAGTTCCGCTATTGTGGACCACGATATATTTCCAGCGGTTTCTGGCGACGCGCGCGTCATCGATGGCCTGACGCACAGCGGGAGTTAAATAACGCCAACGCCCGTTGTAATGGCCGGCCGGAACCGTTTCATTCTGGCTTCCGGACTTTTGGATAACGATTTCATCGTCGTCCGAGTGGAAATGAAAAAGGAACCAGCCGTGATGCTTCTTTTTTGGAGTCGGTTCAGCCAGACTTTCCTCTTGAGGCGTGACTGCCGGCCGAGCCGGAACCTCTTCCACCTTCTCGGTTGGGGTTGGTACTGGGGTCTGCATGGGCGTCGGCTTTGGCGTCTGCTTCGGGGTCTCCGCCGCACGTTCGCTTTGCTCTTCAGATTCCTCCTCGGACCGGCCGGGTGGAGTTTCACTTTCCTTAGCCCGACTATGAAAGGGTCTGCGAGCCGGGGTCGCTGGAACCGGCGTCGCCTTCGGCGTAGGAGTCGGGCTAGGAACGATTTGCATTTCCTGCCGGCTCTTTAAAAATAGTTGCTTGAGGCGCTGCTCCTCGTCCGAGGATTGACCAGGGGCGAATGAGGTGGCGAGGAAACAAAGTAGCCCGAGAATGAAATAACCCCTGCGAAGATGGCTGCCGGGCTTTCGCACGCTAAGACAAACCAAATGTTACTCCTTTGCTGGTACCTTTTTCGATGGCTTGTTTGATTTCTAGTTGTGCGAAATTCACTGGAAGGCAGTGGGTCATTCAGTTACGCTCACCGGCTCATTATTATATCCGAACAATTTCCGCTCCCAAAACATAAACCGGTCCGGATTTCTTTTTTTTGCTGCGCATGAAGCAGATTCTGATCTTCACTGCTGGATTCGGCGAAGGCCATAACACGGCCGCTCGAAACATTCGGGATGCGTTGGAGGTTGTCGCTGGCAATGAGGTCAAGGTGCAGATCATCGATCTGTTCGATCGGTGCTACGGGCGGCTTAACGAATTTTTGCGACGCGCCTACATCGCGGCCATCAATCGGACTCCTCGAGTCTGGGGCAAGATCTACAACGTGATCGATGGGACGCAGTTCGTGGAAACGAACATGCCCATGCTGACCAGATTCAAACGGGCGATGTCGGACCTCCTGCGCCAGTTTGAGCCAGATGCCGTTATTTCCACCTATCCGCTGTACGGGTATGTGATTGACCAAGTTTTACCTGCTGGCGTACCCCGAGCCTTCACCCAGATCACGGTGGTGACGGATTCGATCACAGTGAATTCGATCTGGTACCGTTGTGCGAGCGATCACTTCATCGTGGCGAATGATGACACCGCGGCCGTCTTGCGCGCTGGAGGGATAACTGATGACCGTATCCATATCTTCGGTTTTCCGGTCACTCATCGCTTCGCCGAGATGGTCGACCATCGGTTTACAGGTCAAGATGTGGGTCCGAAACGGGTCCTGTACCTGATCAATTCCGGCAAAAAAGAGGCCCCTTCTCTCGTGCGGCGACTTAGTAAGCGCGACGATATCCGGTTAACGGTTACGGTTGGCCGCGATACTGCTCTCCGCCGGGCCATTGAAGCTGAAGTAAGAGTTCCTGGTCATCGGGTCGAAATCCTGGGGTGGACGACCAAAATGCCGGAACTATTAACGAGCCATCACTTGGTGATTACGAAGGCCGGAGGAGCGACGATTCAGGAAGCAATTGCTGCGCGAACGCCGGTTCTTATTAGCCAGGTGGTACCGGGTCAGGAAGAAGGTAACGCCAGGTTGATCGTGGAAAACGATTGTGGACAGCTGGCCCCGGACCCGGACTCTATCGTTGAAGCTCTCGACGATGCTTTTACGAACGGCGGAACATTGCTAGAGAAGTGGACGCAGAATGTCTCGAAATTGAGCCGACCCGCCGCTTCCCTGCAGATCGCTCGATTCATTCTTAGCCTGGAAGTCACAGAACCTAACCGTAAGGTGTTAGTCCCCAAGATTGAATCTGCGAGATCGACCCGAAAGAAATCGCCCTCGATCCTCCTTTGCGATCTTCATACCCATTCGATCTATTCGGACGGCAAGTTGACCGTTCCTGAGTTGGTCGATTTTTATGGCCAACGGGGTTTTGATGTCCTTTGTGTGACCGACCATATCTGCGATTACACAAAACTGATTGGAAGGGTCACTAACCTCAGCGGCCTGGTCCTGACTCTGGATGTGGTTCCTGAGTACTTCGATATCCTCGAGAAAGAGAAGAAAAGGGCACTCGAGAAATACCGGATGATCTTGATGGCCGGTCTCGAGTTCAACAAAGATGGCCTGACCAAGCGGTCTTCGGCGCATCTATTGGCCGTGGACCTGAAAGGCCCGATTGATCCCGGCCTAAGTATTACCCGGACTATCGCAGAGATTCACGGTCAGGGAGCTCTGGCCATCGCTTCTCACCCGCATGAGTTCAAGACTCATTGGGGGAAGAACACGCTCTATTTTTGGGAGCACATCGACCAATACGCTCCATTGCTCGACGCCTGGGAAGTCGCCAATCGGGATGATATCTTCAATCCCATAGGTCTAAAACGTTTGCCGTTTGTGGCGAACAGCGATTTCCATAAGCCCAAACATATCTTTTCTTGGAAGACTGTCCTTTTCTGCGAGAAAGACCCGGAAGCAATCAAGCAATGTATCCGAGTGAACCGAAATGTGGCCATCACGCTCTACCGGGACCATCGCCTCGGCATTGGATTCAGCGATTTGGAACCGGACAGCGAAAAGGAATCGGAAGAGGCGATTGTAAGTTTCCCGGGTTATAGCCGGAAGTCAGCTTAGGGGTTCTAGCTCCTGACTCGTAATGGCCGAAAGACGAGACATCACTTCGTAATCGTCCTCGTCGTCGACCTC
>DASUWQ010000210.1:0-5198 GCA_036378375.1 Chthoniobacterales bacterium
TTAACCGGGAACACGAGATTATCCCTGCAAGCTCAATTACCAAAGCCCCGAGTGCAGAGCTGAAATTGAACCAGACAGACCAAGACACGCTACCACCGTACGAGGTCCTCGACGCGGTTCTACAGCTTTATGTCGAAGAACTGCTTAGCCCGGAGGATATCGTCGCCAAAGGTTACCCGGCAGAAACTGTCCGCTGGATTCAACGTCACGTCGACTCGAACGAATACAAGCGGCGCCAGGCTGCGCCAGGGTTGAGGGTCACCAGCTTGGCATTTGGTATGGGGTGGCGTATGCCTATCGCCCAGCGTTATCTGCGCTGATACGATGAAAGAATACCTCGCTGCTCGCCAGAAGCTCGTCGATGAGACTCTCGATCGATTGCTGCCAAAAGCTACCTTAAAACCCAAAACCATCCACAAGGCAATGCGCTACAGTGTATTTGCTGGCGGAAAACGATTACGACCAATCCTTTGCCTGGCGGCCGCCGAATGCTGCGGCGGCTCGGTGGAAGCTGCCATGCCTTTGGCCTGCGCCGTCGAGTGTGTGCACACTTACTCGCTTATCCACGATGATCTACCCTGCATGGATGATGACGACTTTCGGCGTGGTGTTCCCACCTCGCATAAAGTCTTCGGTGAGGGAATCGCTGTCCTGGCCGGTGACGCGCTCCTCACTTTCGCGTTTGAGCTGCTGACGCTAGCGCAGGGCTGGCCGCGGTATCCAGTTCGGGAAATCGTTCAAGAGTTAGCGGTCGCTGCCGGCAGCCGTCGCCTCGTCGCCGGTCAAGTCGTCGATCTGGAAAGTGAAGGAAAAAAGATATCGCAGTCGCTCCTCAATTTTATCCATGAATCAAAAACCGCGGCCCTGTTGCGGTCGTCCATTCGTCTCGGCGCAATGAGCGCCAACGCCACGCCGGCTCAGCTCCGCAATCTTTCCGATTTCGGCCGCTCGCTAGGGCTGGCTTTTCAAGTCATCGACGACATCCTTGATGTTACCCAAACCACAGAAAAACTGGGAAAAAGCGCCGGAAAAGATATTGCCGCAGAAAAAGCGACCTTTCCTGCCGTCGTCGGGTTAGAGAAATCCCGTAAGATCGCCCAAAAATTTACCAAAGAAGCGCGAGAAGCTCTGCGCCCCTTCGGAAAGCGGGCGGAGGTGCTTCTTGGGATGGCCGATTATCTGCTCGAGAGGGATTATTAAGGGGGCCCACCCTGGAGGGGAGCCGCTTTTACCCGATCCCCGTTTGCTCGCCCATTCCTGAAACCCCGCGGTCGCCAGATCGGCGTGCGCTTTGCAGGCGGCTCCCGCTAACGGCTCCTGACCCTGCCATGACCCATCGCGATTCTTTTTGTTTCCGATCAACGCGATAAAGTTAAACCACCCTAAGAGACGTTTCCGGGAGCCGCCTGCTAGACAACACCTCAGAAATACAACGGTTGGTTGCACAATCAGCTCAGGTTACGGGCAACGTTCAAAAGCGGCTCCCCTCCAGGGCGCGGCGGAGCAATAATCTCCGCAAATTTCATTTGCGCGCCCTCCTCCACCATGCCACTTTCCGGGTCTTTACCAGCTCGTCGCCATGGCATACGCAATCATCCGTTCAGGGAATAAACAGTATCGGGTCGCCCCCGGCGAAACGGTGGCTGTCGAAAAACTTTCCGGTCAAACCGGCGACAAGATCACATTTGCTGAAGTTGTGCTTCATTGTGATGGTGATACAGTAACCTTGGGTGCTCCTCTGATCGACGGAGCGAAAGTTTCCGGGGAAGTAGTGGAGCAATTTAAGGATAAAAAGGTGATCGCATTCAAGTATCGGCGTCGAAAAGGGTATCATCGGACGGTGGGCCATCGACGCCAACTGACTCGCGTTAAAGTTGGATCGATCGACCTCTAATTTTCTAGCGTATGGCACATAAGAAAGGTCAAGGCAGCGTCAAGAACGGACGCGATAGCGTTAGCAAACGCCTCGGCGTGAAGAAGTTCGGTAGCCAGCAAGTCGTTGCCGGAAACATCATTATTCGCCAGCGCGGTACAAAGTTTTTGCCGGGAAAGAATGTTGGGCTTGGTCGGGATTACACAATCTTCGCCCTCGTAGACGGTATTGTACGCTTCGATCAGAAGGGTCGTCGCGTAAATGTCGAACCTGCTCTGGCGCAAGTGAGCTCGAATTAACGACGGCAACAGTTTCCCTCCCGACGGAAAAAGCGCCTCGATCCTTGAGGCGCTTTTTTTGTTTTATGTTTAACCTAGTCCTAGTCGAGCCTGAGATCCCGCCAAACACGGGAAACGTTGGCCGCCTCGCCTTGGCCACCGGTAGTACCCTGCATTTGGTGCAGCCTCTCGGGTTCTCCATCGATGACCGACAGCTTCGCCGGGCGGGGATGGATTACTGGAAGAACGTTAACGTTAAGCTTTGGGAGAATCTCGAAGAGTTTGAGCTCAAGACCGAACCATCCGCGCGCCGATTCTTTTTTTCTACAAAGGTAGAGAAACCTTACTGGGACATCCGATACTCGCCTAAAGATTATCTGATTTTCGGCCGCGAGACGAAGGGCCTGCCGGCCAGCTTGTTGGCTCGGCACGCCGAAAGCGCTTTTCGGATCCCGATGCTCCCCGAAGCTCGCAGTTTGAATCTCGCCACCGCCGTCGCGATAGTGCTATTTGAAGGTATGCGGCAACTGTCTACGGTCGACCTCGCCAACTAGTGAACACACCCGCTCAACTTAGCGCCCGGAATATTCATCGATCGTTCAAGATCGGTAGCCGGAAGGTCGACGTACTACGAGGGATTAACCTTGATATCAACAAGGGGGAGTCGGTGTTTCTATGCGGGGCGTCCGGAGCCGGTAAGACGACGCTGCTATACACCCTGGCGGGATTGGAACGCCCGGAATCGGGCGAGGTCACATTTGAAGACCACAAACTCTACAGCGGTGGTGCCGGAAAAGACGCCAAGATTCGCAACCAGCGGATGGGGTTTGTTTTTCAAGGTTACTTTCTTTTGCCGGAGTTGACCGCCTTAGAAAACACGCTGGTGCCATCCCTGATTCGGCGCCGCCCCGATCCTGAGATTGCTCAGTCCTTGTTGGAGACAGTGGGGCTAGCCGATCGGATGCATCATTTGCCCAACGAGCTTTCTGGAGGTGAACAGCAGAGGGTCGCCATCGCCCGAGCCCTGGTTAACGATCCGGCTATTGTGTTTGCTGACGAACCAACCGGCAACCTCGATACTACAAACGGAGAAGCCATCATGGAGCTTTTGGGAGGATTGGTCCGTGAGAAAGAAAAAACTTTGGTGGTAGTAACCCATGACCAGGAGTTGGCTGCGCGTGGCGATCGTGTTGTACACATCCGCGACGGTCACCTCGTAGATTAACCCAGTGAAAACAGCGCATTACTCCAACAGCCGGCCCTTCGCTCGAAAGGATTCGAGAACGAGAACGAGGACGACGACGAGGACGAGTACCAAGCGTTGCCACCAATCGCCTTTCACCAATCACTTCTCACCTCTCACCTTTCACCCCTCACCTCCCGAGTCATATGAACCTGAAAATCTATATCGACGGCACATTTTACGAACAATCCGAGGCCAAGATCTCCGTTTTCGATCATGGCCTCCTTTATGGAGATGGTGTCTTTGAAGGAATTCGGTTCTACCAGGACAGAGTATTCCGCTTGGAGGAACACATTGACCGGCTTTGGGATTCCGCCAAGGCCATTTCACTGGACATCCCGATGTCTCGGACCGCGTTGATCGAGGCGACTCTCGAGACCATCCGTCAAAACGACCTCCACGATGGTTACATCCGGTTGCTGGTAACCCGAGGGGTTGGCTCGCTCGGACTAAGCCCGGACAGCTGTCGCCGACCGAGCGTCATTATTATTGCAGCCACCATCGCCCTTTACCCAGACTCGCTCTATGAAAAAGGGCTGACCATGGCGACCTGTTCGGTCAGACGGATCCCGCCCGGTGCACTGAGCCCGCGGATCAAGTCCCTGAATTATTTGAACAACATCCTGGCCAAGATCGAGGCGCAACAGGCCGGCGCGGCTGAAGGAGTTATGCTGAACGAACAAGGCTATGTCGGGGAATGCACGGGGGACAATCTGTTTGTAGTCAAAAACGGCGTGATCTCGACCCCACCGATTAATGCCGGGATTCTGGGTGGAATTACTCGGGCGGTCGTCTTTGAGCTAGCCAAACAGAACGACATCCCGATTAAGGAAGAGGACTTGACACGCTACGATATACTAGTAGCAGACGAATGTTTTCTTACCGGCACCGCAGCAGAAGTAATCGCGGCCGTTCAACTGGATCGTCGGCCGATCGGCGACGGTCGCCCGGGACCGATCACGCTCAAGCTCGTCGAAGAGTTCCGCGGGTTGACACGCTCGACTGGCACTCCGATCTATCAATAGTGTTGTGTGTACAGAAATTGCTCGGAAACGCGCGATATCATAAGAAAGTAAAGGCATGATCTGCGACGTCTGCAAAACTCACACGGCGACAGTTTATCTTACCCAGATCGTGGATGGGAATATGAAGAAGATTAATCTGTGCGAGTCGTGCTCAAAAGAGAAGGGCGTTGCCGACCCGACGGGGTTCGCCCTGGCGGACCTCCTGCTCGGGCTGGGTGAAAACCAGCAGGTGGAGCAGGTCGCCCAGACCGAGCATTGCCCGGTGTGCGGTTTCACCCAGGCCGACTTTAAAAAGACCGGGCGTTTGGGTTGCAGTTCCTGCTATAATACTTTTTCAGACGCCCTTGGGTCGTTGATCAAGGCAATGCATAAAGGCACGCAGCATACAGGTAAGATTCCAGCAAGGCTGTTCCGCGACCTTGCGCGAACCGATAGACTGAACGAGCTGCGCAAACATTTGGAAGACGCGGTCTCTAAGGAAGATTATGAGACGGCTGCGAATCTACGGGATGAGATTCGACAGCTAGAAGG
Source organism: Chthoniobacterales bacterium (assembly GCA_036378375.1). GTDB lineage: Bacteria > Verrucomicrobiota > Verrucomicrobiia > Chthoniobacterales > JAFAMB01 > JAFAVN01. Next base: position 4,951 of record DASUWQ010000210.1, read on the forward strand.
AGGGACACCGCAGTCGATATGAAGATTGATCCGATCCTGACCAGAGCTGGCGATTGGCTCTCCGGCGGAAGCCGGCATCCTATCGTGATCAGCAGCCGGGTTAGACTCGCACGGAATTTGGCGAAACTTCCCTTCCCTGGTTGGGCAAAGAAATCTGAGCGGGTGCGAATTCTGGAAGAGATAAAACCGGAAGTCGACCTGCTGCCGGCGATAAAAGACGGATTTTCCGAGCAACTGAACGAGCTGAC
>DASUWQ010000211.1:0-12197 GCA_036378375.1 Chthoniobacterales bacterium
CTTCACCGACGCCGCCCGCTGATCAGGTTGCCACGCAGCAAAGCGATCAATTACAGCAAGTCACCGTAACCGGTTACCTGGTGCCGCGCATCGGAGATGGCCCTCAGCCGGTCGTCACTCTCGACCAGCAGTATTTTAAAGAGCAAGCTGACCAGACCGTCGCAGACGTTCTGCAACGGTTGCCGCAGAACGCCAACAGCTTTTCACCTGCGGTCAACGCCGGGCAAAGCTTTTCGCCGGCCGGTTCTGATGTCAACTTGCGCGGCTTGGGTCCCAACGAAACGTTGACCCTCGTCGATGGGCACCGCGTCGCTCCGTTTCCCTTTCCTCAAGACGGCACCGAAAGCTTTGTGGATCTTAACTCCTATCCGCTCGCAGCCATCGACCGGATCGAAGTGCTAAAAGACGGCGGAAGTGCCACGTATGGCTCTGATGCGGTCGCCGGTGTGGTGAATCTCATTCTCAAAGACGAATATGAGGGAGCTGATATCTTCTTTCACTATGGGGTGAGCCAACGGGACGATTACTCAGTCTATCATCTGGCCGCGGTGTCAGGGCTGGTCGATCACATCAACGATAACTCGAAGGTCAGCATTCTGGGTGCGTTCGATTATTTCGAGTCGAGCCCGATCATGATGTCGGCTCGCGGTTATTCTTCGAACCAGGATCACACCGCGCTGGGGTCTTATTACAACTGGGATACGATCGATAGTCCGTACGGAAATTTCATCGATCCGAATGGCAACACCTATTCTGTCCGCCAAGGAACCAAGGGACCTAACATCACAAAAAACAGTTTCTATCCAGTTAACGCACCGTTAAACGAATATGGGAGTGTTCAGGACTATCAAATCAATCCGCGCGAACAGCGTTACGGTGGCCTGATCAAAATCAATTACGAACCGACATCTTGGCTCAAGTTTTACGAAGAGCTGACTCTTGAACGGAACAAGGAGAACAGCGAAATCCCCGACTACGGTCCCAGCCAGACGGATGGCACGATCATTCCGGTAAATAATCCTTACAACCCATGGGGAGTCTCATTACAACCGATTGGCGATGCTCTGCTCGAGTTCGGCCCTCAAAAACAAGTAGTGACGATCGACTCTGTTACAACGATCAGTGGGGCAACCATCCAGCTACCTCATAACTGGTTAGTCGATGTCAGTTACGTTTATTCCGAAAGCGACGGAGATCGCGTAACCTATAATCAAATTTCAAGGACAGGCTTGCAAGAGGCGCTCAATGGGCAGTTGCCAGGCTTTATCGGTACCTACTACAATCCGTTTGTCGATTTCTCTGCGGTAAAACATCCAAACGGAGGATTCGTGGATGCGCTGCGTCTGACGACAGATTCGCGAGCGCGAACGTCAGTCAGCACTTGGGCGATCAAAGCCGGTGGCGATCTTATTGATCTTCCCGGCGGCACCGTCACAGCGGGATTCGGCGCCGAGTATCGCGACGATGCCTACGAAACTTCAGTAGACCAAAACTCGAAAGATGGCAACATCATCGGCAGTGGCGGTCCCCAAAGCACCACCAGCGCCCGACGGAATGTACAAAGCGCGTATGCCGAACTGACGATTCCGATCCTGGGCAACCAATGGTCGTTCCCGGGCGCTCGGCTTTTAGAGGTTGTCCTTCAGGAACGCTACGATCAGTACAGCGATTTTGGTTCCGCTGCTAAGCCCAAGGTACTTTTGCGTTACAAGCCGTTCGACGATCTTACGCTGCGAGCCACTTACTCGGAGGGCTACCGGGCACCCAACCTTCCCGAACTCGACAGCGGTTCATTCATCGAACAATCTGCCCTGGTTGATCCGAAAAATCCTCAGCTCGGAACCCAAACCTATTTTGTCCATGTACAAGGAAATCCCGAGCTGCAGCCGGAGAGGTCCTACAGTTACTACGCTGGAGCCGTGTGGACACCCGGTAGCAGCGATCCCGAACACAGCTGGTGGGGATGGGCTAACGGTTTCACCGCTTACGTGGATTGGTTTCAAATCGCCGAAAGTAACAAAATAATGCAATTGGAACCGCAACAAGTTCTGGACGAGGAAAATCTATTCCCGGGCTTGGTTCAGCGATTACCAAATGGTCAGATCAACTATGTTAACGATCCTTTTGTAAACTTAGGTGCTGTGCTCGTTGATGGACTCGACTTCGGCGGTAGTTATGTGACTAAGGAATATAATTGGGGCAAACTCAATATCGAGGTTGACGCCAGTTATATTTACAATTACTCGGTCCAGACCATCAAGAACTCAAGCGCCAATACCGCATTTGGAGCTCTTTCCTTGACTCCTTCGCCTATCTTTGATGAAGAAGATAGTTTCGATCACCCTGATTTGAGGCTGACCGGCAGTTTCTTCTATAGCAAGACCGTCTTTGGTATCGATACCGTTAAGACCGGTATTGTTCTGAACTTCACCGACTCTTATCACGACTATAACGACAACTACAAAGGCACTAATCCAACCGCCGTGGTACAACCAAACGGTCTGGTGCACCGGATTGGTAGTTGGACCACGTGGGATTGGCAAATCTCTTACAAGTTCGGCGCGCCTGAGGAAGTAAATGCCCAAACGCCGGCTCCGGGTTATTCGAAAGACGGCAAAAAGATCGTGGGCGAAAAAGCGATTTCTCCAAAGCCGGAAGGCGCTTCCGGTGGCATCCGTTACTGGTTAGCGAACACTACCTTGACCTTCGGTATCAACAATATCTTCGATACGAATCCGCCATTTTCCGACGAAGGATACGGCTTCGACCCCACGACCGCCAACGCCTTTGGCCGGTATTTCTACGTGGAAGTGGAAAAGAAGTTCTAGGCCGGTACCGAGCGAAGATAAAGGCCTCGCGCAAAGGGCGCAGCGGACGCGGAGGTGAAACGGCTCTTGAATCAAAGTTCCCTGTTTTATCTTCGCGAGCTTTGAGGCCTGGTTGTGGAATTTATTCGCGTGTCATCACGAGTTTCGCCCGACCAGGCTTCCTTTGGATAAGAGCAATCACGAAGGTTATCGGGATCACGATCGTTAGTTTCGCGATCTTTGCTTATGGGGCTGATGTGCCGGGCCGCAGCAGCAGCCCGATTAAAAAATGCGATTCAGCTCCTAGCTGGTTCAGCCCATGCTGTTGGTAGCTCCGTAGGAGCGAAATCTTTATAGCTTGAGCCATAAAAAACGAGACCAGCTCCGAAGGAGCGATATAGAGCTAGAAACCTCGGTTAGGCCTAGTCACATGTTCTTAGATGCCGCTCCTACGGAGCTGACCGCGTTCCTGTTGCCGTGGCTATAAAGATTTCGCTCCTACGGAGCTTGTTTTCAATCTGGCAGCTGCCAAGGCGCCCGTCGGACCGCCACTGGGGCGCGGAACCGCCCGCTCTTAGGTTGACGCGCATGTGGCGGCCGCGGGAAGGCAGCGCTCCACGGGTCGCGCGTCCGGCGGGGAGAAGCTGATAACGAATTTTCTGATTAATGCATCCAACCCGGGTTAAGGCCGTCCAATCTTTGGGATGAATTGCGTAGCAGGGTGCGGGTATGGAAAACCCGTTTGTGTTAGCAGTTGCCCTGTTGGAAAGCCGCAGAATAACGACTCGGTTTCTCCTCAGGACGAAGGATAGTGAACCGGACACTTGTGTAGAGGAAGAACGGCCGATTGATTGGCGGCTATTGGTTTACGATACGACGCAACCGAAGGTTGCCGAGGGGAATGCCCCCAATCCTACAGTAGCTGCGTGCGATTCGGACCAAGAGCAAGACTCGAATACTCCATCGCTCCAACACTCCATTCGCCAAAACGCGAGGGCGAGGACGATGACGAGTACGAGAACGAAGTGCTGCGAGCCTCTGACGGGTGGTTCTTGCGCGTAAATGCCTTTCCGGCAAATTTGTTTACGACTGTGAATGTTCAATCCTTAACAACTGACGAGCAGACCCTGATTCTCGATCCGTGGTCGTACGACCGTTCCCCGGGCACCGAGGTTGTCCAGCACGCGACGAGAAACCTCTGTTTCCAGGCTAATGGAGTGAGCTTACTTAAGACCGGACGCAAGAGCTTCGAGTTTAACGGCTCGCACGTGAGCTTGAATCGAGCGGGCGATGCCCAAACATTCACCGTTGGAAACAGTATTGTCCGGGGGATCAGTATTGATGTGCCGGACGCGTGGTTGAAGAAGTTTTCCTTGTGCGATCTCGTGACTGGGGATGGAGTCGGGATTCGTGATCCCGACCTGGTATTTCTTGCTAGACGAATTTATGAAGAATCCGTTTGCGGCGATGTGTTCAGTCCGATGGTAGTTGACGCGTTGATGGTGGAATTGCTGGTCAATTTTGTCAGGAGAATAAACGCCACCAAACGCGTCGCGCCGGGCTGGGTCCAACAGATCGCGTCGGCTATCCGCAATGATCCAAGCCATCCCTACAAACTTGAAGAACTCTCCAAGCTCGTGGGCTATCATCCGGTGCATATTGCTCGTACGTTTCGAGAGTTCACCGGTAAAGCGGTCGGCGAATTTGTCAGGTGTGCGCGCCTCGATCGAGCTCGAACGCTTCTGGCGGATAACCGGTTATCGATCGCTGAAATCGCGCAAATGGCAGGTTTCACCGATCAAAGCCATCTCAATCGGTTATTCCGACGCTGCTTCAATCTGACCCCACAAGAAGTGCGACGAATGCAAAATTCGTAAGACGCTGCCACGTAACAGAAGGTAACGGAGCAGACAGGCGAATTTGGGGTGACGACCCCTAGTTTATTTTACAGAAGTTAACGAAGAAAACGAAGGGGGTAGTCCCTATCGATGGGTCAGTACCTTTGTTTAACAGGAGGTAACGGAGGAAACAGAGGATTCTTTCGGCGGTGACACGGCAACGCGAAATGAACCGTCCTTTCCTGTGTTATCTCCTACGTAAAAGGCTTTTGGATGGACACCCCGCTTTTTTTTACAGAAGCGAACAAAGCGAATGAAGGGGTAAGTGACCCTAAAAAGTCGAAAGATATCTGTTCGCCGACCGACCCTTCGTTGCCTTCGTTATCTTCTGTAAAATAGCTTCTGCTTCTTACGCGGTCGGGGCTATTTCTTGGGTAATGACCAGGTGAAATCGAGAGCGGCTTTCAGCAGTTTTCGGCGAAGGGTATTATCTTAAAAGGACGTGAACCTGATTTTCTCCCTCTTAAAACCTCACTTCACAATACGGAAAGATCACAAGGCACACGAAGACAGAGCGAAACTAAAGGCTATGGAGAATCCGTCTTTTGGTTCACTCGTCCCTCTTTGTAATACAACACGGAGATTTGAATCAGTAACGCGAGGATCTCGAGGGAGAAAGCAGCGGAATGATTTTCACAGCAAGGCCGCAAAGGCCACAAAGAGGGAGTTTACTGTCTCAATCTTTCCGGCCTTTGTGGCCTTGTTGTGAAATTTGTCTCTGTTGCCTTGCGCAGGGCCCCTGTCTTTAGTTGCGGCTATGCCTCTTTGTGTCCTTTGTGATCTTTGTGTATTGTGAAGTCCCTCCGTCAGCTCCTGTTTAAATCTGTCTTTCCGTATTGTCCGAAGGTAGACTTGGGCCGTGTCGAATCCGACCGCAAAGAGCTGCAGAAATTGTGGGGCGCCTTTGAACGGACCGTATTGTGGGCAATGTGGCCAGCGAGATATCGACTACCATCAATCGTTCGGAACTGTTTTCCGTGATTTTTTGGATTCGTTTCTCGCCTTTGACAGCAAGGTAATTCAAACACTATGGATGCTGCTGTCCCAGCCGGGTGAACTGACTCTCCGGTTTTTGCAAGGACAGCAGATTCGGTTTCTGAATCCAATCCGGCTTTATGTCAGCGTCAGCTTAGTGTTCTTCCTGGTTCTTCATTTTGCTAGGCCAAGTGGGTTCGTTGTGGTGATAAGAGACGATTTACCGGTTGGACATCAGGAAAGCGCCTCCGCCAACCAGAAGGAATCCGCTGAAGACCAGCAGTTCGACGCGAAAGTGATCAGCAAATACGGGAGCCTACAGGGGTTCGGCTCTCATCTGTTGGCGGAGTTCGTGGAGCGGGTGCAATGGATGATCCTTTTATGCGTGCCGATTTATGCAGGTCTCCTGAAACTCATTTATCTCCGCAATGCGCGCCCGTACTTGGCCCATCTGGTTTTCGCTTTCCATCTTCATAGCGCTTTCTTCGTTTGCGCTCTGGCCCAAACTCTGTTGCGCGTACTATCGCAGGTCCCGCACCTGGATTGGGTAAAATGGGCGGTTGGGCTGCTGTATCTTTGGCTGGCTGTTTATCTATTTCTCGCTCAGCGGAAGGTTTATTGTCAGTCCTGGGGGAGGACAGTTCTGAAGTTTATCGCGTTGTATTCCGCTTATGCCGTCGTTCTGTTAATCGCTCTAACGGTGACTGGAATGCTTGCCTTTTACCTTACCACCTTAACCTAAAGGAATATCGAGAAAATGATTCCTCGGACGGTCCTGTGGAGTTCAAGGAGTTGCAGGAGTTCGAGGAGTTCAAGAATGGGTGCAGAAGGAAGTGGTGCCACTATGCCGATCGCGAAAGCTGACCTAGCCCTATCTCAAAGTTTTTTTACATAAGGAAACTAAGCTAACGAAGAGAAAGCGGTTCCAAAAAGCCGAATGATATCTCCAAGTTGAGAGTCCCTTCGTTGCCTTTGTTATCTTCTGTAAAATAGCTTCTGCTTCTTACGCGGTCGGGGCTATTTCTTGGGTAATGACCGGGTGAAATCGAGCGCGGCTTTCAACAGTTTACGGCGCAGCGCATCATCCTCATAGACTTCCGGAGTTGCTCTGACCCAGCCGTGCATTTGCCGGCCCCGTGATATCATGGGAGCGATACCTGGAGTAGCCGGCGCCCAGGCGTCGTTGCCTTTGCCAAGTCTCGCGAGCATACCGTCGTCCCGAGCGCCGCAAAGAAGGTTGCCATTGAGGAGCCAGGCGCGGCCACCGAACATGGCTTTCTCGCTTAATCCGCGTATCTGTGCGAGATCATCGTTCAGCAGTTCCTCTAACACTTTGTTGCGAGCCATAGCAGAAAAATAGCCGCAAAAGAACGCATGGAACGCAAAAAAAAATCTCAGGCAAAGCAGACTTCCTCTGTCGGCCTCGCAAGCGAGGCAACGCTCTACGGTACCGACCGCCGCGCGAACTTCTGCCTTCGCAGACATATTGTCTTCTACCGCGAGGAAGTACGAGGCATTCTTGTCTCCCGTATTCTGCATGAACGGATGCTTCCGGAAGAGCAAGGGATGGAAGACGAAAGAGAAAATTGAGTTCTCCCAAAGTGAGAAAACATAGTCTCAGTTTGAGACTATTGCTCCAAAACTCGAGCACTCCATCCAGCCCCTCCAGAATCGAGGACGAGTACGACGACGAGGACGAGCACGAAACACCGGGTCTGGCGTACAACGTGCTTTGCCCAATCGTTCATCGCGTATAACACCCAACGTTGCCTATGCTACACCAGCTCCGATATTCGCTAAGGCAGCTTCTCAAGACGCCAGGGTTTACTATTACTGCGATCCTAATCCTCGGTTTTAGCATCGGCTTGAGCACAGCGATCTTCAGCCTGATCGATGCAGTGATTCTGAAACCGTTACCGTTCCCGAACTCCGAACGGCTGGTCGAAGTCTGCGAACCGTACCAACATCACCCTTTCAGCGTCTTCGACTATCCTGATTACGTCGACCTAGCAGCGGCCCAGCACACGTTCGATGCACTGGGATTGAAGGTGGGGCGGCAAGTTGATCTGCGTACGAACGGCGAAGCGCAGTTGCTGGAGGCGGATTTTGTATCGCCCAGCATGTTCAGGATTACTGGCCTACCGATGATTCTCGGCCGAGTATTCACGGAGCAAGAAGACATCCCGAACGGACCGTTGGTGGCAGTGCTTAGCGAACGTTGTTGGCGAAGCCGGTTTCAGTCGGATCCGAGTATTATCGGCAGGAACGTGGTTCTGAGTGACCTGAGTGTACAGGTGATCGGAATCGTTCCAACACAAATGGATGATTGGGGGCCGCCGGGTAATGATGTTTATCTGCCCATTCACGCGATCGTCGCCTTCCACATTCTCGATGCTGACGTGTTCGCGGACCGAGCCGGCGGTCACTTTTTTACCTGTTTTGGCCGGCTAAAAGAGGGCGTCAAAGTCTCTGAAGGAGAAACGGATTTGAAGACGATCCAAAGCAATTTGTTAATTCGTTACCCTGGTGAAAATCAAGGCCGGACTCTGCAGGTGTTTCCTTTACTCAGCTTTATCGTAAACGACTATGCGACCACCATCTGGCTGTTAGCCGCCGCGGTTAGCGTTCTCTTGATCGTTTCCTGCTTAGACATTGCGAACCTGCTGTTCGCCCGAGGTCTGTATCGGCGGCGCGAGATAATGATAAGAGCTACGCTGGGAGCCTCTCGTTGGCGAGTAGTTGGCCAGCTGTTGGTAGAAACCCTATTGTTAACATCGATCGGCGGAATTCTTGGGATTGGGCTGGCTAATGTCTGCGTTTGGGGAACAAAAAGTTTAATACCGATAGACTTGTATCGATTCCAAGAACTGCAAGTCGATTGGAAGCCACTAGGATTCACTTTTTGCGCAATCATCGTTGCGGCGCTGGTTGCAGGGCTGCTTCCGGCTTGGAGCCTTTCTCAAGCCACGTTAGCACCTGCGCTGGAGGGTGAAGGCGGTCGAACGGGGACCGGTGGACTGCATCGCCACCGAATCCAAACGATCCTGGTTACAGCGCAAGTCGCGCTGACCTCCGTTCTGTTAGTCGGCGCCGGGCTGTTAATCCGCAGCTTTTACGCGACCCAAACCGTAGAGCTGGGATTCAACCCGAATCATCTGTTTAAGGCCGGAATCAGTTTAACCAGCGTCAAGTATGAATATGATGCTAAAACGGTCGCATTCTGGGATGAGTTGATCACTAAAGTTCGCCAAAAAACGGGCGCTACGGACGCAGCGACGATCGATGCCCCTCCGCTCGCCGGGCACCGATGGGACATCAGTCCCTTTATGGTCGACGGTCAGCCTAAACCAGAGCCTGGTCACGAACCGGTTTTAACTCCAGCGGTGGTTTCTTCCGGCTATTTCCGAACGATGCAAATACCGATAATAGAGGGGCGGGACTTCAATGCAGAAGACACAAGTGACAAAGAAAATGTTGTCATTGTGAATGCAGCTCTGGCGCAGCATTTTTTTCCAGGCCAAAGCCCGATTGGTAAATCGATCCGCATTCGGTACACGGGTTACACCCAATGCACAATTGTCGGCGTCGTACCCTACGTCTGCGATCGAACACCAGGCGAAGAAGATATCCCCTTCCAATCCTACCAGCCCTACGCACAGGTGGTTCGGAGCCAAGGGGACCTGATCATCCGTTCAGATCTTAGCGCATCCAGCTTGGCGTCCGCGGTGCGACAGGCCGTATCTTCCATTGATCCCGGCATCCCCATACACGACGCGTACCCTTACGAACAGATGATCGCCGAACAGTTCGTTACGCGTAGACTGAGCACACTATTGGTCACTTTATTCTCTACGGCGACACTATTTCTGTCCGCCGTCGGACTCTACGGTATCCTTTCCTACTCTGTCGGTCAGAGAAGTCGGGAGATAGGTATCCGAATGGCATTGGGAGCAGAGGCGCCTACTATCATGAGGCTCGTCGCCGAACAGGGATTGCGTCCGGTAGCGGTGGGCGTAACCATCGGTATTTTCGCTAGCCTCTTGCTTACCCGCTTTATCCAAGCGCTCCTTTATGGAGTCTCTGCCTACGATCCCATTGTGGTCGGTTTGACTTTTCTTGTGCTTGGGATCGCCTCCCTATTAGCCTGTCTGTTACCTGCGGTGAAAGCGATCCGGATCAACCCGGTGAAAGTTCTAAACGAGTAACCAGGGTCCGGGCCGAAAAGCCGAATTCAAGATCAGCCGATTAGAAGAGGGATCGGATCGCGAGGTAATGAATTTTCTTGGCTAGCAGGCTGATCAAAAATGGCTCCGTAGGACTCAAATCTTTAGGGCGTGTTGCCCAATCCAATTCTACAATACGGAAAGACCACAAAGGACACAAAGACAGACGAGTGAACCAAAAGACAGATCTTCATAGGCTTTAGTTTCGCTCAGTCTTCGTGTCCTTTGTGGTCTTTGTGTATTGTGGAACCGATAAAGGGGTCAGTCATTTTATAGTTTACGCCATAAAAAAGAGACAGCTCCGCTAGGAGCGACGCCTGATCGAGAACCACCTTCTATGTCGCTCCTAGCGGAGCTGGTCGCCTTTACGTTGCCGTTGCTATAAATATTTCGCTCCTACGGAGCTGGGAATTGCATCGGCTGAATCAAGAGAGGCGAATCATGTTTTCCAACAGCCTGCCAGGGTAATCACTGTTTCTGTTTCTAACCCGATAAATCTGTGTAATTTGTGTAATCTGTGGATGTTATATCTTCGTAAGATTTCGCAGGCAACAAATGACAGAAGACCTGAACTATGAGGATCCCCGGCTAGCAGAGATCTACGACCTGGACAACCCATGGGCCGAAGATACGGACTTCTATTTGTCCCTGGCTGACCCAGGCCCGTGCCGGGTACTTGATCTAGGTTGTGGCACCGGCACCTTGTGCTGCGGTTTAGCGCAACGAGGGCACTCGGTAACCGGTGTCGATCCTGCGAGTCCGATGCTGGCTATCGCCGCGAGCAAACCTCACGCGGAGAAAGTGGAATGGATTCAATCTCGCGCCGAGGACTATCGCTCAGAAGATCGATTCGACCTCATCGTGATGATGGGGCACGTCTTCCAAATCCTGTTGACGGACGAAGAAGTGTTAGCGGTCTTGACTAACGTGCGGAGACACTTGAAGCCGGGCGGTACGGCTGCATTCGAAAGTCGTAACCCGAACATCGACTGGGCTCGTGTGTGGCGAACCCATGCGCCAGCGGAGCACAAGGTTCCGAATGGCCGACTACGCGAGACCTTACAGATTACGTCTGAGTTCGGTGAACTGATTTCCTTTCAGCAACAATTTGAATTTCCTAACCAGACACTCATTTCCAGCAGTACCCTGCGTTTTCTGTCTCGAACCCGGATCGAAGAGTTGATAGCTCGGTCCGAGCTGATCACTGGTGAGGTATTCGGAGATTGGGATCGAAGCCCATTCGAGCCCAAGCAATCGCCGGAAATGATCTTTATCCTGGAAACGGCCCGCTAAGCAGAGATCGACCAAAGACACGAAGAACAAAATCGGCAGAGCAGTAACTAAAGAACCCCAAAATCTCAGGCAAAGCAGACTTCGCCCCATCTCCCCCTTTAGCTTCGTCGGCCAAGGACGCAAAGGCGCAAAGAAAAGAGCGATAAAGGCTGATCTCTGTCGGTTCTTCCGAGCTTAGCGTGTGAACAGTTGGATAATAGGGTTTGATCATGAGATGGTCTGATAGAAAATTCGAGGAGGCTGTCAGGTTTTGCCGCGCAGCGGCTCGACAGAATAGCCCAGTGGCTTTAGCCCTGGGTCTGGCAAGGCATTAAATCGCCCTGAAGGTGGCGACCGAGACGGGTGGTGGGTGCTGGAGCGGTTGATCCACCAGCCGCGCCCAAGCTCCGCCGGCCGCGCTCCAAACATCGGGTGCCACTTTCAGGGCACTTTTTTTTCTTCACCTAACCCAGGGCTAAAGCCGCTTGGCTATTCTGTCAGACCATTTCATGGTCAACATGGCATCGCACACTCTCTTCTTCTCCTCTGCGTCCGCTGCGACCTCTGCGCGAGGCCCTTGTTTGGCGCTTCACCGCGCTATGTAATCTGTGGATCTTAGATTCGGGTTTGATCTGTAGGTCTAAGCCGCAGCCCCTGGCTTCGCAGTATCCGGCGGCACGATCCTGTGGGGCCACATCACATCCGAGAGCGGTGTCGCGATCGACTCTAGCGATTGTCGCTCCGCTTTGACGCCCAGGAACGCTTCAACGATGGCGGCGACTATCATCACGACGCCCGCAAAACAATAAGCCCAGAACAAGGCGGTACGTGATCCGGATCCGATGATTGCTCCGAATATGGTGGGAGCAATCGCTCCCGCCAAGGTACCGAATGCGTAAAAGACCGCGATAGCCAGTCCACGGATCTCGAGTGGAAAGATCTCACTGACGGTAAGGTACGCGGAACTGGCGGCCGCGGATGCGATGAAGAAGATGACAGACCAGGCAATCGTCTGAGTGACA
>DASUWQ010000212.1:0-37507 GCA_036378375.1 Chthoniobacterales bacterium
ACTCGCTCCATTACTTCGATAAACCCGGTGTCAGCTTAGCCGAAATGCGCCGGGTGCTTCTCCCGGCGGGATCACTTATTATCCTGGATTGGTGCAAAGACTATCTAATATGTCGTTGCTTCGACTTTTGCCTTCGTCGAATCGAACGCGGTTACCAATCTTGTTATACCCAGCGTGAGCTCCAGCATTTGTTAGATGCGGCCGGGTTTGCCATTCAATCGACCCGCAAAATAAAGTTAGGGTCGATCTTCTGGGGACACATGGTTGCGGTTGCCACTCCTAAGGCTTAACCCAATCAAACCTGAAACAAACCGCGAATGGATCCGCCGCCGCTCAATCGAGATAAGTAAGCGCCTCTGGTTGAGAACAGCTATGGCGGACAAGCTACGAATGAACGCGAAGAAAAGAAAGCGAACCGCAGATTGAACGCGGATGGACGCAGATAGGTACTGTAAAAATCACACTGGGAGATCTTTAAAATCTATCTGCGTATATCTGCGTCAATCTGCGGTTGGATTTCTTTTCACTGTATTCGTGTCTATTCGCGTTCAAACTTTGCCTTCATTCGCGGTCCAGTTTGGCCAGAAACGGGTCACCGTGGACACTCAGCCATTCTTCCAATTTCTGGGTACAATCACAGTCGGTACAGGCCCAAGGTTCCTCGCCGTTGAGGTCCCGGCAATTCTTACGTGCGTGGGCATCTCTGACGCTAAGCAGCTCAAAATATTCTTCCCAGTAAGGGCGTTCTTCGGCCAGCGGGGTGGCGCAAAAACAAACTTCAACCCAAGTCACCGCGTGATCGGCTGTGATGCGCGCGTGCTCCATATCCCAGAGATATTCATCGCCGGCAACGGAGCCTTGGCCCAATGTCTTTTTATCGATCGCTTGGGCTAGAGCCGACTCACGCCCAGGTTTGACCCGCGCTTTTACTAGATAACGCATCGTAAAAGTCAAAATCTCACGCAAAGCCGCCAAGACGCAAAGAGAACCGCGAATGGACGCGAAGAAAACACAAACGAACCGCGGATGAACCAGCCGTCGCCCCGCGGCCGCGGGACTATGGCGGGCAAGCTGCAGATTCACGCGGATAAGGTTTGCGACTCTGGGTCTGGTCCGTCTTTTTGCGTTCTCTGCACTACTCCCCTTACGATTCGATGAGCTTCGCGGGATTTCTCGTACTCGTCCTCGTCGTCGTCCTCGTTCTCGATTTGATCGTTGGAGCTATACGTAGTGTTACCGGTAAGAAACGAATCCCAGGGAAGAACTCTTTATCGAGGACGAGGACGACGACGAAGGACGAGTACGATTTGGTTGCGGCTCCGCCGCGTTGCACTCTTTCGCGGCTATTCCGGATTTAATGTCTTTTCTTTGCGCCTTTGCGGCTTTGCGTGAATTTTTTTCTTAGTAGGCCTTCGTTAGCTTCCTTCCAAACGACTCCGGAGCTTCGCCAACTCTGCTTCGATCAGGAAAGCTTTTGTCCCGAAGGGACTTCAGGACTTAGCCTGGGGTTTTAACCCAGCGGGTCACGTTCCTTCCGTCGTACCTCTTCGCTTGAGAAACGCAGCCAAGCTGCCATTTATCATTTGTCATTGTTAATGCGCTCCTACTCCCCATCACTTATAGCCGCCACGTTGTTTTCTCTCGCCTGCGTGATTTGCGGCCCTCCCCTGCAAGCCCGGGCCGAGGATGCCTCCCCGTCACCGGCATCATCGCCAGCGCCGGCAAAAGCCGCGCCAACGCCCGTTCCCCTGACTAAAGTACCTTCCGAAGCAGAGTCCGCGTTCGGCGAGCTGCGGCAAATTGCGGAAATCGCATCCACGGATAGAACGACTTTGGAATCCACGGGTACTGGTCTTTCGAGCCTGGCGACTGAGATCAACGCCAGGCTCACTGAGGATAGCCGAATTCTCGCCGGAACTCCGTCTCTGGAACTGCTTTACCAGCTAAGAACAAGTTTGCAGAACTTCGCTGATGGACTATCAATTTCCGACCAGGACCTGAATCAGCGGACCACGACTCTGGGCAATCGAATCGCTCGCCTGAGCGATATGGAGCAGATCTGGCAAACGACCCTTCAATCTGCTCCTCAGGTCGATATGCCACCTGCCGTTTTGCAACGGGTCCAAAATGTAGTCGACGAGATCAAGAAGGCCAAACAGACAGCACAGTCTGATCGCGCCCAAGTGTTGACCCTACAAAGCGATCTTTTAACGGAAGAGGCCCGGATCCAGACCGACGTTGCCGCAATCGCTCGAGCCCAAAGCCAGGCCCTGAAAGAACTGTTAATTCGAGATGACCAACCGATCTGGACTGCTCCACCCACTTTAACTAGCGAATGGCAAACCCGCAGTGGCGAAACCATTGCGTCGCAATGGAGCGCTAGTAAGGCCTTTGTTCAACGGCTGCCTTCCTCTTTCTTCCTTCACGCGATCTTCATAGCATTGTTCGCAATTTTCATTAAGTGGCTATGGCACCGAGTGCGCAACCTAACTGAGGCGAAGCCCGAGTTAGAACAGGCTTTGCCGATTCTCGAGCTACCCGTTTCAACCGCCTTTGTTCTGTCGACGGTCCTTATTCCTTCAGTGTACTTGCAGGCTCCGCGTGGGATTCAGGCGGTCATGGGGGCAATCACCCTGGTTCCAACCGTATTGCTACTTCGACGGTTGCTACAGCGAAGTCTGTTTCCGATCCTTTACGTGTTAGTCGGGCTGTATTTTATCACCCAGATACGTCTCCTGGCGGCGTCACTACCGGTTTTGGCCCGGGTCCTCTTTCTAGTAGAAACATTGGGTGGATTCGTATTTCTGGTCTGGTTGCTTCGCAGCGGAGCAGTAGCGGCGGCTGCCGCTGGAACTAGTCGACGATTTTCACGCGCGCTGCGTTTCATTGCCAGGATCGGATTGGTCATGTTTCCGGCTGCGATCCTGGCGAACGCGGTTGGGTATCTTAACTTGGCTCATCTCGTAGGTGACCTTTACGTCCGGAGCATCTTTGTCGCTGCGCTGTTCTATGTAGTAATCAGGGTCCTGGAGGGCCTTTTGATCATTGGGTTACACGTACGACCGCTTGGGGCTTTGCGCGCTGTCCAGCTCCACCGCGAGATGCTCCACCAGCGGATCTGCCGCGTTCTAGAGTTCCTCGCCTTCCTATTGTGGTTGGGGCTGGTCTTGAACTTTTTCGGTTTACGCAACCCCCTATTGGCCAAGATAGGCGAGATCCTGAATGCGCACGTTGCCATCGGTTCGATAGATATCTCTTTGGGGCGAATCCTGGCCTTTGTCATCGCGGTGTGGGCATCCTTTCTGGTGTCGAAGTTTACGCGTTTCCTGCTCGAAGCAGATGTGTTCCAGCATCTCCGGCTTGAACGCGGGATTCCCTACGCGATCTCAACGGTGCTCCATTACTCGATCTTGCTGGTTGGCTTTTTCGTTGCCTTAGGCGCCCTAGGTATTGATCTAACCAAAATCACGATCTTGGCCGGCGCATTCAGTGTCGGGGTCGGATTCGGACTACAAAATGTGATTAACAACTTCGTCTCTGGTCTGATCTTGCTTTTTGAACGCCCGATTAAGATCGGAGATGTCATTGAGATCGGCGGCACGGTGGGAGAAGTGCGCCGCATCGGAATCCGAGCCTGCGTGATACGGACCGCAGACGGTTCAGAGATTATCGTGCCGAACGGGTCGCTGATTTCAAATCAAGTAACCAACTGGACTTTCTCCGATCGGGCGCGAGCGGTAGACGTCTCCGTCAATATCCTCCCGGGTACAGATTCTCAGAGAGTCGCCGAGCTCCTCAAATCAGTCGCGGCGAACCAGCCAGGAATCGCTAAGGAACCGGTCCCGCTGGTTTACGTCGTAAGCTTCACCGCCGGTGCAATTACTTTCCAATTGAGAGCCTGGACCGATCGGTATCAGGATTGGGCGCAAGTTCGGAGCGATCTGGCGGTCGCCATCAACGAGGCCTTATTTAAAGAAAAGATCGCGATCGCGTGATGAGGAAACTCATAAGACAGGAATAGCCGCTCTTTCGCGGCTATTACTTCACCCTAAGCGACTGTATAGCTGGGTCAGGTTGTGATTATCAGCAACGGTGTCCAGCTGGTAGGTCAACGCGATTGGGGAATCGACATGTTGGAATAGGAACGGCGACGGCTTGAAGAATAATTTAAGCACCAATTCGATATTGGTATCCAGCAACCCTAACGACTGTGGATTGTTATCGATGGTCGAAAGTGGTAACGTCGGAACTAGATCTTCTGTATTAAATACCCGCCATGCTTTCGCGACCGTCTGATTGAATTTGGCGGCAAATGTCGGGTTGCCGGTACGCGGACCCGAGAACGTGTAAGCGGTTAGCTGACCAGGTTGAACGATGCCCGTGCCGATCAATTGTGCAGTAGTTAAGTTCGCCAGAGCAGCACCCAGGCTATGCCCGGTCACAAAGACGTGATTCGCGGCTGCTTGATTTTCTGATACGAGCTTTTCGATGGTAGGAAAAATCTGGTTGTGCAGTCGGAGGAACCCGGACGTCGTGCTGCCCCATCCGTTGATAAATGGTTGCGGCTGAATCGAAGCGTCATCCAACCATTCCAAAGGTGTCTGGGTTCCGCGAATAACCACGAAGAGCTGGCCATCCTTCGAAGCCACGAACCCGAAAGGTAACACTTTTCCTTGTTCAGAAGCGGAAAACGAACCGTGATTGATATATCCATCCTGGATTGCCCATGGCGGAGCCCCGGGCTGAGGGTCCTTGGCTTGGGTGAATTCTGCGTACGCTTGATCGATCAGTTTACCGCAAGAGATGGCGTCTAATTTGCTGAAATCCGGTGGTAAATAAATTGGCATGGTCGCAAATGCGTTACCCTGCCTTGGCCGGCGATGCAGGTCTATACGTCGAAGTACGTACGGAGTGGTATCGATCGTGGAGCGCTGCCTCGCTTGCGAGGCCGGCTTCACCTCCTTGGACTTTCCCCTGATCCTGTTCCTTGACTTTCCTGTCCTCAGCGGTACCCTTCCCATCCTGTTTCGCACCCGTAGCTCAACTGGATAGAGCATCTGACTACGGATCAGAAGGTTGTGTGTTCGAATCACGCCGGGTGCAAGTCCTTGGTCGGTAAGCGATTCAATCGCAAAATCCCTTTCTATTAGACGTCCGGCGAGGATGGCATTTTAGCCACTTCTTAGCCTTTTTACGGCAACTCTACTTTGCTTGATTCCAGCCGTTCGTTCACTACTGCTGTCTCGCGGCTTGTTGTATCCCGCGATTGGGATGCGGTTGTTTCAAGATCGGGAGGGAACTTCTTAACCAGTCGACTGCGCCCGCAGTAGACGGGTAAGAATGGCTTGGCATGGCTCGTGCTAACTACGCAACTGCCTGGAGTTCTCCGATTCGAGACTTCTGCTAGCGATTTCCGAAAACAAACCTAGTTCCGGGTGGCGTTTCCCGGCTAAGTTTTTAATAACAAATTCGAAATAAGTTTCCCCATCATGGCATCGATCCTTCCGCAATGCATCCGGCGTCCAGCCAGCCCGGTTGCTCGGGATTACCGCCCGGCAGGCGGCCAGAGGTACAAAGTGACAGATGACGATAGCTGGGTTGCCCTTGCCAGAGGCAAGGGGATGAGCCCATGGGAATTGATCCGCTACAACTATCCAGGGTTGCCCTCAAACGAGCAACTGGCAGCACGCGAGGTGAACTGGTATCTCCAGGAATATGTCGGGTGCACAAAGCTCACTCTCGATCGTGCGAACTATTGCTTCAGCTCCGCTGCCAATCCCGGGCAAATATGGCTTCCAGGTCGCATGAACTCCTCGATCTACAACCTGGTGCCGATTATGCAGCAGCCGCTATCAGGTTCTTGCTGGTTCACCTCGCTCCAAATGGTAGTCAAATACTGGCGCGACCAGGGACTGGGTGATGGGCTGATAGACCCGTCCGAAAATCTGGAAACCGTAACGCTTTTTGCCGCCAATAACGGAATAAGCGACCGGGAGCGGATCGCCCGTAAGCTCGGCTTCACTGTTCTTTACTCCTCTTTGACCAATGAGGGGATGTGGGACCTGCTGAAGAAAGGCCCGGTGATCTACGCTGGCGCGTGGCCGGGCCAGTTGAGTGGTCATTGGGTGGTGATCGTCGGAATTTCGGACAACAACCTTATCGTCAACGATCCCCTGAGTGGGATGCGGACCTGGGACTACGACTTCTTCATGACCCAATACCTGCTCCAGACTGCCGAGCGCCCCTTAATTTATGCTCCATGAGGCGTCAAACAGGAGAGCGCGTCGCTTCCCGGTAGCAACCCCAGAGGACGCGACCTAGGGAAAATCCATGAACTGCTCCCTTTTTTGAAACGACGCTTTTGAATTGCGTTATAAAGGATGTGGTGGGTACTATTGGAGGAGACCCATTCAGGTCAAAGGGACTAACAATTCTCCCTAATTCCCCTATAACCGTCCGAATTTTGATTATGCAATCAGAGGCCTCTTCCTGGGCCAGAGAAGTGGCCACACGGTTGTCGGCCCTACAAACGAGTTTCGCTGATGATCCGCCAGATCAGCGTAAGCAGTATCTGATTGAAGAGATTAAAGGCTCATTACAAGCGGTCGTGATGAGCAAATGGCCCGAATACCTAAATGCATTGGCGCACCGCTTTCCTGGGCCAGAGCGGATCGACGCCGCTCTCGCCAATGCGGCAACGACGCCAACCGAGACGGTCGAGAAAACCGTGCAGGAACTGGTCGAAGAATTGTTCAGTCGGGTCAATGAACTTAGTAAAGAGGAAAAATCCGAGTTGGCGGCGAGAATGGAGTCGGTTGGTTTGACCGTTGGGCCTGGGCGCGAGCTGAGCTTACCGTCGGAGCTTCGAGGAAAACTTGGTTTGACCCCGGACCAGCCGCTGGACGAAGAGCGGCTGTGCAAGCTGCTAGCCGCACTATTAGAGATGGTAGCGGGCTTGGATCAGTTGACTTGGAATTTGTGGAAGACGATCGCACCTCAATCCGTCGTACGCCGGGACTCTGGAGAAGCCTCTCGCCGGGTATTTGGGCGTTACCTGGCCGGAGATAGGGAAGTTGCGACTCTTCAGATAAGTCAAATGCTCGAACGAACACGACAACTTTTGGCCGGTCTCCTATCGGCGATTGGACCGGCGGGGGAGACCTATGCGCGAAATCATCTGGAAACCTTCGCGCCCGAAAAGATCCGGGCAACGGTAGAGGGAGGTTCATCAGGCTTTCTCAGCAATCTGGAGCAGAAGTGCTGGCGTCGATATGTCGCATTGGCCAATGAGCTGAACGGTCCAGCCGTGGAAAAGCAGATTGTAGACGCAATCGTCGGCTACACGGAACAGATAGTTTTAGGAAGTAAGCGCGGGGGGCGTTGAGCCGGCAATTATGGTCGATTCCTAATCTTCATCGGCATTGGTTATGCAAGTTCATTGGCATGAAGGCTTGTTTCTGCTGCCGCATCATCTTCAGCACCTCCAGCGAGGCCTCAGCGACAGCAGTTCAGCCGAACGGCGCCTGAACTGGGCGCACCCGTATGGGTTAGTTGAAGCGCGTCTTTCCAGTGACGACCTGGAGAACATGCGGATCCGGTTCGAACATCTTCATGCCGTGATGCCGAGTGGCCAGGAGGTGCGGTTTCCACGCGACGCGGAACTAGCGGCGGTCGATATCAAACAAGCGTTCGAATCACGGGGGCGCTTTGTGGTTTATCTTGCACTGCCTCTCTGGCTTGACTCCCGAGCTAATTGCATGCCTCCGGGACAGACCATAGACGACCGGGCAAAGATCCTCTATCGAGTAGTCGAAAAGGAAGTTGCCGACGAAAATACAGGCGAAAACGCAAAAGCGATGCTGTTGCGGCGTCTAAATGCCCGATTGTTGTTGGAAGATGACGACCGATCAGATCTTGAAGTAATTCCGCTACTTCGAGTCACCAGAGCAGCTGGTGAGGAGGTCGGACTACCTCAACAAGACCCTGAATTCGTGGGACCATGCTTAGTCTTAAATGGCTCGGCGACGCTTAAGGAGTTGGTACGGGACTTGACTAGCCAGGTTCTGGCTAGTCGCCAGGAGCTGGTTGTTCAAGTAACCCGCGGAGGATTCAGCATCGACGCCCTGCGCGGAATCCAATTCGAACAAATCATGCGACTACGATCGCTGAATCGATATGGGGCCCGTCTCGAAGCACTAATTGAGACTTCAAATCTTGCTCCGTTCGAGATTTATGTCTTGCTGCGGGAACTGATGGGGGAGTTGGCTGCACTTCACCCAGACCGAGATCTATTCGAGACTGCGCCCTACAATCATGACAATCCCTATCCTGTCTTTAGTGAGTTAGCTGCCAAAATCCGGCAACTATTGAGGGGAAGCGTCGCACCAAGCTTTTTGAAGGTGCCGTTCACCGACGTAAACGGGTTACTCAGCGCGGTACTCACCGATGAACATCTAACGCGGCCTATCGATTATTTTCTCGGTATCCGTACCAAAGAAGATCCTCGAACACTCGCGCGTTTGGTCGAAGACGGAGATCGATTCAAGTTAATGCCACAGAGCATCGCCGCCCGGGCGATTCGCGGCGTCGTGCTCAAGGAAGAAAGATTTCCACCTCTCGAATTACCCGCTCAATCCGGGCTTTACTTTTTCAGGCTTCTCCGCGGCCAAAGTGTGCGGAACTGGCAACAGGTCCAAGCGGAAAAAGTCGCGGTAGTGCGATGGACTGGTAACGAGTCAGCCGATTACGACATCACGCTCTACATGACCCTGCCAAGAACTCCGACTTAGCTTTAACTAGCTGCTAACATGACTGTGCTCGAACTCTGTGAACCTTTGTTTAAAAAAGTTTGCCTACTCAATCGGGTTGGACGCGAGGGCGCTAGTTTGTCTTCGGCGATTGAGCTTGAGAAACTTCGCCTCGAAATCAAAGAGCTTTTCGCAGACCTTGAAAAGAAGGCCAGTTCTCAACCAGAATTAGGAGCCCTGTGGCAAAAGCTGGAATTGCCACTGATTTTTTTTGCGGATTCGATGATCGCTGAATGCGGACTAGCCGTTTCCACCGCCTGGCACCATAACCGGCTAGCTTACGAGCGCAAAGAGTTAGCCGGTGACGAAAAATTTTTCGATCTACTTGATGAAACCCTGAACGATCCGAGCGAGGAAGCAACCGAGCGGTTAAAGATCTTCTATACTTGCCTCGGACTTGGATTTACCGGCTGGTACGCCGGGCAGCCTGAATACTTGCGTGGGAAAATGCTCGATATTAGCCATCGGATCCGACCCGCGATGGATACGGATCAATCCACGAGAATCTGTCCGGAAGCTTACATCGGCGTTGATACTCGGGATTTGATTCAAC
Organism: Chthoniobacterales bacterium; assembly: GCA_036378375.1. Lineage (GTDB taxonomy): Bacteria > Verrucomicrobiota > Verrucomicrobiia > Chthoniobacterales > JAFAMB01 > JAFAVN01. Next base: position 9,361 of record DASUWQ010000212.1, read on the forward strand.
GACCAGGTCTGAGCATCGCGGCCATCGCGGTCATCTTTGTCGGACTATGCCTGATCGTTTTGACCGTCGAAACCTATTTATTTCGCGCTGCATCATTGTCGCTAACTGATTCGGTAAGTGCAATCGCGTCACAAGAAATCTCTAAATGAGCAGTAGTCTCTGTGATGGGTAGGAGCCAATGTGAAAGAGCTTGCCTATCTCTTTAACGCGTTTGCCGGGTTAGCGACCTGGGTCAAGGTGGTCATCCTGATTTTGGTAGCAACGACGATTATCGGCTTTGCTGCGTTCTTTGGTCCTAAGGTGGCGCTTATCGTCGCATTGGGAATTCTCTTCCTCGCGCTAATCTTCAGTCTCTATTTACTGCTGGTTCTTTGGGTGCGTCGCCGCCGAGCGGCGGAAATGCGGGGCGAAGTAGTCGCAACCGGGGCGCATCGCGGAGTCACTGACCCAGCCTTGCGCGGCAGGCTAGAAGACTTACAGCGGAACTTCGCGCGCGGAATTGAGAAGTTCCAAACAGCTGGAAAGGATTTCTATGGTCTACCCTGGTACGTAATGGTTGGGGAACCCGGTTCCGGCAAAACCGAAGCAATTCGTCATTCCCAGGTCGGATTTCCTCCCGGACTTCAGGATGAGTTCCAGGGGGTTGGAGGCACCATCAACATGAATTGGTGGTTCACGAACTATGCCGTGATGCTCGACACGGCCGGGCGCCTAATCTTCGAGGAGGTGGAACCGGGTAATACGAGCGAATGGAACGCGTTTCTGCAACTCCTAAAGAAGCATCGGCCAAATTGCCCGATAAACGGATTGCTGCTCACGATTCCAGTTGAAAGCCTGATCCGCGATTCTCCCGAAACGATGAAGCAGAAGGCTGGCAAAATCGCCCGTCAACTTGAGGTGATACAGCGTGAGCTCGATGTGCGTTTTCCGGTATTTGTCCTGGTCACGAAATGCGATCTCATCAACGGGTTCCGAGAATTTTTTGCTAACCTGGACGATGCTCGCGCACAGCGCCAGATGCTGGGATGGTCTAATCCCGCGCCACTGGATGCCCCGTTCCGGCCGGAACTGGTAGAAGACCACCTGCAAAACGTGGTCAAGCGGCTATGGCGGAGACGTTATGGTCTCCTGTTAGACCCGGTCCCAAGCGAGCCAGGTCATCGTCGCGCCGATGAGGTAGATCGTCTCTACGAGTTTCCACACAGTCTCCATCTACTGGCACCGCGGCTGCGCCAGTATTTGGAAACAATATTTGTCGCCGGCGAATGGACATCCCGCCCGCTCTTCTTGCGAGGGATCTATTTCACTTCTTCTATGCGAGAGGGGACTGCCCTGGACGAGGAACTAGCTGAAGCTATGGGCTTGTCCGTCGATCAGTTGCCGACCGGACGCGCCTGGGAAAGAGAGCACTCCTATTTTCTTCGGGATCTATTCCTTGATAAAATCTTTCGAGAAGACGGGCTAGTAACCCGAGCGGGCCGGGTTGATCAATTGCTCCTTCGCCGTAAAGTCGTGCTTTTTGGCAGCGGCGCCATTTGCCTGGCACTGCTGTTGTTGTTTGGGCTACTGGGCTACAGCTCTCTACAACAACGAGTGTTAGCTCAAAGCGGCTTTTGGGCTCGCGCTACCGAAGGATGGAATAACGGCATCTGGCATCCAATCGTGACGGCTGATCCCGCCGGCAGCTCACTATTTCACTATGAAGGAGACCAGCCCGTCGGTCCAGGACTGACAGAGCAAACTTTGGCAGATTTTCATAATGAGGGGTTAAGTCTTGCTGACTATCACGCTGCGTTGCGCGAGTTAGCGGCGGAACCGCTCGAGGTCCCTTTGGTTTTCCGGCTTTTCGCCTACGGCGGAGGCGATCCTGATCGAGAGCGCCAGCACGCGCAACGGGTTTTGTTCGAGGATAGCGTGGTCAGACCGCTCATAGACGCTGCTCGGCGAAAGATGAATGAAAGCAATCCGGATTCTCCGGTAAACGGCAAACCGGATCCTCGTCCCTCTGATCGGGTTCGCGCGTTGGAGGCTAAAGCTTTAGCGGCTTTAATTCGAATTGAGGTTGGGTTGGCCGCTTCGAATCGGCAATCGGGTGCAACCGAAGAAAAGGCTCCAGGACAAAGTTTCATCCCGCCTCTCTTGGAATACGTAGCTGACCAGCATGACTCCGGGCGACTGGTCGAAACGATGAACTGGACCTACACCGAGAGTCGTGATGGTCACGGTAAATGGCCTCCAAAATGGGCCAGCGGCGGGACTACCCTTCTCGACAATACCGCGATAGCGATTGGTGTTGACCGATTGATCGAGGATTCACGTAATCGGATACAAAACCGGACGAAAGATCTGCAGCTGCTGGTGGACCTTGCCGCGACTGTCCGGGACTATCAAGCCACAGAAACCGAGCTTTCGGTCAAGGCCAGCATCAAGGATGATCCTGCGACGAGTGACCAGGAAGTGGCCACGATGTTCGATAAGCTGCAATCAAAGAAGATTGCACTCGAAGAGAAGTTAGCCGCGGCGAGACAAGAGGGACTTTTCGAGGACAGGGCAGAAACCCTCACTGTGGCCTATCAGACTCTGAGCGGGGGATATCAGTCCAGGTTGGATCAGATCGCTGCGATTCTAACCGAAATCGAAGGGGTCTTGCCCACTCAGGATTCTAAGAACAAAGCGCTCACAAAGGTGCTCGAATCAAGGCAGCAAGACGATGCGAAATACGCTCTGCTCCGAGACATCAAAGCAAAATTAACGGATATCAGCCAACAACTGAAGACGCAGGTTGCTAGTACGATCAACCAGCAGCAGGTGGATGAGTTCAAAAGCCTTGATGAATTAGTGCTTGCGCCAGCGTCGGACAACGGACCTGTTTATCTCTGGCGCTGGAATTTGTACCAGCAGTGCCGGGCAGGCGCCCCGGAGTACCACTACTCTGAAAAAATGGCGCTTATCGGGGAGAAGTGGAAACCGCTGGAGCAGTTGTTAGCGGCACTGTCGGTGCTTCGCGGAAAAGTCGCTGACTATCAAGGCAAACTGAAAGAGCCGTTCAATACCACCTGTACTTACTTGCTTCGCAGAACTGAGGATACGCAACGTGAGACCTTTGCCCGCCAATATCTGCGCCAGGTCCGAGCACTCCTGCGGGCTCAGGTCCGTTTCCCGCTTCTCTGGCCTCCGGGCGCGGACAATCTTTCTTTAAATGTCGACCAGGTCCGACAAACAAAAACCGCTCTCGCTACCATCCGAAACGATCTACAGTCTGACATCTTAACCAAGATGACGCCGGCGTCCCGCCAGGCGTTGACGGACTTTGCCAAGGGACTCAGCCCGCTTTACGTAATATTGGATGGTCTCCTGAAAGCCGACGGTTCGCCTTCGACGGTGACCGTCACCCTTCTGAACGGACAAGCCCAGCGTCAATTGTCCGGTCCCGACTACGGAGCGACTCCCACGCCGGTACCAACGATAACTCCCATCCAGGATTCACTGACTAACAAGCAATTCACAGGTAACCTAGGAGTGGCGACGGCGACTCCCGCTCCAACCCTCAATTACAATCCTCTGAACTGGAATGCGATCCAGTTGTTCTCCGGCGGCAAATCGAAGGGCTCGTCAGCAAGCCGGCTAGAGGGACTCAACGCCCCAAACGACTTGCTGCTCGGTAAATATCGAATCAATGACGGGTTTCGTTTCCGAGTTTTCCATACTCCATTAGGCGGTAGCTCTAGTTCCGTTGACTGTGGTGAAAACTGGTCGGCTCTGCGCTTACTGTCCCAGTTTAACGGCAAACCGGTCGATGCCGGTCAGACTTGGCGTGTCTCGTTGAAACCTGGTGAGCCTACCGCAGTTTGGGTTCAAGTCTCCTTCGAGTCAGCGCTTCCTGCCCTGAATGCGTGGCCAACGGTGGATAGCCTGGGCCTCCGCGAAGTCGTGGGACAATGACTCGCTATCTCAAGATTTTCCTTCGCGACCGGCTGAATCATTCGATTCAGCTAGCCGGATTTGGTAAGCACCCGGCCTGGGACGACCATATTGATGACTTCGGACTAACTACTGAAACACTGGTTACCGTTAGACGCATTTTGTACTCCGAAGGAATCGCCAGCCAAGTCTCATCTGGTGCTTGGAATCAACTGGAAGAGAGCAAGCAAGCTTTCGAATTCGATCACCGTTTTGTGTGGAGCCGAGAAGCGCAATCGGTGATAGGAGGGATCTGGGCCTCAAGCGACGGCAAAGGACGCGGGCATTTTCCGATCGTAGTCTGTCTTCAGATCGGAGTAAACGGTTGGCGAGCTGTCCGTAGTTTTTTGGCGCCGCTGGAGCAACTCGGGACCGATTTTCAGCGGGCCAAAGAACAGAAGAAATTTCGCGACGTATTCGCCGAAGCCCAGCAGAGTTTGTCGCGCAATCTTGTACACAATAGTCAGGCCTCGTCGGACGAAGGAGAAAGCGAAGCGACGGCGGAAACCAGATCGGATTCACTTTCAGGCTCGATTTCGGAAGTTAGCGGTGGGGAGTCCGAACAAAGACAAGAAGCGGTCTTAGACGGAATGGTCGCGCTTTCCCAAGGAATCAGAAAGTATCAAAAACAGGGCGGGCGAGAGAGGCAGAGCAGCGCACATCTTCGCCTGCCAGCGATCTCGGCGCGTCGCAAAGAAAACCTGGAGTTCTGGACGGGCTACTTAGAAACCCGGCTCGATTTTCGCCTTCCTTGCTTAACCATAGCGTCTCCCGGCCTAGGGCCCATTGATATCATCGCGGGAGAACCTGAGGCCTGGCAATTTTTCTGCCTGAGGGCTCAGGAATCCGGTCTTCCTATGACACCTGTGTCCACAACCGACAAGCGGTTCGCGGACGCGCGGCTCGCAGCCAAAGTCTATCTTCAATCATTTGAACAGGGAGTGATTCAACCGGTCAAGAAGGGCCTGAGCCAGCATTGGTGGCCATTCAAATGACAAGTGAACAATGCGGGCCAGCAACATTCTTCGCAAGAACAATGACAATTCCATGAATTGTTAGTAACATGTGAGTTCTGCCTCCTTTTGACATAATCGCATCAGGCCACCTTCTCCTATGGCTAAACGTATCGGCAAATGCACGAACTATTCGGGCTGTAAGCTAGCCTATCGGAACGAACAAATAAATGTCGTAACCAAGGAATTTCGCTGTCCGGAATGCGGTTCCCCCTTGGAACCAGTCGGCCAGAAAAGGGACTCTTCGTTGCCGACCGTTCTTATAGTGGGCGTGGCAGCGGTGTTGCTACTCGCTATCATCGCGATTGTGTGGGTTATGATGAGTTCGTCGCATGGAGGGAAAATAGTGACGATATCCACACCCACCCCGGTACAAACACCAACACCTACTCCAACTCCGACACCAACACCAACGCCCACACCTACTCCTACTCCAACTCCGACCCCGATGGAGACCCCAACTCCATCGCCTGAAGCTTCCGGAACGCCGATCAATTTGGACCTGACTGGCGAAGGCCTTGAACAGGTCAAGAGAGAGATCATGAGGCGAATCCAACTTCAGCCGACGCTTTCTCAAGGCCAAAAGGATACCATAAACGAGGCGGTGCAGAGCGCCAAAGCGATGGGTAGAATTGCTGTTGTCTCCTTTCCTACCAGTTCAGCATCCCCATCCCCGGATGCGGAGGCGGTGATCGTCTCGCAACTGAGCTCTCCCGAGGTTAAAAAGCTGTTGAAAGACCCAAAGGTCGTTTTGGCCGTGCTTGGTTACGCTGACTTGCAGGGAGAGAATCAGAAAAATTTCGTCCTTTCTAACGACCGTGCCGAGACGGTAATGCAAATTCTACGCACCAAGTTTGGTGTATTAAACGCCATATACCCGATTCCGATGGGTGGAACCGATCTATTCGATCCGCATGGGTTTGCCAAGAATCGAACCGTGGAGGTGTGGGCCGGACTTCCATAAGCATCAGTGCCGGCGAGCACACCGAAAAGCTTGGTGGTAAGTTGAGGGGGACTGCTGCTCGGCCTTGAATACCGGTGTTCATGTAGCCAAAGAAGTAAATGCAGGTCTCAATTGTATCCGGCCTTCCAGCACGCTCGGAGGTCCTTTCCAGCGACGATGTCATCGTTGGTCGCGCTGCTGATGCGGATCTGGTCCTGAATCACCCCGAAGTTTCACGACGCCACTGCCGAATCCAGCGTGAAGGCGAAAGCTGGTTTGTGGAAGACCTCGGGAGTCGGCGCGGTACAGCCGTAAACGGAAACCGCATTTCTGAGCGGACTGCGCTGCGGCCTGGCGACAAGGTTCACTTGGGGCCAGTGACCTTCGCTTTCGGGCTTAGCGATCAGAAGGCTCCTTTAACATGGGAAGCCGCGGGTCCGGTCGCCGCCGTTCTGTATCAGCGGGCACCGGCAATAACCATTCCGCTAAACACGAACCTGGTATTCGGGCGCGGCGATGAAGTCGATGTGGATCTGGATGATCCAGCGGTGTCCCGTCGTCATGCTATGATCGAAGCAAGATCGGATGGCTTTCGGTTAGTTGATTTGAAAAGCAAATCCGGATCATTTGTTAACGGCCGGCGGTTTGTTGATCATGAACTGGTCATCGGTGACCAGATCCAGTTCGGGCCCTTCGTGTTTACCTACGATGGTAGAAATCTTAATCGTGTCCGCCGGGTCTCTGTGGGACGAATTGTTGCCACTAATCTAACGAAACAAGGCGATGGTGGTCCGATCCTGCTAGGTGCCAGTTTCTTAGCGGAACCAGGTCAATTTATCGGGATTCTGGGCCCGAGCGGAGCTGGCAAGACAACGCTACTCAATGCATTGAGCGGTCTTCGGCCAGCCGATAGTGGACGGGTGTTGATCGATCAAACCGATTTCTACACAAATCTTGACCGGCTGCGTTCCATGTTTGGATACGTTCCGCAGGATGATATTGTGCACTCGGATCTCACCGTTAGCCGGGCGTTGACCTTCGCCGCACGTCTTCGGCTGCCGTCACGGACGCCGCCTTGGGAAATTGCGAAATTGGTCGGCAGGACCATCTCCAATTTGGGACTCTCGGAACGAGCGGACTTAAAGATTGCCCGGTTATCGGGGGGGCAGCGGAAACGGGTCAGTGTTGGCGTAGAATTGTTAAGCAAACCACCCGTATTGTTCCTCGATGAGCCCACGTCTGGCCTGGATCCACTCGCCGAATTCAAAGTAATGGATCTGTTACGCAGCCTTGCTAACAGTGGTTGCACGGTCGTTTGCACGACGCACGTCATGGAGAATGTCTATTTGATGGACCAAATCGCCATCATCTCAAGTGGTCGAGTTGTCTTCGAAGGACCGCCTGACGATGCTTATTCCAGGTTCGGTGTCCGCCGGCTCACGGCTATCTACGAAGTTTTGCAGGCGGCTGGTCCACAGTCGTTCCCCAGCTTTGAGCTGCCACCTTCTGAAATCGAGCAAGAAACCGCAGCCGTCGCGCCCGCAGAAAGGCCGAGACGAGCGTTTTCGCTCCCTATTTTGTTAGAGCGCGAGATCGCAATCTTCCTGGCGGATATTAAGAACTGTCTGATGCTGTTAGCACAGCCGATCATTATTGGAGCGCTAGTTGCGTGTGCCACCACGGACGCCCCACTCACGCAGTTCTATACCTACATCGCAACCCTTTGGTTCGGCTCCAGCAATTCCGCCCAAGAAATCGTTCGAGAGTTACAAATTTACCGGCGCGAACGATTGGTTGGTTTGAGCCGTTGGTCGTATCTGACGAGTAAGTTTCTTTGGATGGGCGGCCTAACCGCGATCCAGTCACTGATATTGTTCACCACGGTTGCCACCATACATCTAGGTGCTCACGGTGCCATCCATTGGCAGCTGATCGGGTTAATTTTACTCGCCTTCGCTGCAACCGGAATCGGACTAACTGTCTCGGCCTTTGCCAAAAATGCCATTCATGCAGTGCTTTTGGTTCCCTTGTTCCTAATTCCACAGATTGTTCTTTCCGGCTTTAGTCCGCCGGCTCATTATATGCCGAAACCCGTCCTCTGGGTAAGTCAAGTCATGCCCAGTTTCGCCGCCGAACGGATTGCAGATGTTAGTTTTCTCCTCAATCAAAAGATTACCGGCGACTTCATCACCGACTATCGAACCCCTTACTGGAATATCAACGACTGGTACCGATGGAAGTCGAAAAACGATGAAGGTCTTACGAATGGCACGGTCTACACCGATGAACGTCCGCTTTGGGTCGGTTATCTGTCACTAATCCTATGGACGGGGTGCGGGTTTGCGGCCTCTTTTTGGTTACTGATTCGAAGAGAGCGAGAGTGAGGCTAGCGTCAAGTACTTCTTCAGTAGCCGGCGAAGGTCATGCAACTAGCCATCATCTGGCGATCAGTCCCCGCTCGACCATTACTCGCAGCATGGCAGCCACGCCTGGTTGCTGACTTTGGGCCGTTGCGCTCCAAACGCCATCTCTAACGTATTTGCCGCCCCGGTATATGTTTGTGTAGCTCCAAAGATAAGCAGTCGGTCCTGAGCTAGCGTGGAATCTACGGACACCCCAACCGTTATATTGCTCCGCTTTGTACAGCGCTCCGGCGACCGACCAGTCCCGCCAGACATGGAAACCATGCATTTTCAAGGCGTCAGTAGCTGAATGTTCCCAGGCAAACGGAGGATTACCTTCCTTCGGACGGCCTGAGGGCACCTGGACGGTACGCTGAGTCAGGGGATCACCGTTGTGCAGATGCGTGTGGAAGTTCAGGTTGGCTTCCATTGCGTGAAGGGTGCCAATAATCCACCAGGGTGTACCCAAAGGTTTACCCGCGGCGTCATAACGCGGCCGGTTCGCTAAGATGCGATCCACAAATTTTTGTACCTCGTATCGGCGCCGGTCCGACACCTTACAATTGGCGAATAGCCGTTCGTATTCGGATTTCAGGGCCGGATAAGCGGTAGAACCAATAATTCGTTCATCTGCTGATGGGATCGCGATATGACTACGCGTTCGAGTGAGGAAATTGTTGTAAGCAGCAGCCGTACGAGGTCCCCACTCACCATCAGTTGGCCCTGGATCACAACCTGCGTTTTGCAGTTGCAGCTGAATCGAGCGGATCTCCTCCGAGCTAAGCTCATTCGGATGAACATTGTTAGAGATCATAGGTTGCCCTTTTGATAGATTCCCGGTAGTTAGGGGCAGGCTAAAAACGGTGCGGAGAAGGCTCCAAAATAAGCCCGGTAAGCGGACTGTCGATGTTGTTTGAAGGTTCTTGTACAGCGCTCGCCGGTGAAGTTGTTTCCGCGCGGTTTATCCGATAATCACCGTTGGACACCCCATCGCGATCTTGTTCGGCGGGCCGACCGCTTCAAGAATGGTGTCGCCCATTCGCGCCGCTGGAAGGTTATTAACTAGCACGGTGGGGCAGGCATCGATCACGACTCCAGGCCCGTGTGGCGGCACCGGAAGCGGCGTTGCGCAAGCGTGAATATCTGCTCCACCCGCCGCGGACGTGATAGTAGAACCCATACTCGTAGCGGCGCTCGCTTTGGTGGCCTGCTCGGCGGCTTCGGCAGCGGGGGCGCCCGGGGTCCCTGCGGCGGCCAAAGTAGCGGCTTCGGCCGCTTGGATAGCAGCATCCGAAACCTGTTTGGCTGCCTGTAAAGCAGCAGCAGCTGCCGCCGGTACACCGCGCCAGGCCGGGAGCATCCCAATCAAGACGTTCGGACTTCCGGGGCCAGGGGTTAAAACCGGTGGAAGTGGATGCACCACCGGGTCAGTTACTCGGGCAGCTGGGGGCATAATAGCTTCAATTTAATGTTAACATCAATCTTAACTAATGAAAGCGGCAAACCAAGGAGGCCCACCTAAGTCGCCTCGACTTAACTGGCAGCGTCTCACGAACCTACCATAATTTTATGCCTAATAGCTGGTCTCCAAGTAGGACTCATCCGACAAGCAAACCTTCTCTCACCAGGGCTAGCATAACTTCTGGAAGTCGCTTCTCCACTGCCTGTGAGATTAAATCGGGATCAGTCAGAGGTGCTCCGTTCTCATAGAGCTCCACCGGCTCCGATTTGATCGATGAAAGTAACGCGTCAAGGATGGACTTAATATCAGCACTTCCGTCGAGTAGTTGCACCAGCCGTCGGCTGATCGGATCTTCCAGTCTGACAAATTTGTGAAGCTGGCTAGTCGCGAGTGCACCGCGCGTCAATTCAAATCGAGCCAGCGCGCTGCTTACGGGATAGTCGCTCAGACGGTTAACAACCGAGCGGAGACCTGCGTGCAATTGTAAGAAGCCGCTCTCGTACGCTTTCAGTAGCGCCTCGGCCAGCGATGCGGCGTCACCCTCAAGCGAACTGGCCGCTGTGTTACCGGGCACCGAGGATCGTGCGCGATCAAGAACGCTGGCGAATGTGATTGTACATGGCCATTCTGAACAGATATAATTCAAAGCTGCGACAATCAGCGGATGCTCAGTTTCGATCTCAGTGCCGTCGGATCGGCGAAAAACCATCCGGCTAGAAATGTGTTCTCCATCGGACTGGACTGGCGAAGCATCGCAAGAAATGTAAAGCGCTTTGACTTTTTCAGGCAGCCGCGTCGGGGCCAACCCAACATCCTCATGGCATAGAAGCGTTCGCCGGAAGCCGCAGCCGCGAACAAAGTCCTTGTATTGTTCACAAATTATCTCGTTGCCGCCCTGCAGTTCGTTCAATTTGCTCAGCACGTCAGGAGTCACTTTTCCGGGATCCACTTCATTCGGACTCGATTCTCCGAGAAACTGGAGAGCATGACGTTTGGCGTCCCCGATGAATTCGTGGAAATAGAATGAGTGATTAATCTCACTCAGGTCGTCGTGAAAGAACGCCTCATCCCGGTATTTAACAACGCGTTCAAATTCTGACTTCAGCACGGTAGTGTAGGCATCTGGTGTAAGTGTGGACCCGGCCAAGAATTCAAGGACTGCGCGCGCCTGTTGAATTTTATCGAGCGGCTGTCTGAGATGCGTGGTGTGAAACCGGATAATGCCGCGAGCCAGCTCTCTCAGGTGATTTCCGGGATAGGCATTGTAACTGATGTAAGCGATGCCTTGCGGAGCAAGCATGTCGCGGCAAAGAGCAAGTATGCGTTCGCGCACAGGGTGGGGTACCCAGGAATAGAGGCCATGCGCGATAATGTAGTCAAAAGCGCCGAATCTTTGCTGGTTGACCTCGCACAGGTCGAGGGGCTCCAGCTCAATGTTTTTCAGGCCAAGCTCCGAAATCGATTTCTGGCCCGCAGCGATCGGACCGTGGGCCAAGTCTATACCCAGGAATCGACTATGTGGATTGTTGAAGGCCATGGAGATCAGGTTAGTGCCGACGCCGCAGCCGAGTTCCAACACTCGACTGTGATCTACCCGAGCAGGCTGCATCCCTCGGAGCACCCCAACGGTGGCCAATCGATCTGGCGCCGTGTGGACATGAACTGCGGCGGGATATAACACTTCGTCGTACAGATTGGCAGATCTTTCGGCCGCGTTCATGTAACTTCAGAACTCCCCGGAAGGCTTGCTCATGAGCTCGTTTTGGCTCGAGCTGATACTACTTCGGGCATTGTGGAAGCCGCCGTTACCTCGCCGGGTTCAAACGAACTGAGACCATGCCCCACGCGAGCGGCCGTTTAAAATACGTAGGGAGGGTCAAACGTGTAAATGTCCGTACCAAACATAAGGTCCGGGACATCGATTTTGTTTCGGGCCTTTTGTCCAGGCGCCGAATAGAATTCTTTGCTGCCTTTTGTTTCGACGGGACCAACATCACACCCGGCTGGGACAACAATAGCCTTTCGGTGCGTTTTGAACTTTTCTTGAAATAGGCTTTCTAACTCCTCGCGGTCCAATCCAGAAACGTCAAACAGCCTTTCCAACATCATTGTTGAATCCGGTCTCTCCAGGAACTTGGTCGCGGCTGCACCGCGCCATTCCTCTGACATTTGGGGTCTGTAGCCCGAATACTTGCGCTCTGCTAGCTCTTTGATCAACAGAGCGCCGCTTTTGCGACCGCGTGAAACCTCGATAACCCACAGTTGGCGTTGTTTATCGAGTGCGAAGATGTCGATGCCTTGTGTGCTGTTGTACTGACCGGGAATGGTCGCCACCATTTGGGGCAAGGGGGCCTCAGAGTGGTTTTGAAAAACACCGGGATTGTTCAGTAGACAATAACGCACGTATTCCTCCAGCTTATCCGGGGCTTTCCGTTTTTTTCGACGGACGCTGCTAGAGTTTACGACGGACATGATTTGTCCCAAATTGTAGCACAAATTCAGCCTGGCTTATCGAATAATCGCGAATGCTGAAACCGTGGGATTGTTAAATGACGAGTTTTAGCTAGACCATTTCGAAATAGGAGTGCCTAGTCCGGCACCACACCCCCATAGACAGCAGTTTCAAACTTCTCCCCGGCGTCTCCGTCATTCTCCGCTACACCATTGAGAAAATTTCCCCAATGACACATTTCATGGAGCAGTGTCACCCCGGCGAGGAATACGTGACGACCAAACGCGGTGAGCCTCAGGTTGGCATTCGCGTTCTGTTCAAACTCGTTGACAACGTCATCGTCAATTTCAATCTGGGTGCTATCAGAAGTACAGCCGTCAGCCCGGGGCACACCACATTGCCCCGCATCTAAATCGGTGACTACAACTAATGGCTCGGTGTCCCACATCAGAGCGCTTCGCGCCTGGGCCAAGCTCAATGAGCCAAATTTCCGGAGGTTCGATGTGATAACGGCATTACCAATTTGCAGAGGGAAATCATGCCGCAGGTAATAAGCGAACTTAGGAAAATTGGTCTGATCATCAGCAGAGAGTTTCATATCGCGCAAATATTGGGTGCTTTGTTTCGACGGCCGGAGGGCGATTGTTTTACGTCACCCTATCCGGCCCGTCGTGCGAGATCAGACTTCCTTCATCTGTTTGAGGTCATAACCGGCCTTGATCGAGCCGCCAAGTGTTCCGTCGGCCTTCTGTTCCTTGTACTCGGCCTCAATCTTGGCAAAGTTAAGTGACACCTGGTCCATGGGGGTATCACTGCTGCCGCCGGTCTGGAACGATGAGACCAGAAGATCCGAGAACGTGTACTTCAGAAACTCCTGTTGCTCCTTTCCGGCTTTCCGGCAGGTCAGAATTGCCTTCGGAATATGCTCGCCGGTAGCGCAGGCTTTGAACAGCTTCGGACTGGCTTTTTGAGTCGGTATCGTGAAGTGGAAATCTTGCATACTGACTTTGCCACTACCGCCACCGCCCATGGCGCTAAAACTACCGGTCTGAGTTGCGCCAAATGAGAACGAACCGATTTCGATCTCGTTTTGATGTTTGCTGTCTTTGGATTCACCCTCGATGCCATCGATTTTGAGGAAATAATCTACTGCCATACTTAAAACTTATTGTTACTAGGTTGTTGTTTGTTGGTTAGCTGATTAGTTAGAGCTGACCACGCTGGTTGCTGCGGGTAGTTAGTCGGGGCCGTTTATAACGGAACGGCTCGGGTCGATTAGTGTATAGCAGCAACAATGCCAAGGGTTTTTGACTCGTAGCACGGAGGATAGGAGCCTCCGACCCGTGCGATGTGCCCTCGATCTTGGGACTGTGAATGTCAAAACTGGGACGCTGCTCAGACCAGGTTTCGCCAACGGAAGGAAATTACAGAAAAACGGGGTGTCGCTGCTGTTACTGCTGTAACACAGCGAACGGATTGAACGGGCACTGCACCGTTGCAATTTTCGTGAAGACAGATCCCAACTGTCTCTGAATAAGGCGAAGTGAGGCACGCCATAGTCACGCGAACTGTCTTGGGTCATTCTAAGGTTGAGGCAGAATTTCGTTAGGGTTCGTGTGGACCGAGCCACTTTAGGTGCCACACTCCGGACCGCGGTGCTTGCCAGGGTTATAGTCTGGCTGCATAGAATAAATCAGCCATTCGTAACAATAAGGATTCGCCAGGGCTTGATCAGATGTAGTCACGTTGGGATCACCAAGGTGGGGCGCCACGCAAAATGGTTGGTCACCTGTGCCGGGATGTCCATTGGCTCTGAGTAGTGTGTGCGCACGTTCGTGCGCCAGCGTTACCGCCCTGCCATCGGCGTCCACCTCTGTAGCGTCGAAGTATCGCAGTTTGAACCTAACCGTCTTGTCACTGAAATTCGATGCATCCACGAATGCGGCAAAGAAACCGATCGAACTTCCCTTGAAGGTGCCTGGCGGCCAGAACTGTTTCGGGAAAGTCTCATCTATGCCGTGGCGTATCCTCGAGAAATTTTCGAGCAGCGTGCCGAACGGAATCCCATCCACCAGCGGATTCCCTGGGCCCGGCAGGTTCAGTCCCCGAAAGCGAGCCCGCAAAGTCGTCAATATATCGGGAGGCACCGGAAAGTCGTCAGCTTCGAACGTATTGATCCGGAAGACGTTCAAAATCCGGACCTTTGTATCATACATTGTTAGGTCTCGGGGGGTGACTAATAAACTACCGGACGGTGTAATGTGAGCGACGGTCCGGAGACGCCGCAGCACGATGTCGAGCATTTGCCGGCAGCGCACCGTGTCTGCCTTGATCAGGTTGATCTGCGCCTTGGTCAGATCGATGAACTCGGGGGCGCCCGCCTTCTCTTTCGCAAGTATTTCTTTGTCCAAACGTGCGATGGTCATCTTACCGACGATGTTATCGGCAGACTTTTGGTAACTGAAGTTGATGATTTTCCGATCATCTTTGAACTTCTGGACCGCGTCGGTTGTCGATGGACCGTACTCTTTAGACTTCAATTCGTCAGCGTCGATGTCGACTCCATCGTCTTCCAGCAGAATCCGCAGCGCCTGCTGGATTCTTGCTACATGATCGCCTTTCGCATCTTTCTGCACGTGGGCAGGATCGCTAACCAGACAGGCTTGAAGTCTCTCGTCATCTCTGAACAACTTGGATTGCAACGCCACGCTTGACACCATACTTTTAACTTTGGCGGAGTGATAGTTATTGCACTTAGCCAACTAGCTGGGCCTGGAAATAAGCGTTCAGTTTACTCCCACAGTCCGCAACGTACACGCTCTCGCCCTGGTCCAAATTGCTAAGCACGCAGAAAATGAAGACTCCTGCAGCCCGCCGCGCCATGTTGTAATAGTCGCCGTCAGGTTCATCCTGTTTCTTATGGTCCGGCATCGTATCAGGCCTGGCGGAAACCCTGGACTGCCTAACGCGTTAGTTTCAATGGCTGACTGAACCGCTTCAAAATGACGCAGACGTTGGAGAACGAACGTTCTACCTATTGCGACAAACGGAGAGATGCCGTAAGCGAGCGCCATCTGAGTCAGCTGGCCACGTCCAAACCAAGACCACGCGAGAAAAAGACTGAATGTCATCGTTTTTGTTTGGTTGGGTTTCTCTTTCCTGCTCGATTAATTAGGGGATCCTTTTCGGGTCCCGGCAAAGTCGTTCTCCGGCCATCGTTCAATACTTCTTGGCTTCCGTAGAAGAGAGGCCGGAGTCAGTGTGCATTGCACTAATTAGAAGGCGACCCTGACTTTGAATTGTTAGTCGGATCGGGATCGATCGCCGGGCCGTCATCCACCGAAGGTGCGGAATCTGCCGCACCACCCGAATTAATGTAGACCATTGGCCCGCTGATGTAGATGCCATCAGGTCCAAGTTTAATGAAACTGGCGCCGGCTTTGAGATGCATCTCCATGTCCGCGGTTAACATAATTTTGACAGTTTTGTAGCCGAACTCCTGGGCACAATCGATATAGTGCGAACCATCTTTCTTAATCTGCTCCTTATAATTTCCGGATCCGACTTTAAGAGCGAAATTGCTTTCGATCACGTTGTGCTGATCGTTCTTTACACGAACATCCATGTCTTTTTCCGCGTGAATAAAGAGCTGTTCTTGCCCCTTGTTATCATCGAAGCGGAATTCGTTGAAACCGCTGCCTCCTTTTGTCGAACAAGATTTAATACCGCTCACATTTGGGTCGTTGGTGTGCTTTGAATCCAGGCCGTTACCAAGGTAGGGCGGCATCTGGTCGGCGTTGTAAACGGTGCCGGTCACAATGGGTTGATCCGGATCACCTTCGAGGAAATCCACAATTACTTCCTGACCGACCCTCGGGATGAAAGTCGATCCCCAACGCCGGCCGGCCCATGCTTGGGCCACCCGCATCCAGCATGAACTGTTTTGGTCCTTTTTCCCTTCGCGATCCCAGTGAAACTGTACCTTGATCCGGCCGTATTTATCTGTGTAGATTTCGTCTCCCTGTTGGCCTACTACGACTGCGGTCTGAACACCTAGGGTCTTAGGCTTTTCGGTAATACGTGCTGGCCGGAATTGTGTATCCGATGGTTGCACTTCAAACTGGCAGCGAAATACCTGATCGCTGCCTTCGCTTCCGGTCTCGAATTCGGCTGGACGAAGTTCGTACTGGGCCGACGCGACGAGATAGCTCCGATTGTCTTCGGAAAATGGGCTTTCTGTTAACGTAAAGATTGACCCCGGAACGATACCGCGCGTATCACCCCAACCGGTCGCAGACTGAATCTGGCTATGAATTTCTTCCATCCGGGTTCGCGCCCAGGCATCACCGTCCTCGTGTTTTACGTATTCCCCAGGGTAGTCATAAACTTCGAAGCTGGATTTCGAGTACTGCCCGGGCATTTGGGAGCGAGACGTCAGATCAGATCGGGGTTTTTCAAAATCATAGTCAGTATGCGTGAACTTCCCCGTGAGATGATTCATTTCGGACGCAAAATCCCGGATCTGTTCAGGGTCTTCGGCGGCAGCGACTCGGCTGATGGGCCGGAGTTTAATCTGTTCATAGCCCGGGAACGGTTGATGCGAAGTTGGTGAGTCCGCGAGAATCAATGTATGCTTGTCTTCTTCGTATTTAAAAAAATAGTAGATTCCTTCTTGTTCCAACAATCGGCTTACAAAGTTAAAATCAGTCTCGCGATACTGAACGCAGTATTCCCAAGGGGTATAATTCCCTTTCAACCTTAACTCTATCTGGTCGAACCCATCGTCCTTGCAGACCTTCTGGACGATGTCGACGACGCTTTTGTTCTGAAAGATTCGACAGTTAGAGGTTCTGGTTAGAAACCAAAGCCAGGGCATTATCGTGACCTTATATACGTAGTAACGGTCACGGAAGAAATCTCGCCCAAATTGGATAGCGTAGCCGTGAAAATAGCGTTTTTTGCCGCTTCCTAGGTTTAAGGTGACGCCCACCGTTTGGCCAAGAATTTGTTTAGGATCCAAAGACTTCTTTTCGCTGATCAGTTGCAATTCGAAGCTGGGAAGACGCCCAAGTGTTTCTTCTCCTTCAAGGCCTAGAACACCCACCTGATCGGTTCCGAATGGGGTCTTAACAGAGGCGATTCGGTTTGTTTGATCGAAGGACATAAAGCGCTAGTTTTGATGAGCCGCCATGTCGGCGTTTTCGCCAGATTCGGGACTGTTAGGCGACTCGGAACGCATGGCGGTGGTCTCGTCGTCGAACCGATACAAAAACGAGCCATCACTACCGGCTAATACATTGAGTTTTCGTACCGGTGTGCCCAGCATGAGGCGGTTCAGGAATTCGCGGCTAATGTCGGGCAAGAGCGTTTGGGTCAGGATTGCATCGATCATGCGACCACCGCTTTCCACTTCGGTGCAGCGTGCCGCGATTAACTCGACCACTGCTGGAGTGTAGGTAAATTCTGTGTTGTGGGTTTGGTGAATCCGCTTCTGTATCCGCGAAAGTTGCAAGCGAATGATCGATTTAAGAATCTCATCGTCCAAGGGGTAGTAGGGAATGACCATAAGCCGGCCCAACAAAGCGGCGGGAAAAACCTTGAGAAGCATGGGACGCAGTGCAGCCGTGACCTCTTCAGGGTCGGGTTTTTCGTTACCCTCGGCGCAGAGGCGGGCGATTAGGTCGCTACCGACATTGCTAGTGAGTAGGATAATCGTATTCTTGAAATCAATTCGCCGTCCCTCGCCGTCCTCCATCATTCCTTTGTCGAAGACTTGAAAGAAAATCTCGTGGACGTCGGGATGGGCTTTCTCCACTTCATCCAGGAGAACCACGCTGTATGGCCGCCGCCGGACGGCTTCAGTGAGTACGCCGCCTTCGCCGTAACCGACATAGCCAGGAGGTGATCCTTTCAAAGTGGAGACGGTATGCGCCTCCTGAAACTCGCTCATGTTGATGGTAATCAGGTTCGCTTCTCCACCGTAGAAGTTTTCCGCGAGCGCAAGAGCGGTTTCTGTTTTCCCGACGCCACTTGGCCCTGCCAGAAGAAAGACTCCGACTGGTTTGCTTGGATTATCTAGTCCGGCTCTGGCGGTTTGGATTCTGCGAGCAATTGCGTCCAAGGCGTGATCCTGTCCGATCACCCGTTTTTCTAAGGCTGCGGCTAAGTTCAGGACTGCCTGGATTTCGTTTTTGACCATGCGGCCCACGGGAACGCCGGTCCAGTCAGAGACAACGCTGGCGACGGCCTGTGCATCAACGTGCGGCAAGATCAAAGGATCCTCGCCCTGTAGGGTGGCGAGTTCGTCTTCGGCTCCCCGGAGACCCTGCAAAAGTTCTTTTGGATCGGTGGCTGCCGCGCCAGTGCTCGGCGAAGACGGAAGGTCGCCGGAGTGATTATTTTGGCTGGCCTTTGCTTCGCTCAACTGATTGCGGAATGACCGGATCTTCTCCACGATGAGCAGCTCCTTCTGATAACGATCTTCCAATTCGCGTTTGCGAGCTTCCTGCTCATCGAGTTGTTTCTGAAGGTTTTCTCTTTTCTCGCCGGGATCTCGTCCGAGCGAGGCCTCGCGATCCAGGATCGCGATTTCTGTCGTGAGCATGTCGATTTGGCGTTGGGTATCTTCCAATCGGGCGGGCGTTGCATGCTGGCTAACGGCGACGCGAGCGCAAGCCGTGTCGATGAGGCTCACCGCCTTGTCCGGCAACTGTCGCGCTGGAATGTAACGATGAGATAGTCGCGCAGCCGATTCCAAAGCTTCGTCGAGGATCAGAACACCATGATGTTTTTCGAGAGTAGCTGCTAACCCACGAATCATTCGCACCGCGGTATCTTCGGTCGGCTCTTCGACTTTGATCGCCTGGAACCGGCGGGTCAGAGCCGGATCCTTCTCGATGTACTTCTTATATTCGGCCCAGGTTGTGGCAGCGATAGTTCGCAAGGTTCCGCGCGCCAGCGCAGGTTTCAGGAGGTTGGCCGCATCCCCTTGACCGGCAGCGCCTCCGGCGCCGATCAACATGTGGGCTTCGTCGATAAACAGAATAATCGGTTTGGGCGACGCCTGCACTTCTTCGATTACCTGGCGTAACCGATTTTCGAACTCTCCTTTCATACTTGCGCCGGCTTGAAGCAGGCCGAGGTCTAGCGAGCGCAATGTTACCTCGCGGAGGGCAGGGGGGACATCGCCTTTGGCGATCCTTACCGCGAAGCCCTCGACCACGGCGGTTTTTCCGACACCGGCTTCTCCTGCGAGCAGAGGATTATTCTGTCGTCGCCGCATCAGAATATCGATGATCTGTCGGATTTCTTCGTCCCGGCCGAGAACTGGATCAATTTCGCCTTTCCGCGCCCGTTCGGTCAAATCCATCGAGAAACGACTTAGCGCTTCCTGTTTACCCATGACGGCTGGAGCCAGCGTTCCGCCACTCTCTTCGCGAGCTGAATCGGTATCGATGGGCGCTTCCGCTTCCTCGGGAGAACCAGATGTTATATCACCGAAGCTATCGGTTAGTGTATCGGCCTTGATCTTGGAAAACTCTCGCGACATCCCAACAAAGACATTGCGAAGAGCGGCAGACTTGACCATGCCAACTACCAGGTGTCCGGTGCGTACACCTTTTGCGCTGAAGAGTAACGACGCGTAGAGCCAACCGCGTTCGATGCATTCCTCAAGATGAGGGGAAAAGTCCGAGATAGCCGTTGCTCCCCGAGGAAGCCTATCAAGTGAAGCCGTCAACTCCGACGCGACTCGGGCAGGATCAAGCTCAAAATGACGAATGATTCGATGAATATCGCTGTCCGTGCCCTGCAAGATTTGATGAATCCAATGAACCAATTCAACGTAAGGATTGCCCCGCATCTTGCAGAAGAGCGTTGCTCCTTCGACTGATTTGTACGCGAGCGGCGTGAGCTTGCTAAATAACGCGGTGCGACGGATGTCTGCCATAATTTTATCGATAGCGGCGACTGTCCTCAGTCGCCTGTTAGTTATCGCCGATGAGAATTAGTTCATTGGCGTCTTTCCGAAACGGAAGGCTTTTCAGCCAAGTGGTCCAGCCGAGTAGTCCACCGCCACCCAACTCGCCGAGCCTGATCTCTGGGACCTCAGCTGCTTTCAGAATCAGATTCGTATCCCACACAAATTCTCGCCCGGCATAGTTAAGCACCCAATCTTTAAGCCGTTGAAACAGAGTTTCGTTGGGGAGGAGTCGTCTGAACTGACCGAAATCCAAGGGACCAATCCGCAGCTGGAACTTCAAGTGGCCAACCCATAGGCGGCTTCCTACTATGGCCGTTTGGCCGAGCAAGCAATTCTCCGGGCTTGATCCGAGCGAACAGAGCGAGCGGGGAGGTAAGCTCAGCCATTCCCCGACAAATGTAGTTAGTTTTACCGGGGCCCCGAGATCCTCGGCGAGGATCGCCTCCAGCCCTTCGGAGTTACGATTTTGGGCGGCGAGCCGGCCGGTAAAAAAGAGCTTTGCCCAGTCTGGGACGGTGTCCCGGTCGCACATGGACGGTAGACCGAAGCCGAAGAAGCTACCAAAATACTTTGAATGTCGCGATTCTGTCGGACGGTCAAGGTCGACGGCTTTGCGAGAGTCAGCCCAGCATCGATAAAAGAGGCTGAGCGCGCGATGATGGAAGACATCCAGGAAGCGGGCGAGTGATGCATCCCGGTTGGAATGGAGTCGTTCGTGAGCAAACTCAGTCACATGGAATGGCAGTGGACCATTAGGTCCAAATAGGCCGAGAAAGTAGACTAGCAGCCGGGGAGGGAGCTCATCGTCTGACGGTAAGAAACTTTCGACTGACGCCGGCGCGAAAGCGAGCGACGGATTCTGTCCGAAGCGAACTGGATCCTGACGCGGGCTCAGCGAGCGACCCACTCGAGGCATTTCTGAACGTGCTGCTTCCAGCAATCTGACCGCTTGAAAAAAGTCAAACTCGAACGGCGTCGAGGCCAAAGCATCTTCCAGAGGGGTGTTCATCGGTTAGATCACTCCTCGTTGGCCCGGATGCGCTGCCCAACGCATAATCTCCTTGCGTTGCCGAGTTCTGATCACGGTCTCGGTGAATGAGTTGATGGAGACGTAGCGCCGCAAAAAATCCGCCAGTACGGCGCCAAAAACGAACGTGCCGACACCCTCGAAGGCAAGCTCATCCAACTCGACGGTGATCTCCATGCCACGAACGAAGGTGATAGGCCCCGGGGCTTCCAAACGCCGGACAGCCGGCTGAACGGTGGTAGAGATCACGCCTTCGACCAGCTTTTGAGCGAGGCGGTCAGATCGGTCGATATAGAGATAAAGTATCTCCCTCAGAGCGTTGGCGCCCTCACCGTTTTTGGAGTCTTTCAAAGAAAGGTAATTGAGAGAGAGATGGCTGATCAGACGCCAGGTTTCAGCACCCTGAGCAAGAGCCGGCTGGGGAGGTGTCGGCCCGCTCACGCTCCGAATCGCGTCGACTGGCGCGTTGATTTCAGTGGTGAAATCGGAACGTCCCTGGTTCACAGTGATCTCCAACGGCAAATGACGATTGGTGCACAGGGCGGTAACGCCGAGTTGTTGGAGCTCTGATTTGTAGGGCGCAGCCGAAGGATCAACCAGCGAAAGAAATACATCGGAACCGATATACGAATGGACGCGACCGAACTGCCGTTCTTTTGCCGTGAGATATCTCTCCGCTCGGCGGGTCGTATAGAATCCACGCAACTGTTCTGACGCGCTATTGCCAGAAAGCCGCTCCCGCGTTAGGTAAAATGGCAGGAATGCCTGCTCTTCACCGGTCTGCGCGCCGTAGCCGGTCACCGATCGAATGTCGAATACTTCAAAGTCAAAAGGCCGCGTTTTATCCGGGATCACCTGGTATTCGTGGTGCCGATGATCGAGGGAAATCCGGTCGAGGCGGCGTTCGAACAGGTTGATAGCAGGCGAACAGAAAAGCCCGATAGAATTTACCTCTACCCGATTCTCGAGGCGCAAATCCTGGTCTTTGAACAACACAAGAAGATCGAGTTCTGTGCCAGGACAGTACCGCAATAGCGGGCGGAGAGAACCGAGTTCGAAGAAGAGAAATCGCTGGCGAAACGCGAAATATTCGCGCAACAACCGGTAACCGGAAAAGCTTCGAGACGTCTCAGGTAGGAGCGCGTGATCGGTGTCGAAACTGAGCGGCCGAATGGAGAGCTTGGCCGGCGAAAATTGGTCCGGCAGAGGAATCCCTTTGGGCTTAACTGCGACAACCCCAATCCCGTTCCGGAAAATCTGTTCGTAGATCGCATCGGGTAGATCGTCGGCGCCGCGCAGAAAAAGAGGAAGGGCGTCGAGCGGGAGTTTTGAAAAGTCGATGCCCGGTATACCTTCAAGCCGGATCCTGAGGACAGCTCGCGCACCTAGGCCCGGCGGAAGGTTAAATTGAAGCAGCTCTCTTGTATGATAGCTGACTTCAGCGATCCGCAGTGGCCACAGAGTGACTGGATGAGCAGTCCTGTACTCGCAGGGTGTCCGTTGACCGCGTCCAATCTCCGATCGTAGCGCTGTTCCTCGGGGTATGGAGAAACCCATGGGCAAACTGGTGTCGTGAAGGATGGGTTCGAATTGGACGACGGCCATCGAAGGAGTTGGACTGAGGTAGTGTGGATAAACAGTTTCGAGCAGTCCGTGGGTGAACTCCGGGAATTCGGAATCGAGCTTCACCTGAATACGAGCAGCCAGGTAGGCAAACCCTTCGAGTAACCGCTCAACGAATGGGTCTGGGCAGACCTCTTTCGCATCCCGATCTAGGGCAAGCCGGCCGGCAATCTTTGGAAATTCGCGAGCAAACTCAGCCGCAGTTTCTCGAAGATGGGCTAACTCCTTATTATAATGAGTTAGCAACCGCCGGTCCATATGCGCAGAAATGTTGTTAGAGGCGGCACTTACCTGTCTCCAGGTCGATTTCGGTCTTCAGGTGCAACTCTTCGTTCATTGGAGATGCCCAAAGTTCGCCTGTAATCGAAAAGGTAAGGACGTTAGGCGAAGCCGATGCTTCATTAGTAGAACTCTCGACTACCTTGACCACTAGACTATCTGCGATAATTCGTGGTTCAAAGCGCACCAATGCGGCCGCGATGTCTTTCTCGATCTGACCGATCGTGGGTCTGTCAGTACTTCTACCAGCTGGATCGGGCATCCCGAAGTTCAGCACTGAATTTTCAGTCTCTGGGAAATCAGCGAACCCTTCATGTGCTAGCCGGCTCTTGGCGTTAAGCAGCCATTCGATATCTCTCAGAACTCCCTGACGATAGCGTGAAAGCGAGATACCTCGACCGGTTGTTTCGGTTCGGACCTCCGGGCGCTCATCGACTAACCGATCAAGCAAGCAAGGTTGGACCTTGTCAATTTGAGGCGATTTGCTCATGGTTACAGGAACAACCCGATCGGGTCAGGTTTCCTGATCTGCGCAGAAGGTGGAAATCCGTTGAGCGTTAACGAACATGCCGGGAGGCGTCCGACCTCCCGGTTTCGTTTTCTAAGACCCAACTAGACTTCCTTCATCTGCTTGAGGTCATACCCGGCCTTGATCGAGCCACCGAGTGTGCCATCGGGTTTCTGTTCCTTGTACTCGCACTCAATTTTGGCGAAGTTCAGTGACACCTGGTCCATAGGTGTATCACTGCTACCGCCAGTCTGGAATGAGGAGACTAGAAGATCCGAAAAGGTATATTTCAGAAATTCCTGCTGTTCTTTTCCGGCTTTCCGGCAGGTCAGAATTGCTTTTGGAATGTGCTCACCGGTCGCGCACGCTTTGAATAGTTTTGGGCTCGCTTTCTGAGTCGGTATGGTGAAGTGAAAATCCTGCATACTGACTTTACCACTACCGCCACCACCCATGGCGCTGAAACTACCGGTCTGGGTTGCGCCGAACGAGAATGAACCTATCTCGATTTCGTTTTGATGCTTGCTATCCTTGGACTCGCCCTCGATTCCATCTATTTTCAGGAAATAATCGACTGCCATAAACTAGAAACGTATCATTAATATGTTTTTACTTTGAAAGATGACGATTGTGTGTAACTACCAATCCTCCTTTTCTTTGCTGCGACCGGATCAAACCAGGGTTTTAGTCAGGGATTGATCAGTCGTCACAAAATCAGGATAGCATTATTAGTGCCGGGTGAATTTCCCTCTTAAATCATAGACGCGCGCTGCGGTTTTCCATGGCCGTGCTCGATTCTGGGACGGCGCATTTTCGATTTTGAGACGCCCCTTATTCGAGACCCACCTAATTCACCTGTCTACCAAACTAGGTTAAGATCAATCTAACTAGGTCGCTCCTTTCACTGAAGGAAGTTTCGTGACCAAGCGCAGCGAGACGGTGAGGCCCTCTAACTGGAAGTGCGGCCGGAGGAAAAACTTCGATGTATAATAACCCGGGTTTCCTTCCACCTCCTCAACGGTAACTTCAGCGGCAGCCAATGGGAACTCTGATTTCGTCTTTTCGCTGGCCATTGGGTCAGCCGTTACATATTGGGTGATCCATTGATTAAGCCAGCGTTCCATGTCGACTCTCTCCTTAAAAGAACCGATTTTGTCCCGGACGATGCACTTGAGATAATGCGCAAACCGGCAAACGGCGAAGAGGTATGGAAGTCGCGCGGAGAGATTGGCGTTGGCCGTTGCGTCAGGATCTTCGTACTCGGTCGGTTTTTGCAGCGACTGTGCACCGACGAAGACGGAATAGTCGGTGTTCTTCCAATGTGACAATGGCATGAGACCAGCCTTGGCAAGTTCGGCCTCGCGCCGGTCAGTGATCGCGATCTCGGTAGGACATTTCATGTCAATCCCTCCGTCATCGGTTGGAAATGTGTGACAGGGAAGACCCTCAACCATACCGCCGCTTTCGGCGCCGCGAATCCGGGAACACCAGCCGTGGAGCTTGAACGCTCGAGTAATATTCGTGCCCATCGCATAGGCGGAATTGGCCCAGATATATTTCGAGTGATCGCCGGCAACGACCTCTTCTTCGAAGGCGAAGTCTTCTATCGGGTTCTTCTTTGGGTCGTATGGAAGCCGGGCAAGGAACCGAGGCATGGCGAGACCGATATAACGGGAATCCTCCGATGTGCGTAGCGAGCGCCAAGGTACGTACTCGGGAGTGCCAAAGATCTTCGTTAGATCGCGTGGATTGCTCAGCTCCTGCCAAGTTTCCATATTCATCAACGTTGGCGAAGCGCCCGAGATGAAAGGAGCGTGAGCGGCTGCCGCGATCTTAGCCATGCCGTTAAGAATCTCAACGTCCGGAGGAGAATGATCGAAACTGTAATCGCCGATCAGGACGCCGAGAGGCTGACCACCGGGAGTGCCAAACTCGTCTTCATATATCTTTTTGAACAGCGGGCTTTGATCCCAAGCCACGCCCTTATACGAACGGAGCGTCCGCCCAATTTCTTTCTTCGAAATGTTTAAAAACCTAATTTTAAGCATTTCGTCCGTTTCCGTATTGGTTACGAGATGTTCTAGCCCGCGCCAGGCGCCTTCGAGGGTTTTGTAATCCTCGTGATGCATGATCAAATTGATCTGCTCCGACAGTTTGCGATCGATTTCGGCGATCATCGCCTCGACAGTCCGGAGAGTATCCCCAGAGATCAGCTGGGCACCCTGCAGCGCTTGTTCTGCCAGTGTGCGAACCGCGCTTTGAATTGCCTCCTGTGCCTGAGAGGTTTTGGGTCGGAACTCCTTGTTAAGAAGGGTCTCAAACTCGTTTACTTCAGCGGTTTGGGGCTCGGGCACTGCGGTGGCAGGAGCGGGAGAAGCAGTGGGATCTTGTTTAGCCATAAAGGTAAGATTGTTGAACCTGGGCGGAAGGCCGCGTTGGGTTAGGCACCAGAGCCCGACGCCTGTTCTTCTGATCTCTCCGGCTTCGGTGTACTAGCGACCGCCTGGAGAAGAGCGGGATCAGCTAAAAGCTTTTGTAAAACATCCTCAGCGCCGGATTTCCCGTCCATGTAGGCGATGAGATTTGCCAACTCTTGGCGTGCCGTAAGCAGTTTCGCGAGCGGCTCTACATTCCTGGCCACTTGGCCAGGCGAGAAATCATCCATCTTCTCAAACGTCAGATCGATCGCCAGATTACCCTGACCAGTCAGCGTGTTAGGTACGTGGAAGGCTACACGCGGTTTAATTGCCTTCATCCGCTCATCGAAGTTATCGATATCTATTTCGAGGAACTTTCGCTCATCTATAGGAGCGAGCGGTTCTACCGGTTTTCCGGATAGATCCGCCATTACGCCAGTAATGAACGGGAGCTGAATCTTCTTTTCTGAACCGTAAACCTCAACATCATACTCGATTTGAACGCGAGGCGGACGGTTGCGACCGATGAATTTTTGACTACTGCTAGATGCCATACCGGGTGGACTACCTTTTGCTAAGATGCTAAGTTGGCTTGCTCTGAAAAACGCTGTTTCCCAGAAGTACTAATTAGTTTGCCTCACCGAGTTTCACCAAGGCAAGAACAAAAGTAAATAAAAGCCGGCTCCGATGCTCCGTTAGCTTAATTTCACTTGAGCCACCGTATCTGGAGCCAGTTCTTGCAGGATCTCCGTAAAATTCTTACCGACCAATTGTTGGGTACGCCTTAACAACGGTAGAACCGGACTGGAGGGTTCGGTTGCCTCATAGTAAGCGCAGATGGCGTCTAGAGACCGCAAAACGTCAGTTCGGGTTTGGATTGGCCCGGGAATCGCGGCCTGCCGGCCTTTGTCGTCGACGATTACTGTTCCAGACGCCGGTTCTTCCCCGGAACTTGTTAGATAGCGGCCAACCTGTTTTCGAGCCTCTAATAGTGCCGATTTCAAGGCGTCGAAACTGACACTCCGCGTGACTCCGACGGTGCGATCCAGGAACTCGCCTAGCGCCTCCAGCTCGTTGATGGCACTGGACAGGGATTGGTCAATCTGAACCAATAAAGCGGTATCGGAATCTCGAAAAGCGGCATCAATCAAGGTTAAATCCGGCCCTTTGGCAGCTACCGGTTGATCGCCTTCCGGTGGAGCCGCTGGCCTCGTATTTGCTGCCTGGATTTGAGAAAGTGAGATGCTTCCCAGACGCTGCGAATAGCAGAGAGGCGCCCGGCGAACCCGCCGCAAGATTTGAAATGGATCGCCGAATGTACTTTCCGGTGTTGAAAGTGAGGAGATCAGATTGATCCGCTCGAGCGGATCGTTCCCGAACTCGGGATCTAGCCTCGGATACAGTGTATCCCAGTATCGTTCGACCAAGTGGCGGAGCAATTGGAGCCCCGAGCCGAAACCGGGAAATCCTTCCTCCTGCAGCTCGGCAACGATCAAATAGATGGCAAGACGCAGGTCCTTGGTACGGCCAAATAGCGCCAAGCTCAGTTCGCGCACCTTTTTCCAGTTAGGTTCTTCAGCCTCAGAGAACTGTGTTTCCGGCTTACCTTGGGAGAGTGTTTCCAGTTCGTGTAGAGCGGGGTCGTAAGAAAGGTCGATACCGCACGGATCTTCCGGGGAAACCGGGACCAAAAGGTCATCCACCTTGAACATAGCTTTTGTTGGTTGTGGTTGTTAAACCGCCGTTCAAGTTACCAGTCATTTGGTGAGTTGTCACCGAACACGCCGATATTACTCGTCAACTTGACCGCGACCCTCGGTCCCAAGATGTTTGCTAGCGTGCTCACGGATCGATGAGACAGGTAAAAATACCCAAGAAACGACCACTAGCTCCTCCCTATTAATCAGGTGGATTTCAGAAGCGAGAAGTTCCGACTGCGAGCGTGAACTGCCAACTAATCAAGTCTCCTAGAAACTCATCCGGACGCCCCCAACTACGGTATGAGAATCGTAATTAGTGCGGGCAAGTTCGCCGTCGTAATAAATGTAAGTGGAAATCCGATCGGTCCATAGCATAGACA